>NZ_JBKFAV010000049.1:0-43463 GCF_053345825.1 Methylobacterium sp. C33D
CGATGACGGTGGGCGTGGCGAAGACGGCGGCGTCCGACACCCGCGCCAGCGTCGCCTGGAAGGTCGAGCGCTCGGCGTCGACCAGACGGGCGAACTGCTTGGGCATGCTCTCCCGCGACGCCGGCCAAAGCCGCGTCCCCGTCCCGCCGCACAGGATCATCGGGTGGATCTGGATCGAAGGTCGGGACATGGTGACGTCTCCCGAGAGGGCTCGGCGGGGTCGGCGCGGCCGAGCCCGCCCCGCGCGGGTGCGATGGACTCTCGGACGCCGATTTCAGGACCTGCCCTTACCGTCGGGCCGGGACCGGAACAACCTGCGCGCATTCTCCGCGCGTCGACGGGCTGGCTCCGTGCCGCGGGATGGTTATCTCTGGTCCGACATGAACGGACCCGTCCCCACCCGCCCGGCCGATGCCCCGGCGCCGTCCCAGCGCCGGATCCCCGCGGTGGAGCGCCTCGTCGGCGCCGCCCCTCCGGGGGATCTCGAGAGCTACGGGCGGACGGCCTACACGGACGCCGTCCGGGCGGTGCTGGCCGGGATCCGGGCCGGGGGCGGCCCCGTCCCGGACGCGGCGGCGATCCGGGCCGCGGCGTCGGCGCGGCTCGCCGCCGAGCGCCGGCCGTCCCTGCGGCCGGTCCTCAACCTGACCGGGACGGTGCTGCACACCAATCTCGGCCGCGCCCTGCTGCCCCGCTCGGCCGCGGAGGCGGTGGCCGCCGTGATGGTGCAGGCGAGCAACCTCGAGTTCGATCTCGAGACCGGCGCCCGCGGCGAGCGGGACGACCATGTCGAGGCCCTGATCTGCCGCCTGACCGGCGCCGAGGCCGCGGTGGTGGTCAACAACAACGCCGCCGCGGTGCTGCTGGTCCTGAACGCGCTCGCCATGCGCAAGGAGGTGGTGGTCTCCCGCGGCGAGCTCGTGGAGATCGGCGGCTCGTTCCGGGTGCCGGACGTGATGGTGCGGGCCGGCTGCCGCCTGCGCGAGGTCGGCACCACCAACCGCACCCACCTGCGCGACTACGCGGAGGCCCTCGGGCCCCGCACCGGCCTCGTGATGAAGGTGCATCCGAGCAACTACGCCATCGCGGGCTTCACCGCGGCGGCGGATCCCGCCGCCCTCCACGCCCTCTGCCGCGAACGCGGCGTGCCGCTGGCGGACGATCTCGGCAGCGGCAGCCTCGTCGACCTCGCGGCCTACGGGCTGCCCCCCGAACCGACGGTCCGCGACGCCCTGGAGCGGGCCGACATCGTCACCTTCAGCGGCGACAAGCTGCTCGGCGCGGTCCAGTGCGGCATCGTGGCCGGCCGGACGGACCTGATCGCCCGCGTGCGCAGGAACCCGCTCAAGCGGGCCCTGCGCGTCGACAAGATGACCTACGCGGCCCTCGCGGCGGTGCTGCGGCTCTACCTGCACCCCGAGCGGCTGCGCGCGGAGCTGCCGACCCTGCGGCTCCTCACCCGCCAGCGCGACGCGATCGCCGCGCAGGCCGAGCGCCTCGCCCCCGCCGTGGCGGAGCGACTCGCCGGCCGCGCCACGGTGACGGTCGCCGACTGCATCAGCCAGATCGGGTCCGGCGCCCTGCCGGTGGAGACGCTGCCCAGCGCCGCCCTGGTCCTGGCGCCGGCCTCGGCGGGCGGCCGCGGCGCGGGCGCGCGGTGCCGGCGGCTCGCCGAGGACCTGCGCCGGCTCCCGGTGCCGGTGATCGGCCGGATCCGCGACGATACCGTCCGCCTGGACCTCCGGACGCTCGAGGACGAGACCGGCTTCCTCGACACCCTCGCGGCGCTCCCGCCCGTCGCGGACGGGGGGCGAACCCCGAGACGAACCCCATCGGGTTGTTAAGGGAACGGGCCGGATGCCCGGAGCTTGCGCGGCGGCATCCCATGTTATGGTATGATGACGGACCCGCGGTCGCGGTCGAGAGTGGCGGTGCGTGGACCGCGATGGGCGAACGATATGGCGTATATTGCCGATACGGCTGAGGCGCTGCCGGAGACGGATCCGCTGCTCCTCGATAATCAGCTCTGCTACGCGCTCTACGCTGCCGCGCACCGGATGACCAAGTCGTACCGGCCGCTGCTCGAGCGGCTCGGACTGACTTATCCGCAATACCTGGTCCTGCTGGTGCTGTGGGAGCAGGACGGCGTCACGGTCTCGGAGATCGGTCGGCGCCTGCGCCTCGATTCCGGCACGCTGACACCGGTGCTGAAGCGTCTCGAGAGCGCGGGTTTCCTGCTGCGGACCCGGCGCCAGTCCGACGAGCGCGAGGTCGAGATCGCCCTGACGCCGGAGGGTGCCGCCCTGCGCGCCGACGCGGTCTCGGTCCGCGAGAGCGTCATGTGCCAGCTCGAACTCAGCGAGCCGGAGATCCGCGCCCTGCGCAAGGACCTGAGCCTCGTCATCGAGCGGCTCAGCGTGAACGACTGAGGGCGACCCGGATCCGGGGACGCGGCGCCGGGACTGTCGGCCTCACCGGCGCAGGCGGTTGCCCAGGACGAAGCCGTAGAGCCCCATCAGGATGATGCCGACGCCGCCCTCGATGCCGACCAGCAGGTTGGTGACGCGGCCGGTGGGCTTGAGGCCGATCTCCGGCGGGTTCGCGGTCATCATGTTGAGCGCGCTGTAGCTCAGGAGATCGAGCGGGTTGTAGGTCGGCCCGGCGTCCGGGCCCTCCAGGATGAACAGGCCGCCGGTCAGGCCGAAGAGCCCGCCGAACAGCACGATCAGCAGCGCGAAGGCGCGGGCGATGCGCGACAGGCTCTCGCCGTAATCGCACAGCCACTCGACGAAGCGGTCGGCGGTCCAGCGGTAGCCGTGGCGCAGGAGCCCGGACCAGTCCCGGTCGGACCAGGCGGCGCGCGCCTGCTGCCCGGCGTGGAAGCGGCCCATGCGGCGACCGCGCTTGTAGGCCCAGCTCGCCGCGTCGTGGCTGCCAATGCTCTTCCAGTTCTGCTCCAGGGCGAGGTAGCTCGCCTGGGCGGCCTCGTAGGCGCCGGCCACCTCCTCGCCGACCGCGCCGCCGAGCTGCTCCACGCTCATCCGCGTGCCGTTGAGCCACGCGCCGGCGAAGCGGGCGTGCCGCAGCCGGCAGGTGGCGAGGTTGAGCCGCACGAGGTCGGTGTCCGAGAGATCCGCCCCCGAGAGATCGGCGCCGTCGAGCTTCGCGCCGGTGAAGTGCGCCCCGCGCAGCCGCGACCCGGCGAGGCTCGCCTTGGTCAGGCTGGCCTCGGCGAAATCCGCGTGGGTCAGGTTGGCGTCGCCGAGCTTGGCCTCGTCGAGGCGCGCGCCGCGGAAGACGGTGTCGTCCGCGTCCGCCCCGGAGAAGTCGGCGCCCCAGAGATCGGCGCCGGCGAAGTCGGTGCCGTCGAGGAGGGCGCCGGACAGGTCGGCGAAGCGCATCGCGGCCTGGCCGAACCGGGCATCCTCCAGCATCGCTCCCGCGAACCTCACCTGCCCGGCGACGATGCCGGTGAAGTCCGCTCCCGAGAGATCGGCCTCCGACAGGTCGGCCGCCTCCAGGATCGCTCCGGTGAAGCGGGTGGAGCGCCCGACCGCGCCGGTGAGGCTCGCCCCGCGCAGGTTCGCGCCGGAGAGGTCGGCCTCCTCCATGCGGGCGCGGGACAGGTCGGCGCCGACGAGCGTCAGGCCGCCGGATTCGGGGTCGGGCCCGGGACCGGCATCCGGGACGGCCGCGAGGGCGCCCGGCCCGGCGCTCAGCTGCGACAGGTCCGCGCCCGGCTCCCGCAGGGGCGCTCCGGCGGCGAGCCGGCCGACGAGCGCGCGCAGCCGCGAGTCCGCCGGAGCGTCCGGTCGCGCGTCGGGGGGAGTCGCCTGGTCCATGGTCGTTCCTTGCCGGAACGCGCGACCGGACGCCAGACGCCAGACGCTCCGCTCAGGGTGCGGCGGTCGCGGCCGTCACCCGCACCGTGATCGCCTTCGCGGCCGGGGTCTTGGACTGCTCGTCGTGGTGCCAGAGCGGCAGCAGGACGTTCAGCTCCGGATAGTACCCCGCGCAGTTGCCCTCCGGGATGTCGTAGGCGATCACCCGCAGGCCGCCCACGCGCCGCGTCACATGGTCGTCGGCCTCGGTCGCCACGTCGACGCTGAGCCCGTCCCTCAGGCCCAGCCGCGCGATGTCCCGCCGGTTCATGAACAGCACGTCCCGGGTGCCCTTCACCCCGCGGAAGCGGTCGTCGTAGCCGTAGACCGTGGTGTTGAACTGGTCGTTCGACCGCAGCGTGATCAGGTCGAGCACCTCCGGGCCGCGGTCGGGAAGGTCCGGGTCGGCTTCCAGGCCCTCGGGGACCGCGAAATTCGCTTTGCCGGTGTCGGTCTCCCACTTGCGGTCGCGGGCGCCCAGCGGCTTCAGCAGGCCGCCCGGGTGGAACATGCGGCCGTTCAGATCGTGGAACACGCTCGGGTAGGTTGCCTCGATCGCGTCGCGCACCCGGGCGTAGTCGGCGACCCACGAGTCCCAGTCGATGCGGGGGTTGGGCGGCAGGGCCGCCTTGGCGATCTCCGCCACGATCCAGGGCTCGGAGCGCAGGTGAGGCCCGACCGGGTCGGCCACGCCCCGCGACCCGTGGAACTGCGCGGTGGAGCTCTCCATAGACACGGCCTGCGGGCCGCTCGCCTGCCGGTCGATCTCGATCCGGCCCAGGCAGGGCAGGATGTAGGCGACGGCGCCGGTGACGAGGTGCGAGCGGTTGAGCTTGGTCGAGATCTGCACGGTGAGCCGCTGCCGCCGCCAAGCCGGCTCCATCCGGGCGGTGTCGGGGATCGCCCGCAGGAAGTTGCCGCCGAGCCCCACGAAGGCCTTCACGCGCCCGTCGAGGACGCCCTCGCAGGTCTCGACGGTGTTGAGGCCCTTCTCCCGCGGCGGCTCGAAGCCGTAGAGTTCCCGCAGCTTGTCCAGGGGCGCCAACTCGGGTTTCTCGGTGATTCCGACGGTGCGCTGGCCCTGCACGTTCGAGTGGCCGCGCACCGGGCAGATCCCGGCGCCGGGCTTCCCGATATTGCCGCGCAGGAGCAGCAAGTTCACCAGCATCCGGACGGTCTCGGTGCCCTTGCGGTGCTGCGTCAGGCCCATCCCGTAGATGCCGATCACCGCCTTCGCGCGGGCGTAGACCCCGGCGGCGGCCTCCAGGGCGGTCCGGGTGAGGCCGGAGCGCCGCTCCAGCGCGCCCCAGTCCTGCCCGTCGCAGAAGGTCACGAAGGCCTCCAAGCCGTGTGTGTGCTCGGCGATGAAGGCGTGGTCGAGCACCCGCGGCCGGCCGGCAGCCTCCGCGGCCCGGTCGAGGGCGAGCAGCGCCTTGCACAGGCCGGTGAGCGCCGCGAGGTCGCCGCCGGCCTTCACCTGGTGGTACTGCGTCGAGATCTTCGTGGACGAGCGGGTGAGCATCTCCACCGGCGATTGCGGGTCGGTGAAGCGCTCCAGCCCGCGCTCGCGCAGCGGGTTGAAGGTGATGATCTGCGCGCCGCGGCGCCGCGCCTCCTGGAGCGGGTGCAGCATCCGCGGCGAGTTCGACCCGACGTTCTGGCCGAAGAAGAAGATCAGGTCCGTGGTCTCGAAATCCTCCAGCAGCACCGTGCCGACCGGCGCCCCGATCGACTGCGGCAGCGCTACCGAGGTCGGCTCGTGGCACATGTTCGAGGAGTCCGGCAGGTTGTTGTTGCCGTAGAGCCGGGCGAGCAGCGCCCACATGTAGCTCGTCTCCAGCGAGGCGCGGCCGGAGGCGTAGAACACCACCGAGCGCGGGTCCTGCGCGCGCAGCGCCTTCAGCTCCCGGCCGATCTCGGCCAGGGCCTCCGCCCAGGCGACGGGCCGGTAGCGGTCCGTCGCCGGGTCGTAGCGCATCGGGTGGGTCAGGCGGCCCTGCTCCTCCAGGGCGTAGTCGCTCCAGCCGAGGAGATCGGTCACGGTGTGCGCGGCGAAGAAGTCCGGCGTCGCGCGGCGGCGCGTCTGCTCCCAGGCCGTCGCCTTGGCGCCGTTCTCGCAGTACTCGAATGCCAGCGGCTTGGCGGGCTTCGCCCAGGCGCAGGACGTGCACATATAGCCGTCCGGCTTGTTCTGCTTGAGCAGCATCGCCGAGCCGGTGACCGGCACGCCCTCACGCGTCAGGATCTCGACGAGGGAGCGGGCCGAGCCCCAGCCGCCCGCCGGCCCGTCGTAGGGCTCGATCCGGACGTCGTCGGTGTTCTGATCGGCCATGGCGCCCTCCACCCGGCGCAGCGGGCACCGGACCGGGGGAACGCGCGAGCGGGCGAATGGGATCACGGGCGCGTCACCGCGCTCCCAGGCGGGTTCCCTCGCCGGTGGCGCGGCTCTAACGTCGACTCGTGGACCAATTGCCGGAGGAGGAAACCATGGCCAGCGTCGACGTCGAGATGGTGAAGTGCGCCTGCCAGGACTGCGTCTGCGTGATCCCGGTCGCCAAGGCCGTGTCGCGGGACGGCAAGGCCTATTGCTGCGACGACTGCGCGGACGGTCACAAGGATCACGCCGGCTGCGAGCACGCCGGCTGCGCCTGCCACGGCTAGGGCCGCCTCCGATCGCGTCTCGCCGGCCTGGAGAACGCAACTACGTTCGAGACAGCCGCAACGCGCCCCTCTCCCGTGCGGGAGAGGGGACCCACGCCTCACCCGGCGCGGGCTCGGCTGACGTCACCGTGCCGACCTGATCGAGAGCGGCCCTGGGTCTGTTCCGACCTCGGTGAGATCAGGCCTCCCAGAGGATCAGGCGCTCTCGTTTCGGGGCGCCGAAGGCGGCCCCGGAATGCCGACGCTCCGTCGGCGTGAGATCTGTCGACCCCGGCACCGCATCACCGGATCCGCGGCGTGGGCCCCGGGATTGCGGGCCGATCGGGGCGCGGTCAGGAGACCGCGGCGAGCTTGTCGGCCATCGACTGGTCCTTGTCCCGGCGCGTCGAGAAGATCAGCGTGAAGAAGGTCCGCTGGACGCCGAGCTCGGCGAGCCTCGCCTCGCACCGCTCCGCCAGCGCGCAGATCTCCGACAGCTCGCCCTCGATGTTCGTGCCGTTGGGATGCATCGTGGCGGTGAGCCCGCTCGACTCGATGATCCCCTTGATCTCCCGCACGTAGGGCGAGACCGACGGGCCGACGCCCATCGGCACGATACAGAGGTCGGCCGAAACTCTCATGGTGCCTGCCTGATCCGGGAGGGGCGGCCCCGGCCGGCAGCGCGACCGGAAGCGGAGCGGGCGCGCAGCCTATCGCCGGCCGCGCCGACTTTCCAGGGCGGCGCCGGCGGTCACGCCTCGCCGGTCTCCAGCGCCGCGGCCCGCACCGAGGGCAGGCACGGATTGGCGTTGTCGCTGCGCCACGCGAGCCACAGTTCCGGCCCGGTCGTGGCCGGCAGGGCGATCGGTCGGAGCCGGATGTCGGCCATGCTGTTGCCCCGGGCACTGCCCGGCACCAGCGCGACGCCGATGCCGGCGCCGACGAGGGCCAGCATCGCGTGGACCTGGTTCACCCGCTGCACGATCCGCGGCTGCACGCCCCCGGTCTCGAACAGACGGTCGAGCAGGTCGATGAAGTAGCGGCCGCCCCGGGGCGACCACGTCACGAAGGCCTCGCCGTCGAGGTCCCGCAGGGTCGGCGCGCGCGCCGTCGCGAGGCGGTGCCCGCGCGGGACCGCGAGCAGGAGCCGCTCGCGCGCCAGCGGCGCGGTGGCGATCGCGGATTGCGGATCCTGCAGGATCGGGGCCGGCCGCAGGATCGCCAGATCGGTGCGGTTCTCGCCCAGCGCCAGGATCTGCTCGTCCGAGACCATCTCCTCCAGCACGAGGTCGACCTCGGGCAGCGTCCGGCGGACATGGGCGACGACCTGCGGCAGCGTCCGGTAGGCCGAGGCGGCGGTGAAGCTGAGCCGCAGCACCCCGCTCTCGCCCAGGGCGGCGCGCCGGGTGATGCGCGCCGCGTTCTCGGCCGCCGCCAGCACCCGGTAGGCCTCCGCCAGGAAGGTGCGGCCCGCCGGGGTCAGGCGCACCGCCCGGGTGGTCCGCTCCAGCAGCGTCACGCCCAGGGTCAGCTCCAGCATCTGGATCTGCCGCGACAGGGGCGACTGGGTCAGGTTCAGCCGCGCCGCGGCCCTGCCGAAATGCATCTCCTCGGCGACGGCGACGAAGCTGCGGGCATGGCCGAGATCGAACATTGATGCAGGATCCGGGATAATCCAGCCAAAATCAACGTTGGACGCATTGAACACGGGCGCCTAACCCCGGTCGCGACACCGAACGGTGCGTTCCAGGGAGAGAATCGATGGCGAGCATGACCCCGGCCGAGATGGCGCGCGTGCTGGGCTCCGGCCTGCTGTCCTTCCCGGTCACGCATTTCCGCGACGATCTCGGCTTCGATGAGACCGCCTATCGAGACAATCTCGGGCGGCTGGCCGACTACAAGGTGTCGGGCCTGTTCGCCGCCGGCGGCACCGGCGAATTCTTCTCGCTGACGCCCGCCGAGATCGACCGCGTCCTGCGCGCCGCCGTCGAGGAGACCCGCGGCCGGACCCCGGTCATCGCGCCCGCCGGCCAGGGCACCGCCCTGGCCGTCGAGATGGCCCGGGCCGCCGAGGCCGCCGGCGCCGACGGGATCCTGCTTCTGCCGCCCTACCTTGTCGGCTCCGAGCAGGGCGGTCTCGCCGCCCATATCGAGGCGGTCTGCCGCGCGACCTCCCTCGGCGTCATCGTCTACAACCGCGCCAACGCCCAGCTGAACGAGCAGACGCTGGCCGGCCTGTGCGAGCGCTGCCCGAACCTCGTCGGCTTCAAGGACGGGGTCGGCGACGTCGAGCTGATGACCCGGGTCTACGCCGCCCTGGGCGACCGCCTGACCTATATCGGCGGTCTGCCCACGGCCGAGACCTTCGCGCTGCCGTACCTGGAGATGGGAGTCACCACCTACTCCTCGGCGATCTTCAACTTCCTGCCCGAATGGGCCCTGTCCTTCTACGACAGCGTCCGCCGCCGGGACCGCGACGCGGTCTACCGGGAGTTGCGCGCCTTCGTCCTCCCGTACATCGCGATCCGCAACCGCAAGCGGGGCTACGCGGTCTCGATCGTCAAGGCCGGCATGAGCGCCGTCGGCCGCCACGCCGGCCCGGTCCGGCCGCCGCTGACCGAGCTCGACGCGGCCGAGCGCGCCGAGCTGACGGCCCTGATCGGCGACCGCCGCTGAGCCCCCGCCTCGACACCCAAGACGGACCCGCCGAGCCAACGGCGGCCACGACCCGCTCCCCGGATCAACCGGGCGGCGACCAGCCAGGGAGAACGTCCATGAGTGCCAGTTCGACCGGCGCGCCGAGCACCCTGCTCGACGCCGCCGACGCGGGTCGCCGCACCCGGGTCCGCCTGCTGATCGTGGCGATGCTGTTCGCCGCCACGACGATCAACTACGCCGACCGCGCGACCATCTCGATCGCCGGGCCCGACATGGCCAAGGAACTCGGCCTCTCGCCGGTCCAGATGGGCTACGTCTTCTCGGCCTTCGCGTGGTCCTACGTCCTCGCCCAGATCCCGGGCGGCTGGCTCCTCGATCGCTACAGCGTCAAGTGGGTCTACGCCGCCGCCGTCGCCCTGTGGTCGGGCTTCACGCTGGTCCAGGGCGCCGTCGGCTTCTTCACCGGCCTGACCGCCGTTGTGCTGCTCTTCGCCCTGCGGCTCGCCGTCGGCCTCACCGAGGCGCCGGTCTTCCCCGCCAATGCCCGGATCGTCGCGGCGTGGTTCCCGACGCGGGAGCGCGGCATGGCCTCGGCGTTCTTCAACTCGGCGCAGTACTTCGCCACGGTGCTGTTCACGCCGCTGATGGCGTGGATCGTCCACAATTTCGGCTGGCACCACGTCTTCACCAGCATGGGCCTGCTCGGCATCGTCTTCGCGGTGGTGTGGCTGCGCGTCGTCGACAGCCCGAAGAACCACCCGGCGATGAACCAGGCGGAGCGGGACTACATCGAGGCCGGCGGCGCTCTGCTCGACATGGACGGCCAGAGCCGGACCCGGCAGGGCGATGCCGGCCGGACGCTGCGCCAGCTGCTCGCCAACCGAATGCTGCTCGGCATCTATGTCGGCCAGTACTGCATCACCGTGCTGACCTACTTCTTCCTGACGTGGTTCCCGGTCTACCTCGTCAAGGAGCGCGGCCTGTCGATCCTGCAGGCCGGGTTCGCGGCGGTGCTGCCGGCGCTCTGCGGCTTCATCGGCGGCATCCTCGGGGGCGTGATCTCCGACCTGCTCCTGCGCCGCGGCTTCTCGCTGACGGCGGCCCGCAAGATCCCGATCGTCGGCGGCATGCTGCTGTCGATGAGCATCATCGGCTGCAACTACGTCCAGGCGGACGCCCTCGTGGTCGGCCTGATGGCGCTCGCTTTCTTCGGCAAGGGCATCGGCGCCCTCGGCTGGGCGGTCGTCGCCGACACCTCGCCCCGGGAGAGCGGCGGCCTCTCGGGCGGCCTGTTCAACACCTTCGGCAACACCGCCGGCATCACCACGCCGATCGCGATCGGCTACATCGTCCAGAGCACGGGCTCGTTCAACGGCGCCCTGGTCTTTGTGGGCCTGAACGCCCTCGTCGCCTGCTTCTGCTACCTCGTGGTGGTCGGCGAGATCCGCCGCGTCGAGCTCAAGGCCCACTGACCCGCCCGCCGGACCGGCCCCGGCCGGACCGGCCCCGCAACGATCCCGCCTCGCGCCCGGCGCAGACCGGCCGGGGGCCCCGAGGAGGATATCATGGATCACGCCAAGGATCTCGCCAAGGATCACGTCACGTCGAACGAGAGCCGCCACGCCGCCCGCCACACGCCGACCGTGACCGCCATGACGGTGGTGCCGGTGGCCGGCCACGACAGCATGCTCCTCAACCTCTCGGGCGCGCACGGGCCGTACTTCACCCGCAACCTCGTGATCCTGACCGATTCCACCGGCGCCACCGGCCTCGGTGAGGTCCCCGGCGGCGAGGGCATCCGCAAGACCCTGGAGGATGCCCAAGACCTCGTGGTCGGGCAGCCGCTCGGCGCCTGGAACGCGGTGCTCAGCGCCATGCGGACCCGCTTCGCCGACCGCGACGTCGGCGGCCGCGGCCTCCAGACCTTCGACCTGCGCATCACCATCCACGCGGTGACGGCGGTCGAATCCGCCTTCCTCGACCTGCTCGGCCAGTACCTCGACGTGCCGGTGGCGGCCCTCCTGGGCGAGGGCCAGCAGCGCGACGCCGTCGAGATGCTGGGCTACCTGTTCTACGTCGGCGACCGCACCCGCACGGATCTCGGCTACCGCGCCCCGACCGCCCGCGACGGCTGGTTCCGCCTGCGCGACGAGGAGGCGCTGACCCCCGAGGCCGTCGCCCGGCTCGCCGAGGCCGCCTACGACCGGTACGGCTTCAACGACTTCAAGCTGAAGGGCGGCGTGCTGCGCGGCGAGGACGAGATCGCCGCCGTCACCGCGATCCACGAGCGGTTCCCCAAGGCGCGGGTCACGCTCGACCCGAACGGCGCGTGGTCCCTCGCGGAGGCGATCCGCCTGTGCAAGGGCCAGGGCCACGTCCTGGCCTACGCGGAGGATCCCTGCGGCGCCGAGGGCGGGTTCTCGGGCCGCGAGATCATGGCGGAGTTCCGCCGCGCCACCGGCCTGCCCACCGCCACCAACATGATCGCCACCGACTGGCGGCAGATGAACCACGCGATCCAGCTCGGCGCCGTCGACATCCCGCTGGCCGACCCGCATTTCTGGACGCTCGCCGGCTCGGTCCGGGTGGCCCAGCTCTGCCGCGATCACGGCCTCACCTGGGGCTCGCACTCGAACAACCATTTCGACGTGTCGCTCGCGATGTTCACCCACGTGGCCGCGGCGGCGCCCGGCAACGTCACGGCGATCGACACCCACTGGATCTGGCAGGACGGCGAGCGCCTGACCAGGGAGCCGCTGGCGATCCGCGGCGGCCTCGTGCGGGTGCCGGAGCGGCCGGGCCTCGGCATCGAGCTCGACATGTCGGCGGTTGAGGCGGCCCACGCCCTCTACCGCGACCACGGCCTCGGCGCCCGCGACGACGCGGCCGCCATGCAGTACCTGATCCCCGGCTGGACCTTCGACAACAAGAAGCCCTGCCTGGTCCGCTGAGGCCCGGCCCGGGCCCGCGCCGTCAGACGCGCGAGCTCGGGCGGTAGAACGGCTCGTGCCGCGACGGGTCGATGTAGTCGGCGTAGAAGCGCCGCGCGTGCGGCAGCAGCGCCTTCGAGAGCTGGCGCCGCTCGACCTCGTCGTCCGAGAGCGCCCGCGACAGGTCGTCATGCAGCGCCTTCAGGGCGGCGTCGCGGTCGACCCGCGTGAAGCGCCCGTCCGCGTAGAGCACCTCGCCCTCGCACAGCACCGCGGTGACGCCGCCGGTCTTGGCCCGCTGGATCACCGCGTCGAGGAGCGGCGTCTCCGGGTCGAGATACGGGTAGGCGATCTGGTCCCAATCGATCAGGACCATGTCGGCGCCCTTGCCGACCTCGATCGTACCCAAGCCGTCGCCGTAGGGGGTGGTGCGGGCGCCGCCGACGGTCGCCATGCGCAGCACCTGCGCCATGCTCGGCACGTCGGCCTCGTCCATGCCGGGCACCCGGTGGGCGCGCAGCACGAGGCGCATCTCCTGCAGCATGTCGCGGTCGTCGTTGATGCCGGCCTCGTCGAGGCCGATCGCCGTATTGATGCCCTTCGCCTCGAAGCGGTTGAGCGCAGCCACGCCGGAGCGCAGCCGGAAATTCGACGAGCAATTGTGGCAGATGCACGTGCCGGTCGCCGCCACCCGCTCGATGTCGGACTCGTTGAGCCAAACCCCGTGGCCGAGCGTCAGGCGGGGCCCGAGCATGCCGAACCGGTCGAGGTATTCCAGGGCGGTCCCGCCGCCGCGCTTCTCGGCGTAGGCCTTCTGGTAGGCGGTCTCGACGAGGTGCATGTGCATCGGCACGTCGTAGGATTCCGACAGGCCGGCCAGCCCTTCGAGGGCCGCGTCCGAGCACCAGTGCAGATTGGCGGGCGCGAGCTGGATCTTGGCCCGCGATGCGCCGGCCTGGCCGCTGTGCAGGCTGCGGAAGAGCGAAAAATTGTCCTCCAGGGACATCTGGAAGCGCTCGAACCAGCGCTTCATCGGGTCCTGCAGCGAGGCCGGCAGGCTCGCCACGAAGTCCATGTCCGCTTGGTAGACGAGGCGGTTCTGGTCACGGACCGCGAAGCAGTACGAGACCCGCATGCCGATGTCGCGATAGGCGCGCAGCACCTCGTTGGAGCGTGCCTCGACCTCCTCCAGGCTGCCGGGCATCCAGCCGTGGATGTGCTGGACCGTGGTGATCCCGGAGCCGACCATCTCGAAGGCCGAGTACAGGGTGTCGAGGTAGAGGTTCAGGTTGCGCGCCACCATGCGGGTGACGAACCACAGCTCCAGGGGCATGTCGGGGGAGCCGAGCTGGACCGGCGTCAGGCCGACATGGTGGTGGCCGTTGACGAAGCCCGGCAGCAGGATCTCGCGGCCCGAGCCGATCACCGGGGCGTCGGGATAGCGGGCGTGCAGGTCCGAGTAGGTGCCGACCGCCGCGATGATCCCGTCCTTCTGGAGGACCGCGCCGTCGGCGATCTCCTCCCAGCGGTCGTGGTCGAGGGTGCGGGTGATCATCCGCCGGCTGCGGATCAGCGATGTGGCCATGGTTGGGTCCGTCTTGATTGGGAAGGGGGTCAGGCGAGCGCTTCCTGCTCGGCGAAGGCCCGGTCGACCTCGTCGCGCAGGAGCTCGGTGAGGTGGCGCCGCAGCGCCTCGGCCTCGGGGGAGAACGGGTCGCGCGGGCGGGGGAGGTCGTTGCGGACGATCGTCTTGATCCGCCCCGGTCGCGCGGTGAACACCACCACCCGGTCGGCCAGCGCCACCGCCTCGTCGATGTGGTGGGTCACGAACAGCACCGAGGCGCCGCTGTCGCGCCAGACGTCGAGCAGGAAGTCCTGCATCTTCTGGCGGGTCTGGACGTCGAGGGCCGCGAAGGGCTCGTCCATCAGCAGCACCTTCGGGCGCATGGCGAGCGCCCGCGCCACCGCCACGCGCTGGCGCATGCCGCCGGAGAGTTCGTCCGGCCGTTTGTCGAAGGCCTCGGCGAGGCCGACCCGCTGGAGCGCCGCCCGGGCGACGCTCCGGCGCTCCGCCTCCGGCACGCCCTTCAGCGACAGGCCGAAGCTGACGTTCTGCCAGACGCTGAGCCAGGGCAGCAGCGAGGTTTCCTGGAAGATCAGGCTGCGCTCCGGCGACGGCCCGGTGACGGCCTCGCCGAAGGCCAGGAGCTCGCCCCCGGAGGCGGCCTCAAGCCCGGCGATCAGGTAGAGCAGCGTGCTCTTCCCGCAGCCCGAGGGGCCGAGGAACACCACGAACTCGCCGGGCCGGACAGTGAGGTCGATGTCGCGCAGCGCCTCGTGGGCGCGGGCGGTGCCGGCCGCCCAGACCTTGGCGACCCCGCGGCACGAGACGGCGTCCTGGGATCCGGGATCAGAGGCCAAGGGAGGCTCCCGCGTCGCGCGGCAGCCAGTACAGCAGCCGCCGCTGGACCAGCCGGAACAGCAGGTCGAAGGCGAAGCCCAAGAGGCCGATCAGCGTGATGGTGAAGAACACCAGCGACGGGTTGAAGGTGTTGCGCGCCAGCATGATCACCTGTCCGAGCCCGTACCCGACGCCGGTCGCCTCGGCGACGAGCACTACCATCCAGGCGCCGAACAGGTTGAGGCGCAGCACCGCGAGCAGCCCCGGCAGGATCGCCGGCACGATCACCCGGGCGTAGATCTGGCGCTTCGTCGCCCCCATCGTCCGGGCGACGTTGATGTAGTTCCGGTTGACCCCGTCGATCTGCTGGATGGTCGAGAGCACCATCGTGAAAAACAGGGCGATGAACACCATGAAGATCGCCGGGGCGTTGCCGATCCCGAACATGAAGATCGCCACCGGCAGCCACGCGATCGGCGAGACCGGCGCCAGGAGCGTGATGGTCGGCAGGGTCAGCCGCTCGAACAGCTTGAAGTAGCGGATCCCCACGCCGACCAGGATCGAGAGGGTCGCGGCCAGGGCGAGGCCGGCCAGCACCCGGCCGGTCGAGGCGAGCACGGTGATCAGCACCGCCATGGCCGGGCTCGGGCCGGTATTCATCCCGGTGCCGATCTGCCAGCGCTGCGCGGTGTTGAAGAAGCGCGCCTGCTCGGCGAGGTTGCCGAGGAAGATGTGCGGCGGCGGCAGGAGCTTGGCGTCGGCGACGCCGAGCGCCCAGAGCAGCTCCCAGAGGCCGGCGAAGCAGCCGACCGAGACCAGCATCCAGCCGGTCCGCTGCAGGAGCGGGACGAGGCCGTCGGGCAGCGCGAGGCGCTGACCGAGCGGGAGGCGCGGCCGGACGTGCGGGACGGCGGCGCGGACGAGGTTGACGGCCATCCGCTCAGGCCGACTTCAGCTTGAGCTTGCCGTAGAGATCCGGGTTCTCGGCGATGACCTGCTCCAGCAGGGTCCAGTCGATCGCGTCGCGGCCGGGCTTCTTCTTGATGTAGCCCATCTCGGCGACGGAATCGGTCCGGTCGAGGATGAACTGCGTCTGGTTGCGGGCGTCCACCACCGAGGGCTGCCGGCCCATGGCGAGCTGGGCGTTGTGCATCGAGGTCTTGTAGTAGGAGCCCACGAGCTTGTTCAGGGCGGCCTGGGGGTCGCCCTCGGCCAAGGCTTGCGCCTTCATCATGCCCTTGATCAGGGCCTTCACGGCGCCCGGGTTCTTGGCGATCAGCTCGTTGCGGACGGCGAGCACGCAGTCGGTGTAGCCCTTGCCGTAGATGTCGGTGCCGTCGGAGAGTTTGACCGCGCCCTTCACGTCGGTGAGCAGCGCGGTGCCGTAGGGCTCGATGGTCGAGATGATGTCCAGCGCCCCGGCGCGGAACGCCTCCACGGCCTCCGGGGTCGAGCCCATGTAGCGGACGGTAATGTCCTTGAAGGCGACGCCGTTCTTCTTCAGCCAATCGTAGGGCAGCACCTCCAGCGTATCGAGCTGGAAGGTCCCGAGCGTCTTGCCCTTGAGCTTCTCGGGGCTGTCGAGGCCCGGCTGGGCGACCAGCACGCAGCCCTCGATGCCGCCGCCGGCCACGATCTTCACCGGGGCGCCCGCGTCGTAGAGCGCCATGAAGCTCGTGTAGGGCATCACGCCGGCATCGACCTGGCCCATCCCGAGGAAGGTGACCTGATCCGAGAAGGTCGGCGTGTTGACGAAGTCGATGGTGAGCCCGTCATCCTTTGCGAGCTGCATCGCCTCCGCGAGGAAGAAATTCAGGTTGCAGAAGCCTGTGCCGTGGGTCGCCCGGATGCCGGTGGCCGCCGCGGCCGGACTCGTCAGTCCCGGGCCCACCGCCAGGGTCAGCGCGGCGGCGGTTCCGCCGAGGAAGCGCCTGCGGCTGGGCTTGAACCGCGTGAGATCCGGGACACGATAATCGCCGTGACGGTCGCACATATCGACTCTCCTCAGAGGGCGGATCGCGCGATCCGCCGGACGGCGCGTGCCGGTGCTGAAACGGAGGGATCGGAGCTCGGGACAGGCTCAAGGCAGTCGCGGAGATCCGGTCGCCCGGCACCTCACCACATCGACGGCACGCCAACCTCTAGCCGCCGCCGGGGCGACGCTGCGCTGGTGACTACGAACCAAGAAGCGTGCCAGACGCGGGGCCCGACTTATTGGCGGCTCGCCTTGCCCGTCGGCGTTGTCGAGGAACGGCACCGCCGTCGTTGCGAGCGGAGCGAAGCAATCCAGCCGCGCCACGCCTCCGGACTCGGCGCTGCCCTGGGTCACTTCGCTGCGCTCGTGAAGACGGACATCGACGTCGCACCCGGCATCGAACGGTCCGACGCCCGCGAAAGCGGCTGAATGCCGCCGCAGTATTCAGCCGGGCTCGCTGGACAGTGCCGGACCGGCCTCAACCGCGCGCCGAGCGGCCCGCCCATTCCCGACGCAGGATGGCGTACTGCATCGTGTTCTCGAAGATCGGGTTGCCGCGATCGTCATCGACGAAGGAGACGAACTCCCGGAACAGGCCCTCGCGGCGCATCGTCAGCGCCTCACACAGGCGGCGCGAGGGGGCGTTGTCCTCCTCAACGTAGGCGTAGAGCCGCCGCGCCCCCCGCTCGGAGAACAGGTATCCGAACAGGGCGGCCGCGGCCTCGCGGGCGTAGCCCGCGCCGCCATACGCGGCGTTGAAGTTCCAGCCGACCGAGAAGGTGTCGGGCGGTTCGGGCTGGCAGAACAGGTCGCCGATCAGCCGGTCGGACGCGGCGATGGACACGGCTACGTACTCGTCGTCGCGGCCGCGCCGCTCGGCCTCCGCCTCCGCCTCCGCCGGCGTGTCGAGCCGGCCGCTCAGGAAGCAGCGCGCCCGCGGGCGGTGCAGGTAGGCGAACAGGTCGGCTGCGTCGTCCGGCCTGAAGCGCCGCAGGATCAGCCGTTCGGTCCGGATGGCGATCATCGGGCTCCCGGACGCCGCCGCGCTACGCGGCCACGAGGTTGAAGGTGCGGTCGGCCGGCGCGAGGCTCACCCGCCGCCCCCAGTCGAAGGCGACGAAATCCTGCTCGATCCCGTCCGAGAACACCACACCGCCCTCGTTCATCCGTGACACCACGGTGAGGGGCGAGCCCACGAACTTGCCGCCGCGGAGGTCGGTGCCGGTGGCGACGCTCGGGAACGGCTCGCGCACCCAGTAGCCGAAGGCCGCCTCCTCGATGCCCACCTCCACGGTGAGGTGCGTCGCCTCGCTGATCGAGCGAGCCCAGCCGGTCAGGCCGGTGCCCGAGGCCACGATCAGCCCGCTCGATGAGTGGTCCTCCGCCCGCGCCCCGTCGTCGATGCGGTAGCGCGCCGACTGGTGGCTGCGATGGCCGACGAAGATCTCGTTCAGGGCGAGCAGCCGCTCGCCGCCGTCGAAGGTCGCCTGCACCATGGTGCGCCGCTGCAGGGGCGCGGCGCCGGCCGCGCTGGCGGGCAGGAGCGCGCGCAGGGCCTCGACCCGCGCCCGGGCCAGCACGCCGTCGTAGAGGTCGGGTGCCGGGTTGACGCCGACCACCGGCTGCCCGTCGAGGTACTTGGCGACGTTGGCCACGAGCCCGTCCTGTCCCACCGCCACGACCACGTCCTCGGGGGCGAAGAGGAAGCGGTCGAGGTCGGGGCGCCGCACCAGGGCCTGCCGCCAGTCCAGGGGCACGGCGGACCGGGCCTCGGCGAGCACGGCCTGGAACTGGGCGTGGCGCGCCTCGACCTCGGCGAGCGTCTGGTCCCGGCTCTCCAGGAAGAACCGGACCTGGCCGCGGGTCGCGTGCCGGGCGATGAGCAGCTCGTAGTCCGTGTCGCGGATGACGAAGACCACGCGGGGGGTGACGGCCGGCATGGCGGGCCTCCTCAGCGCGGCGCGAGCCGTGGGGACAGCGCGCCCCGGAACTCGCCGAGGACGGCCGCCATGAGGTCGGGCGTGACGTTGACGTGCTCGATCGTCTCCAGCTTGCCGGCGAGTTCCCTGGCCGCCAGCCCGAGGAGGACGGCGGGCGGGATGTCCCGGTAGACGGCGGCGCGGCGCTGCTCCGCGTCGGCCCGGGCCCCCTCGACGAGGCGGATCCGCTCGGCCTCCGCGGCCGCCTCCAGGCCGCGGGCCTCCGCGACGCCGGCGGCGCGGTCGCGGGCGTTCTCGGCTTCCTGGGCGATCAGCACGGTCTCGCGCCGCGCCAGCTCGGTCTTCGTCGCGAGTTCGTTCTCCGCGATGGCGCGCTCCTTCTCGACCGCCAGGGCGCGCCGGGCGAAGGTCGCCTCGTCGGCCTTCTGCTGCAGGGCCTCGAAGGTCGGGGTCTGGAGGGCGCGCTCCAGCTCGCTGGTCGGCGCGAGGTTGGTGAGCCGCACCGACACCGCCGCGACGCCGATCTCGGCCAGCGCCGGGGCGTCCGACAGGACCCGCTCCAGCACGGCGCGCAGCGGCTCCGGCCCGGCGTCGAGGAGGGCGCCGATCGGGCTCGCCCCGAGATACTGGAGCGCCGCCTGACTGGCGATGCCGCCGAGACGGGCCTCGATCCGCTCGATCGGCTCGCCCTGCAGGCGCCCGGTGCGGAGGTCGATCGAGAAGTCGACCCGGCTCGCCAGCAGCTCCGGATCGACGACGTGCCAGCCGATCGTCCCCTGGACCACGACGGTCTGGAAGTCCCGGCTGCGGCCGCGGACGAAGAGCGTCATCTCGCGGTCGTCCACCGGCACCTCGCTGATGCTGGCGGTCTCGGGCCGGAACCAGAAGACCAGACCCCGCCCGCTCTGCCGGACCCGGCCGTTGCGGAAGCGGATGATGTGGCTGCTCGCCTCGCTCCGGAGCTGGGCGATCACACCGATGTTGCGGACGGTGGCCATGATGGTCTCCTCGAAGCGCTCTCCGCCGAGGCGGATTCCGGTTCGGCTCAAGAGAGCGCGCTGAAACAAAGGCCTAGAACTGGCCTGGCCTGTCGAAGCGGAAGAGTTCGGCGGGGCGGAACGCCGTCCCGGCCTCGCGGGCGCCCGTCGGCGCGATCCAGCCCCGGTCGCGCATGCGGCGGCGGAAGGCGGATTTGTTGAGGGGCGCGCCGCGGATCGCCGCGTGCACGTCCTGGAGCTGCCGGAGGGTGAAGTGCTCCGGCAGCAGCGCGAAGCCGACATCCGTGTAGTCGAGCTTGCCGCGCAGGCGCTTCACGGCCAGCGCGAGGATGTCGGCGTGGTCGAAGGCGAGGGCGAGGGGGGCGCCGTCCTCCGCCCCGGCCGAGACGGGGCCGCCGGCCTCGCCCGCCCAGGGCACGACCAGCACCGCCGCCGCGAGCCCGGCGCCGCCCGCCAGGGCCTCGGCGAAGGCCGCCTCCGGCAGCAGCGCCAGGTAGGCGACCGAGACGATCCGCATCCGCGGGTCCCGGTCCACGGCGCCGAAGGTGTAGAGCTGCTCGAGCCGCGCCCGCCCGATCCCGGCCTTCTCGCGCAGGACGCGCTCCGCGGCGGCGTCGAGGGTCTCGGCGATTCCCACGAATCCGCCCGGCAGCGCCCAGAGGCCGGCCTGCGGCTGCCGGCTCCGCCGCAGCAGGAGGGCGGCGAGCCGCCCCGCCCGGATCCCCATCAGGACGAGATCGACCGCCAGGGCGGGCCGGTCGTAGGCCGCGGGATCGTAGCCGGTCAGGAACTCGGATTCGGTCATCGGTCGATTTCTACTCACGTTGAGCATAACTAAGACGTAAATTGCGCATATGTCAAGCGAGGGCGGATCCGTCGCGCGCCGCCGCGGGGCGCACAGCTCCGCACTGGCTCCGCACAGATCCGCCCGGGCGCGGCCGCCGGGTGCGGTCCGAGCCCGGAAAAGGGCGAAGCTTCTCGTGGCGACGGAGGGGCGGGCGGGGGAGCTTCGGCGGCGAGCCGGCATCGATCCGCCGGCGCAGGAGGTCTTCCCGATGCCGTTCTTCGCTCCCCGATCCGCGGTCGAGCCCCCCCGCAACGCCGCGCCGTCACCGCTCTTCCTCGCGCTGCTGGCGCTGCTCATCATGCTGGCCTCGGCCCACGCGGCGCCGGGCCCGGAGCGGGGCGGACTCAGGCTGCGCGGGCCGGCCGGCACCGCGCCGGTCGAGGCCGTCCAGCTGGCGACCGACATCAGCGTCGATGTCAGCGGCCCGACCGCCCGGGCGACCGTCACCCAGGCCTTCCGCAACGTGACGGCGGACTGGGTCGAGGGCACCTACGTGTACCCGCTGCCGGAGGACGCGGCCGTCGACGGGATGAAGCTCGTCGTCGGCGCCCGCGTCATTGTCGCCGACATCCGCGAGCGGGCGGCGGCCAAGCGCGCCTACGAGGCCGCGAAGGCGGCCGGGCAGTCCGCGGCGCTGACCGCGCAGGAGCGGCCGAACGTCTTCACCAACGCGGTCGCCAATATCGGCCCGGGCGAGACGGTGGTGGTCCAGATCACCTACCAGCAGACGATCCCCGTCTCCGGCGAGACGCGGACGCTGCGCCTGCCCCTGGTGGTCGCGCCCCGCTACAATCCCGCCCCCGCCCCGGTGGAGGCGGTGTCCCTCGACGGCGCGGCCGCGGCGGCCCGCGACCCGGTTCCGGATCGCGCCCGGATCAGCCCGCCGGTGCTCGACCCGACCCTGTCGTCGCCGACCAACCCGGTCGCCGTCACCGTGCGGCTGCAGGCGGGCTTCCCCGTCGGCGCCGTTCAGAGCGCCACCCACGCGATCCGCGTGACCGAGACAGGCCCGGAATCGCGGACCGTCACGCTCGCCGCCGGCGTGGTGCCGGCAGACCGCGACCTCGAGCTGACCTGGGCGCCGGTCCCCAGCCGGTTGCCCGGCCTCGGCCTGTTCCGCGAGACCGTGGCGGGCCGGACCTACCTGCTGGCCACCGTGAACCCGCCGCTGCCCGAGACCGACGCGGCCGCCCGGCCGGCGCGCGACGTCACCTTCGTCATCGACAATTCCGGCTCGATGTCGGGCGCCTCGATACGGCAGGCCAAGGCCGGGCTGCTGGCCGGCCTCGGCCGCCTGACCCCGAGGGACCGCTTCAACGTCATCCGCTTCGACGACACCTGGGACGCGCTGCATCCGGAGCCCGTCCCGGCGACGCCGGCGGCTTTGGCGGAGGCCGAAGCCTTCGTCGCCGCCCTGGAGGCCCGCGGCGGCACCGAGATGCTGGCACCCCTCAAGGCGGCGCTCGCCGACCCGCACCCGGAGGACGGGCGCGTCCGCCAGGTCGTGTTCCTCACCGACGGCGCCGTCGGCGACGAGGAGCGGATCTTCGCGGCGATCCACGACGGTCTCGGGCGCACGCGCCTGTTCATGGTCGGCATCGGCTCGGCACCCAACGGCCACCTGATGCGCCACGCCGCCGAGATCGGCCGCGGCAGCTTCACCGAGATCCGCGACCTCGCGCAGGTCGGCGAGCGGACCCGCGCGCTCTACGAGAAGCTGGAATCCCCCGCCGTCACCGACCTGACCGCGACCTTCTCGGTCCCGGGCGTCGCGGTCACGCCGGGCGCGCTGCCCGACCTGTACCGCGGCGAGCCGCTCGTCTTCGCCGCGCTTCTGCCGGGCTCGGCCGAGAGCGGGCTCCCGGGGACCGTGACCGTCTCGGGCCGGGTGGGTGGCCGGACCTGGACCCGGACGCTGCCGCTCTCCGGAGCGGGCGCGGGCGCCGGCATCTCCAAGGTCTGGGCGCGCTCCCGGATCGGGGAGACCGAGACGGCGCGCATCACCGGGCGCCTCGGCGCGGACGCGGCCGACGCCGCCATCCTGGCGCTGGCCCTGGAGCACGGCCTGACGACGCGGCTGACCAGCCTCGTGGCCGTCGACGCCACGCCGCGCCGCGCGCCCGGCACGCCCCTCGTCGCCGCCGACTTGCCGCTGAACCTGCCGGCGGGCTGGGACTTCGCCAAGGTGTTCGGCACGGACCGGCCCGGCGCCGCGCCCGCCCACGACGGGGCGGCGCGGATCGTGCCGATCCGCGCCGACGGCGCGGCCATCGACCTGCCGCAGACCGGGGCCGGGTTCCTGGCGCAGCTCGGTCTGGGCCTGCTCCTCGCCCTGCTGGGTCTTCTGCTGGGCGCCGGCCCGTGGATCGTCCGCGGGCGGACCGGGGCCGCGCGATGAGCCGCCGCACGGTGACCGGACTGGGGAGGGCGCTAGCCGCCCTCCTTACCCTCGCGGGGCTCGGGCTCGCGGCGCAGGCCGCCTGGATCCCCGCCAAGGCCGCCCTGGCCCAGGTTCTGCTGGAGCGCGCCTTCGCCCGCACCCTGGTCGAGGGCCGGGCTGCCCGGCCCTGGCCCTGGGCCGACACCGAGCCGGTCGCCCGGCTCGGTGTCGCCGGCCGCAGCTTCGTGGTGCTGCGGGGCGGGAGCGGCCAGGCCCTGGCCTTCGGCCCAGGCCACCTGGACGGCACCCCGGAGGCCGGCGCGCCCGGTACCGCCGTCTTCGCGGCTCACCGCGACACGCAGTTCGCGGTGCTGGGGCGGCTCGGGCCCGGCGATCCCGTCACGGTGACTGGCCGCGACGGCCGGACCCTGCGCTTCCGCGTCACCGGCACGCGGGTGGCGCGCTGGGACGCCTCGGGCATCGACCCGCAGGCCCCCGGCCGGCACCTCGACCTCGTCACCTGCTGGCCCCTGGACGCGCTGGGGGCCGGCCCGCTCCGGCTGATCGTCGAGACTGAGCTGGCCGCGGAGGCGGCGCGTTCCTGACCGGTCGGCGTGGACGGCCAGCTTGGCCGCGCTTGCGCAAATGTGCGGTTTCGTGCGGATCTGTGCGGGTCAAGTCCGCGCGAGCCGTGCCTGTGAGCGAGATCGAACTGTCCGAGGCGCAGAGCCGCGCCATTGCCCAGACCGTGCGCGAGGCGCTGGCCCGCCGGCGCATCTCCCGGCAGACGCTGGCCGAAGAGGCCCGGATCAGCATCTCGACCCTGGAGAAGGCGCTCGCCGGCCGCCGGCCCTTCACCCTCGCGACGACGATCCGGCTGGAGGAGGCCCTGGGCCAGTCCCTCCGCCAGGAGACGGGTCGACCGGCCCCGGAGGCGACCCGCCACGCGCCCGACGAGCTCGGTTCCTACTCGCGGGAGAGCGTCGCCTGGATCGAGGGGCGCTACCTCACCCTGCGGCCCTCGTTCGGGGCTGCGGGCGCGATCTTCGCCTACCGCACCGAGATCGCCTGGGATCCGGACGCGGCCCGCCTCGTGTTCCGCGAGGCCGAGCGACTCGACGCGCCCTTCGCGCAGTCCGGCAGCGTCGCCGTGCCGAGTCAGTCGGGCATGATCTACCTCGTGACCAACTGGCACGGGCAGCACCGCCTCGCGGTGCTGTGCCGCCCGAACATCCAGGGCGAGATGTACGGGGTCCTCACGACCCTTCACGCCGGGCGCGGCACGCAGCTGACCCCGGCCGCCGCGCCCCTGGCGCTGCTGCCCGAGCAGGCGGGCGCGCACGGGTACGGTCGGATCGGTCCGGAGGCGCCGGGCTACGGTCCGTATCGGGCCTATCTCGCCCGGGTGCACGACGACGGCTACGCCACCTTCTTCACGGGCGTCGCCTGACGCGATCTGACGGGTGAGTCCGGAGGCGCGAAGCGCGGCGGGCTTGGAGCGGGTACCGGGATCGAACCCGGGTATTCAGCTTGGAAGGCGGATGCATCTACTGCGCGGTTTCCCGATCCAGCATTCGTTTTCTCAGCAACATCGTCAAGACATTGCGTTTTTCCCATTAGGGCGACAACCTAGCTTTGCGAGGCTTTGAGGGTGCCGGTTGTTCGGCCGTTGTACGGGGATCGAGATGACGAACGCCGAGACCATCCGGCGGCTGCCGGGCCCGAGCAACTTTCGCCCAATGCCGCCCGAGCCGAGAGATGTCGTCGCTCCTTTGCGGAACGTCACTCTGATCATCACGCTCGACATCGTAGTGCAGGCCAAACGGTACATCGAGCGCGGCGCCACGAAAGGAATGGTGATCGAGTGGCGGGATGCCACCCAGAAGGGGCTCGTGCTGCGTCTGACCTCGACCGCGGCGACCTGATACCTTCGTCGCAAGACTTCTACCCTGCGCATCGGGTCGATCGACGACACCTCCGTGCTCGCTGCACGTGAAATGGTGCGGAAGGTCTCGCATGTCGGCACGGTCGACGACGCTCGCATTTTCCTTGAAAAGATCCGCCAAGTCCGGGCGAACGAAGGCGAAGAAGCCGCCTACTACTACGAGGAGGGAATTTGGATCGACGACGACGGGACTATCCAAGGACCCGAAGTGGCGATGCCCGACAAAAGATGGACTTGGGCTTATCTAAGAAAGAAATATCGCGAGCACAAACTCCCAACGCTCAACGAAAGATGGGCTTCACGATATGAAGTACCTTTGCGCAATCCATGCTTCAATTCTATAGAAAATAATCCGGTCGGCTTGCTGAACTATGAAGATCTTGAAAAGGCACATGACAATCTCAATAATTCAAAATCAAAATCTCAGGCCTCCCGCACCATATCGATTGCCAGATCGATGCTGGATTGGGCTTACGCCGAGCACGCCTTGAGGACAGGGCTCGCCAAGCTCCAGTTTTTTTGGGGCGCGATGGAAGATCGTGCGCAAGAGCGGGGTTCGGGACCACGCTCCGTCGATATCCGAACTTGCGAGAACGCTCGTTCTCGTCGAGCATCTCCACTCCCTGTCTCGACAGTCTCACAGCGCAGGCGCGGTCGATGCATCTATGGTCGGTGCGCTTTGGGCGCTCGTCCTGACCGGTCAACGGGTTGGTCAATTGCTTCGCACGCCGACCGGGCGTCTCCTCGAATCTCCAAAGATACCAGTCGGATGGCGGGTTCTGACCTGGAAGCCCGGAGAGGTTGAGAAAGTGGAAGGGCTTTCGTTGCCTCATTGGCTGCCCTTGCCACCGGAGACGATCGCGATCCTCGAGTATTGGAGGTCGAGGCGCGGCGTCGATCGGTCGGATTGGATGTTCCCGAGCCTCCGGGGCCCTGGGCCTGTTACCGAAGGTGGGTTGGCAGGCCTGTTGCGGCGGCTTCAAGGCATCCGTCACAGGACCAAGCCTTCAGGTCGAAGATCTGTCGACGCCAGGAGAATCCGAGGCAAGGTCAGGACGGGACTATCCAAGAGCCAGGGTGTCGATCTGTTCGAGAGACATGGGATTCAGCCTTGGATCCCGCATGACGTTCGCCGTGCGATCGTCACCTTCCTGGGAGATCACGAACTCGGCGGCTCTGTGTCGGCCATCATAGCTCATCGGGAGTACAGGAAGGATCTCAAACGCGAGTACGAACGAGAGCGCATGCTTCCCGTAACAGAGCTCCATTACAACCGATCTCAGAAACTGGGTTTGAAGGTCAAGGGCCTGATGCTTTCGACGAAAGCAATTATGGGCGCGTACGAAATCGAAAAGGCGAGTTTCACGTCTGCGTTGACGCGGACAGAGGGAGCAAAAGACGGGATTCCCTGGGCCGCTCCTGCCTTCGAGGAATGCGAAGCCGTCATGGATCCTGGAAGTTTCATCCCGTCCACCAGGAAGGATGTCTGACAGCCCTTGCACGCCGCTCGTTTCAGCATCTCGATTCAAATTTGGGTGCTGTCCGCCGTAAGCTCGGCGGTTTCATTGCCGCGACATAGGGCACCTTGTCGGATGCCAAGCCGCAGCCACCTTCGACGGCGGCTGCCCCGGTGTTCGCCGAGCTGTGCTCCATTCCTTCGGTAAGGTATGACGTCTACACCGCGTCCTCTTCGAAGTAGTAATCGATCATTCCTTCGTCGCGCCAACAAAGCTTCCAACGATTCGGTGCGCCCGGACGCTAGAATTCTCGTCAATCTGACCGGAAGCCGCACTGCCCTCTGAGTTCGCGCTTTCAATCGAAGGTTGTTGCTTTGTATCTGCGTTCCGTCGGGAATTCGTCGGGAATCTTTGTTCCGAACGGTTCCCTCGCGTGTCGCTAAGTGCGCAGGCGTTCACTTATGCCGGTGAGCGAGGCGCGATTCTGCGCGTGAAGTAGATAATGGCGCGGCAGGTAGAGACAGACGGTGGTGCCGAGGCCGACCTCGGACTGGATGCGCACGTGCCCGCCCGACTGCCGCGCGAAGCCATAAATCATCGACAGGCCCAGGCCCGTGCCCTCGCCCATGGGCTTCGTCGTGAAGAACGGCTCGAACACGCGGACCACAACCTCGGGTGGCATGCTGGTCCCGGTGTCGGTCACGCAGATCGACAGGTACTGGCCCTCGGGGATGTCGTAGCGGGCGGCGCAGGACCGGTCCACGAACCGGTTGGGCTTTCAGGCAGCTGGCGGCTGTAGCCGGATAGACGCGGAGAACTGATCGGGCGAGACACGTCTCCCACCCCTGCAGCGAGGCCAAGGGTCGACCGCCGTCACGCGCGCCTCGTCCTGCCAGCACGCAAGACGCAGCGGAAGCCGAGGTTCGTGGTCGAGCTGTCGATGGCCTGTGCATGCCGGGCGGCGGGTCGATACCGCTGGCAATAGCTAGGAGCACACAGGTGCGAGCCGCCCTTGACGACCTTGCGACCGATCCGCGAGGTCGGCGTCGCGGGATCGTAGCTCTCGCGTCTCTGTCCACCGCGCGGGTTGACCGGGACGCAACAGGCACCCTTGCGTTTCTTCACGGAGGCGATCGGCTGGACAAACCAGTCGTCCGTCCATTCCCAGACGTTGCCGATCATGTCGAAAAGGCCATAGCCGTTGGCAGGATAGGCGCCGACCGGCGACGTGCGTTCCCAGCCGTCGAGCGGCTGGTTGGCATAGGGAAAATCGCCTTGCCAATAGTTGGCGACCACCTTGCCGTCGGGAGCCAACTCGGCGCCCCAGGCATAATCGGCCCCGTCCAGACCGCCGCGCGCGGCGAACTCCCATTCCGCCTCGGTCGGGAGCGCCTTGCCCGCCCAGGCCGCGAAGGCTTGCGCATCGGCATGTGCGACGTGCACGACGGGGTGGTCGGCGACCCCGGCCACCGAGCTTCCGGGACCGAGCGGGTGCCGCCAGTCCGCGCCGGTGATGAACTGCCACCACTGCGTGTGGTCACGAAGGCTCACGGGGCCGGCGGTCTGGTGGAAGACCAACGATCCGGCTTTGGCCATCCCGGGGAGCAGATTGGGATGATCGACGGGATCGGGCTGCGTTTCGGCCAGGGTGACATGGCCCGTGGCCTCGACGAAGGCCGCGAACTGGGCGTTCGTCACGGGCGTCTCGTCGATCCAGAAGGAGTCGACGCCGACGCGGCGGACAGGCGCCTCCTCAGGGTAGAACCGTTCGGAACCCATGGAGAAGGTTTCGCCGGCGATGTGGCGCATCCCGGCAAAGGAGGCATTGCCGCCGGACGCGCGCGGCCGCCTGGGCGTCGTCATCGTCCCTCCTTCACCGTTGCAGGTGCGTCCCGGTCGAGCATCGTGGCGCATCGCGCCCCGTCAGGCACGGGCGAGGTCGAAGGCCGCCATGGCGCTGACACCAGGGAGACGCCGCACCGACCAGGGACCATTTCGCCCACTCAGTCATGGTCACCGCCCAGGCAGTGGCCATCGGTGCAAGCGAGGGCGCGGATACGCTCGGGGTCCTGCGGCACCGACATGGGCCGGCCGGCGAGCGCCGCTTCGTAGTTCGCGAGTTGCGGGTCACCGGTCCGCCGCATCTCGTCGCGCAACGCCGTCTGCATCCGTGCCACTCGCGCGGCGTGCCGCGCATCATCGATCAGGTTGCGCCGCTGCCCGGGGTCTTCCTGCAGGTCGTAGAGGGCGAGGGGCACCCCGTAGACATACTGCTTCACGCGTGCGGCCATCGCCGGATCCGTCTTCGCAGCCTCCTCCATGGCGGGAAAGGTCAGGCCGCCCATGCTTTCGAGGCGCAACGCGAGCTTACCGTCGGACCAGGCGTTGAAGATCAGCGACCAGCGCGCGTCCTGAAGGCCGCGTGAGGGGTAGGCCATGCCGTTCGACACCTCGTTGACGTAGGTGACGACGAATTCGGGATCGGGCACGGTCTCGCCGCGGAGGATCGGCGCCCACGAGCGACCGTCGAACGTCGCCTTCGTCTCGATGCCAAGGATCTCGAGCAGCGTCGGCAGCAGGTCGACGTTGGTGGTCCGGTTGTCGAACCGCTTCGGCGGACCCATGCCGGGCCAGCACAACAGCACCGGCTCGCGCGAGCCGTGGTCGTAGCAGGTCGCCTTGGCGAACGGGAACGGCATGCCGTGATCGTTCATGAAGACGACCAACGTGTTCCCGGCGTGTCCCGACTCCTGGAGCGCGTCGAGGATATGGCCGATCGCGACGTCCATGCGCTGCGCGCTGTTCCAGTATTGGGCCACCTCCTCGCGCACCTTCGGCAGGTCATCGAGGTTGGGAGGTATCGTCACATCGGCGGCGGTCACCGGCTTGGCCACTTGGTACACACCCTGCTGGCCGTGGTCCTTCCGCGCCGCCTGCGGGCTTCCGTAGAAGGGACGGTGCGGATCGTTGATGTTGCACTGGACGAAGAAGGGCTTGCCCTGCGCCTCGGCCTCCATCATGGCGACCTGGAAGGCGGCGGCGTGGACCAGCGGGTGGCGGTCGGTCCCTTCCTCCTGCCCGAGCCAAGGGAACGAGCTCGCCGGGCGCATGTGGCTGATCTTGTGGCTGGCGGCCGTGTAGTAGCCCTCGTCCCTCAGGATGGAGGTGAGGGTGGGCGTGCCCTGCTTCATCGGGACGAAGCCGGTTCCGCCGCTGTGCTGCGGAAGCAACCCGCTCATGAATGCCTCGCGCGAGGGCATGCAGATCGGTACGACCGTGCGGTTGTTCGCGAAGCAGTGCGAGCGCGCCGCAAGCGCGTCGAGGTGCGGGGTCAGCCCTGCCGTGTTGCCCATGAAGCCGGGTATCGACACGTCCATGTCGTCGACCGTGATGAACAGCAGGTTGAGCCGCTTGGCCGCGTCGGCGGGAGCCTGGTGCCGTCGTGCCGGCTGGGCGCGCAGCGCGGGGGATATCCCGAGCAACGCGGCTATTGCGACGCCCCTCAGCAGATCGCGCTTGGTCATGGTCGTCCTCTCGGTGCGCAGCTCTCGCTGACATGGTGATCACGGGCGCCCCGGGCCCATGGGATCACGCGATGCGGTCCGGCAACGCACCGCCGGAAGCCGCTGCCGCCGGAAACCGTTGCGGCCGGTGACAATCCAGGCGTCCACCTGGTTCGAACGACGCGCAGCAAGCGGAGCCGTTCCAATGAACCCGGCTCAAGTTCGCTCCCGCAGTCGTGCGCGTGATGAAGAGCCGGGCCGAGCGGGTCGCCGCCGCTGACCGGCGGTCACCGGCAGAGAAGGCGGCAACCACACCGTCCTGGGAGGAGCCCCGCACCCGGAATACGGTACGGGCGCCGCATGCCACGACACGCTACGGGATCGAGCCGCCCGGCATCGCCATGAGATAGAGGGCGAACGAGACGGACGCGGCTGTGAGCGGCATTCGATCGATCGTCGATATCCGAGCTTTCCCAGCATGGTCCGTCAGTCCGAAATCAGCCTGATCGTCGAGTGGCCGAGTTTCGTTTCCTGCGTGTTACGCTCCTACGCCCGCGGCATCGGAGCCTCCCACCGACAGGAGGAGCCGCCGGTCGTTTAGACCTCGTTCATACCTGGCGTGGGACACGGCCGGCCCCTCAGCAAAGGAGCATCGCTCATGCGCGCACTCGGACTCGCCATCGCCGTCATCGGTCTCGCGAGCACCCTGCCTGCCAACGCCCTGCCTCTCTCCTCGCCTGCGGCCGTGGTCTCCCCGACTGGGATCGTTCAAGCTCGGGTCGTGTCACGGACCGTCGTGGTTCGTCGACCTGCCTGTCGTACCGTGGTGACCAAGCGGCGCGGTCCTGGCGGCCGCGTGATCATCACTCGCACACGCCGCTGCGGCTGACGTCTGCGCCACGGTGAGAACGAGCCCGGCCATAGAATCGAAGGCCGGGCTCGTTCTGATCTGAATGGATGTCCAGCGGTAGCAAGCAGTCTCGACTGGTCATCCCTGCAAATGGCTCGCGCCTTACGGTATCACCTCGAATTGGTCGGGACGCGCTCCGTTCGACGTTGAAACTAAGCGAGGGCAGAGCGCGGACGGGTTGCGGTCAGTTGTGTGCGTCGGAGGGAACCCAGTTCCGGGGCACCGCCTGTGCACGGTAGACAAGGTTGCCGCGAGCCGAAGATGAGCCCGGCGCGTGGCCTTCATAGGGCGATACGTATTCCCAAACTATCTTTCCGGTCGGGGTGACTTGGAAGAAGCGACCGTTACTTCCTTCGTCGATCAGCGTATTGCCATTCGGAAGGCGTTGCGCACTGCTGATGAACGGGCTGAAGAACGTCCAGTTCGGCCGGTCACTCATCGAGCCGACATATTGCCAGACGACGGTGTCGGCGACGGGATCGATCTCCAGTATACGCGAGCCACCGAGCAGAGGACGAGGGACCGGCGGGTAGCCGGCCTCCCCTTCGTTGTCGAACACCAGAAGGTTGCCTGCGCCAGGCAGACCGTCGGGGATCATGTGGACGTCGTGCTGGCCGCTCGTCTGGTCGACGGGTCGCGGGAGTTTGGCCGCAGTCCGGCCTTGGGCCTGGGGCGGCAGGTTCGGCCCCATCCGCCACACAACGTGGCCTGTCGCCCGGGAGATGATCGCGATGAGATTGGCATTGCGCGAACTGAAGATGATGTTGTCTCCGGCAAAGCGCTTGTCGCCCGCCTTCTCCCAGTGATTGGGACCGAGCGCGACAGCCGCATTGACGTGAAGATAGTCCGGGCTCGTGCTTGCATGGACAAGCTTGAGCTGATCAGCCGTGAAGCCGAATTCGTCCAGATGGTCGGTCGCCGACCAGGACCAGACCACCTTTCCGTCCTGATCCACCTCGTAGAGCATGTCGTCGACGATCTTACCCGTCGAGAACGCCTTGTTGTCCCTCATCACGTAGGAGAGGATCAGCATGTTCCCGTTTGGCAGCCTATCCCAATCGTGATGCTGGAGCGCCGCGCCGACCGAGGCGGGGCCGCTCCATTGCCAGAGCACCTTGCCGTCCCAGGTGACCAATCCGAAGGTCTTGTCGACCTTCTTCGTCGCCTGTCCCGGAACGAGGCCGACGCCATCGAGGCCCGGAATGGCATCGCTATCGACGAGGTCCAGGGGAAAGCCGACGACACCCTTGCGACCGCCGATCAAGGCCGGATCGACGATCTTCGCCGGTTCCCCCTTGTGGGGCCACGTCTTGAGCACCTTTCCGTCCATGTCGATCAGGTAACTGTTCCCGTCCGCAGCGCTAAACATGACGTCGGTCGGGTACGCGGCATCCCCGTCGTGGATCGTCACGCCTCGGGGATAGACGGTCGGTGCGGCGTTCACGACCGCAGGCCATCCGACGACTAAGGCCCCGACGGCGAGCAGCCGAAGGCGTAAGTCATGTGCGTTCATGAAGTCGGATCCTGAGCTTCTCCAAAACGGCGACGTCGGGCGGCCGGGCGACTTTTCGAAACGACGAACCGATACCGCGACCGGCGAGACCCGCGCAGCTCTCGGATCGCCATGCAAGAGAGCGTCCTCGGCGCGCCGACCACGAGCGCCACCGTCTTCGACCTGCACTCCTACATCCTTACGCCCAACCGCGCCGGGTTTTACCGTGCCCTCGATGCACGGCTGCGTGAGGAAGGCGCTGGGAAGAATGCGGCCGTGTGCGGCTTGCCACCGCCATGTGGCCGATCTGACCTAGTTTGTGGCTGCCCGCGGGGTACTACGGGCTTCAAGCCCCCCGGGGCATTGCACGGCCCGTCGTAACGAATGGCGAAGCCGGAACAGGAGCGGTTGGGCTCGGTGTTCCGGCCCGATCCGCTTACTTCGCCTTGGCGGCGATGCCCTTCAGGCCCGCGTCGTAGACGCCGGCAATGGCCTCTTTCGCCTTGTCGTCGGAAGCGCCCTTGGCCTTGAAGTTGCCGGTCCAGGTCACCTTGGACCCGCTGCCGTCCTTCTCGACCATGATCGTGGACTTGTAGTCCTCGACCGGGAGCGGCCCCGAGAGGATCGTGTAGGTGTAGTCCATCTTGCTGTCGTTGCGGGACTGCTCCTGCTCGACGATGGTGCCGCCACCCTTCAGCGAGAGGGTGCGCTCCTCCTTGCCGCCCTTCTTCGACAGCACGCACTTCTCGATGACGGGGTGCCAGTCGCCGATGCCGCAGAAGCCGCCGACCGTCTTCCACACCGCCTCGGGCGACGCGGGGACCATCACGCTCTTGGTCACCTCCAGGGCGAAGGCGGGCGTGACGGAGACCATGGTGAGTGCCACGGCGGGGACGGCGAACCTGAGCATTGAGCGTTTCCTCGAAGATTTAAGCGCGTCGTACGCGCCATGCGCCAGCTAGTGCGCAACCGGAACCGGACGAGGCCGAACGCGGACGTGTGAACGATGCGATCCACGCAGTCTCCGGGACCGTATCGCTCCCCCCGACCAACGTCCGCCCCCCGGGCCACAGGACCGGAGCGCCGGCCTGAAGCTTGGGGCCTGCCTGACCTAGTTCGGTGGCCGGGTCCCGGGACACGATGGGCTTCACCAAGCCCGGGAGCTCGATGTCGCTGACGAAGCGGATCGTGGGCGTAGTCGTGCTGGTGCACATCTTCGCGCTGGCCGCCCAGGGCTAGGTCCAGTACGCGCTGCGTCTTTTGAAGTGCTGCATATTGGCGGGGCGGTTGCCTCCGGCCAATCCTGCCCTCGTCCTCCGCCGCTTCTGAAGGACCAGGTTGGGTGGATCCTCGACTGACAGCCTTCGGACCGAATCGCCAGAAAGCGGACGCTCGAAGGCCGTTCGGGACTGCCAAATCCCAGAGGGATCTCGATATTGATGTCGATTGAGCAATAATCGATCTAAAAATGGCGTTGGACGTCAAAACTGCCCTCAGTCACCTGTGATGTCGAAGGAAGGCTGCCGTTGCTCCGTGAGCGATGAGACTGGCCTCGACATCGGAGGAACGCCATGGCTCAGGCAGGGCAAGCCCTGAAGAAGACCAACGTCAGATACATCATCCTGGCGCTCATCTTCCTCGCAACGACCTTCAACTACGTGGATCGTGCCACCTTGTCCGTTGCCGCTCCGGCGATGCGCGGCGAGTTCGGCTTCGATGCGATTACGATGGGTCTCGCCTTCTCGGCCTTCGGCTGGGCCTACACGGCGATGCAGGTGCCCGGTGGCTGGGTGCTCGACAAATACGGTGCCCGCCTCGTCTATGGCATCGGCCTCATCCTGTGGTCGGCCCTGACGATGATGCAGGGCCTCGTCCACGCCGTCTCGTTCACCTTCCTCGCGCTCTTCGCCCTGCGTTTCCTGATGGGCATCGCGGAGGCCCCCGCCTTTCCGGCCAACAGTCGCCTGACGGTGATGTGGTTTCCGACGAAGGAGCGGGCCTTCGCGACCTCGATCTTCCAGTCGGCACAGTATTTCGCCCTGGCCGTCTTCACGCCGATCATGACGTGGATCCTGCACGCCCATAGCTGGCAGGCGATCTTCTACTGGGCCGGCGGCGTCGGCATCGTGCTGGGCGTCGTGTGGCTGCTCTACGTCCACGAACCGCGCAATCACCGGGGCGTGAACCAGGGCGAACTCGACTACATCGAGGCCGGCGGCGGCCTGCCCAATATGGGCGACAAACGCGACCGCATCCGCTGGTCAGAGGTCAAGGCTCTCATCAGCAACCGGATGATGGTCGGTATCTATATCGGCCAGTTCTGCCTCACCACGATCACGTGGTTCTTCCTCACGTGGTTCCCGACCTACCTGCTCGAAGCTCGGGGCATGTCGATCCTCAAGGTCGGCCTCGTGGCGGCGATCCCGGCGATCTGCGGCTTCCTCGGTGGCCTCGCCGGCGGCCTGTGGTCCGACTGGATGCTCCGGCGCGGCTTCAGCCTCACGACGGCGCGCAAGACGCCAATCATCGTCGGCCTGTTATTCTCCTCGACCATCGTGCTCGCCAACTACGTCCAGTCCGACGTGTTCGTGATCGTGGTGATGAGCGTCGCCTTCTTCGCCAAGGGCATCGGCAACCTCGGCTGGTGTATCGTCGGTGACGTGTCACCCAAGCAGATCATGGGCGTCAGCGGCGGCATCTTCAATCTGTGCGGCAACCTCGCCAGCATCGTCACTCCGCTCGCCATCGGGATCATCGTCAAGGAGATGGGCTCCTTCGACCTCGCCCTCGTCTACATCGGCGTGGTCGCTCTGATCGGTGCTCTCTCCTACCTCTTCATCGTCGGACCGCTGAACCGCCTGGAGATCCGTAGCGACGAGCGCCCTGCGGATGCCGAGCCTGCCCTGCCACGCGACGTCGGCACCGCCCGGGCCTGAGCGCCCCATCCCAACTCTGGAGGACATCATGGCTCAGGACACCGTCACGGGCATCCGCCTGCGCTCCGTCTACCTGCCGCTCAAAACGCCGATCAGCGACGCCAAGGTGCTGACCGGCCGTCAGAAGCCGATGACCGAGATCGCGATCCTATTCTGCGAGGTTGAGACTGGCGACGGGCATCGCGGCCTCGGAATCAGTTACTCGAAGCGGGCCGGCGGGCCCGGTCAGTTCGCCCATGCCTGCGAGATCGCTCCCGCGCTCCTCGGGGAGGACCCGAGCGACATCGCCAAGGCTTGGGACAAGCTCGCCTGGGCCGGCGCCTCGGTCGGCCGCAGCGGCCTCGCCGTACAGGCGATCGGCGCCTTCGACGTGGCACTTTGGGACCTGAAGGCTAAGCGCGCCGGCCTCTCGCTCGCCAAGCTCCTCGGGGCGCAGCGCGACAGCGTGCGCTGCTACAACACCTCCGGCGGCTTTCTGCACACCCCGCTGGAGGAGCTTCTGGTGAACACCGACCACTCCCGCGAGAAGGGGATCGGCGGCATCAAGCTCAAGGTCGGTCAGCCGGATTGGGCGCTCGACATCAAGCGGGTCTCCCGCGTCCGGGAGCATCTGGGCGACGCGTTCCCGCTCATGGTCGATGCCAACCAGCAATGGGACCGACCGACCGCCATGCGGATGGGCCGGATCTTCGAGCAGTTCAACCTGATCTGGATCGAGGAGCCCCTCGATTGCTACGACGCCGCCGGCCACGCGGCGCTCGCCGCCGCCCTCGACACGCCGATCGCCACCGGCGAAATGCTCACGAGCGTCTCCGAGCACTGGGATTTCATTCGCCAGAACGGCGCCGACTTCCTGATGCCGGATGCCCCCCGCGTCGGCGGCATCACCCCCTACCTGAAGGTCGCAACGCTCGCCGAGTTCGCCGGCATGACCATCGCCCCGCACTTCTCGATGGAATTGCACATCCACCTCGCCGCGGCGATGCAGCGGGAGCCCTGGGTGGAGCATTTCGAGTGGCTGGAGCCGCTGTTCAACGAGCGCCTGGAACTGCAGAACGGGCGGATGCTGGTGCCGACGCGACCCGGCCTGGGCATCAGCCTGAGCGAGCAGGCCCTGGCATGGACGCGGGACACGACCGGGTTCGGCAGCCTCGGCTGACCCCTCCCTACGGACGGGGCGACTGGCGGGAACGCTGGTGGGATCGTCCGCTCCCGAGCATCGGGCGAGCAATCTCGCAGGTCCAGGTGGGGTCGAACCCAGATAGGCTTGTCAGAACGTTGAGACCACGGATCCCCGGTCGCCTCCGGTTCTATGGCTTGCCATAGCCGTGCGGCCGACCCGACCTAGTTCGGTGCCGGAACCCGGGACACGACGGGCTTCACCAGCCCCGGGAACTCGATGTCACTGACGAAGCGTATCGTAGGCCTGGTCGTTCTGGCGTTGATCCCCGCGTTGGCCGTCCAGGGCTACAACGAGTACGCGCTCCGCGCCGCCCGCACCGAGGCCGTCCGGAACGACGCCCTGCGCGGCGCGCGAGCCGTTGCGGCCGACCTCGGTCAGTTCGGGCGCGGGGCGAGGCAGATCCTCAGCATCCTGGCCGGCGTGGCCGAGGTCCGCGGCCAGGACGCCCGCGCCTGCACGGCATACCTCGCGACGGTCGGCGGCAAGGTCCCCGGCTCGTTCTTCTTCGGCGTCGCCGACGCGGACGGGCGCATCCGGTGCAACACCCTGGGGTCGGCGCCGGGGGCCTACACGGTCTCCGACCGGTCCTACTTCCAAGAGGCGATGCGCACCGGCGGCTTCGCCATCGGCGAGGTCGTATCCGGCCGCGTCACCGGCCGCCCCACCGTCCAGTTCGCGCAGGCCATCGCCGACGACGACGGCGACGGCCACCCCGACGGCATCGTCATCACCAGCATCGACCTGACCTACCTTGCCGCCCGCCAGTCAGACGCCGGTCTGCCACCCGACGCCGCCCTCACGGTCGCGGACCGGCAGGGCAAGATCCTCGTCCGTCTGCCCGACCACGAGGCCTGGGCCGGAAAGCCGCTTCCCGCGGCCTACTGGACGGCGCTGAACGGCAACCGGGGCAAGGTCGCGGACCTCCCCGGGTTGAGGGGCAACCCGCGGATCACGGCTGTGGCCGGAGGCGCCTCCGGGGACCTCGACGGCATGACGGTGGCGGTGGGCCTATCGCCCGCGACCGCGTTCGCTGACATCGATGCCGCCACCCGCCGCGGGATCGTGCTGATCGGCCTCGGCGCGGTCCTCGCAGTGGCGGCCGCGCTCCTGGCCGGCCGCGCCTTCATCCGCCGGCCCGTGCGGCGCCTGCTCGGGGCGGCCGGGGCGTGGCGGGCCGGCGAGTTGGGGACGCGGACCGGCTTGTCGGGGCGCGACGAGTTCGGCCAACTCGGTGAGGCGTTCGACGCCATGGCCGCGTCGCTCCAGCGGCACGAGGGCGAGTTGCGCGAGGAGGTCGCCCGCAGCCGCGTCCTGCAGGAGCGGCAGACGATGATGCTGCACGAGTTGAACCACCGCGTGCGCAACACACTGACGACCGTGCAGTCCTTGGCGCGGCAGGCCCGTCGCGACGAGGACCGCGGCGAGCGGCTGGAGGGGCGCATTCTGTCCCTGTCGAAAACCCACGACCTGCTCTCGCGCGACGACTGGGAGGGCGCCTCGCTGCGCGCGGTGCTGGAGAACGAACTCGCCCCCTTCCGGGACGACGAGGAATACCGCTTCGGCTTGGACGGCACCGACCTCGACCTGCCGCCGCGCTACGTCCTGGCGCTCGGGATGACGGTGCACGAGCTCACGACCAACGCGGCCAAGTACGGCGCCCTCTCGAACGACATGGGCCGGGTCGACATCGCCTGGAAGGTCGTCGGCGGCGAGAGCGGCGCGAGGCGGCTCGTCCTGGAATGGCGGGAGAGCGGCGGCCCTCCGGTGCGGGAGACGGGCAAGCGCGGCTTCGGCACACGCTTGATCACGGGCGGCGTCAGCCGCGATCTCGGCGCCACGGTCAGCCTGGAGTTCGCTCACGACGGCCTGCGCTGCAGTCTAGACGTGCCCCTCGACGGCCCGGACCGGTTCACCTCGTTCGCGGCCGCCACCGACATGCGGCCGGTCGGCAGGGCCTGAAGGCTCGAACAGGCCTCGACCGACCCGCTCAGCCTGTGACGGCGGTATGTCGGCTTGCGTCCCGGGCGGTCACGGTCGCCCGCCGGCCGGGGGCTGCGGGAGAGATCCGTCCGGGCGCAGCGATTGCGGCCGGCCCGTCACGTGGTGGACTGGAATTCAGAGAGGCTTGATTCCATCACGCAACGCAGCCCCGCGGGCGCGTAGTCCATGGCCAGCGTCCCGCCGACCTGCGCCGTGAGGCTCCTCTCGATCAGCCGCGAGCCGAACCCTTTTCGCCATGGTGGCGCCACCGGGGGCCCACCTCGCTCGGTCCAGGCGATGCGCAGGCGCGGCCCCTCCGGGCTGTCGAGCACGGTCGCCTCCACGGTGACCCGTCCGTCGGGCACCGAGAGCGCCCCGTACTTCACCGCGTTCGTCGTCAGTTCGTGCAGGGTCAACGCCAGGGCCAGCGCGGGCTTGGAGCCGACCTCGATGTCGGGACCCTCGTAGGCGACCCGGCCCGCCACCTCCTGCACCCCGACGCCCTGGCGCACGACCGCGTCCAGCTTGGCGCCCTCGGCGACCCCGCCGAGGAGGATGTCGTGCGCCTTGCCCAGCGCGACCAAGCGTCCGGCCAGGACCTCGCGGGCGGCCTCGACGTCGGTCGCCCCCCGCAGCGTCGAGGCCGCGATGGCCTGCACCATGGCCATCAGGTTCTTCATCCGGTGCGAGAGCTCGTTGTTGAGCAACTCCTGCAGGGCCTCCGCCCGCTTGCGGTCGGCGATGTCCCGGGAGACCGTCGCGAATCCCGCGAAGGCGCCGTCCGCACCCCGCAGGGGGAACTGGTGGTAATGCACCGGCACCGGTTCGCCGGTGGCGAGGTGCTGGAAGTTGAAGTCGCCCGCCCAGCTCCCGCCGGCGACGACCCGGGTCAGGATGGTGTCCTCGACGAAGGGTAGGTCCTCCGCGGCGAAGAAGTCGCCGACCCGCATGGCGGCGATGTCGGCCCCGTCCGGAAACCCGACCATGCGTAGGCCCGCCGGGTTCAGGTACTCGCCCCGTCCCGTCGGCTCCGCGATGCCGATGAAGTCGCCGGATTGCTCGACGATGGCCGCGAGCCGCGCGGCCCGTGCCTCGGCCTGCAACCGGTCCTCGACGTCCACCAGGATCGTCACGGCGGCGAGGAGGCGACCGTCCTCGCCGCGGACCGGCGCGCTCGACACCTCGTACCGGCGTGTCCCGCCGGTCGCGCCGTCGCGGTGGCGCATGAGTTCCGCGTGCACCGTCTCGCCTTTGAGCAGCGTGCGGGCGGTCGGGTAATCGGCGGGGGCGCAGGGGCTGCCGTCCGGCCTGAGCGCGCCGTTCCCGTCGTGACCGTACGGCAGGCCGCCTGCGCCGTACCCGGACATCGCCTTGGCGCGGTCGTTGACGAGGGTGGTCCACATCGAGGTAGCGTCGGTGACCGAGATCCCGACCGGCGCCTGTTGGAACACCGAGCGCAGCAGGCCGCGCTCCAGGCGCAACTGCCGCTCGCTCACGCGCAACCGGTTCTCGGTCGCCCGCAGGTCGGTCAGGTCGAGCATGGCCCCGATCATGCGGCACGCCCGGCCAGCCTCGTCCCGGATCACGTAGCCGCGGTCGAGCACCTCGGCGTAGCCTCCGTCGGCGCGCAGGAACCGGTACGCTCCGGACCACGTGTTGCCCGACCCGTCGATGACCGCGTGGATGGAAGCATCGACGCGGGCGCGGTCGTCGGGATGGATGTGCGCGATCCACCAGTCGCCGGTCGGTTCGACCGTGTCCGGCGCGTGCCCGTAGGCCGTTTCCAGGGACTCGTTCCAATGGACGTGGTTCGCCGCCAGGTTCCAGTCCCAGATCGCGTCGGTGGTCGCGCGCGCCGCGAGGCGATAGCGCTCCTCGGTCTCGGAGAGGGACGCGAGGGCGGCCCTGCGCCGGGTGACGTCCCGGACGGTGCCGATGAACCGGACCGTCCGCCCGTCCTCGACGAAGCCTTGCCCACGGGCGGCGAGCCAGCGCTCCTCGCCGGTGTCGGCGGCCAGCACCCGGTACTCGATGTCGAACTGGAGCGTACCCAGGGGGTCGAGGGCGGCCTGCACGGCGGCGTCGGTGCGGTCGCGGTCTTCCGGGTGCAGGTTCGGCAGGAACGACGCCTCATAGGAGACGGCGCCGCGCTCGGGGACGCCGAAGAGCTCCCGGACGCGCGCGTCCCAGCGCAGTTCGCCGGTCGGCACGTCGAGGTCCCAGACGCCGATGCCGGCCGCGGCCGTGGCCAGCCGCATCTGCTCCTCGGCCCTGCCCTTGGCGGCGAGGGCCTGCCCGCGGTTCATGACCGCCCGGTGGAGCTCCATCTGGACCATGACCTGCCGGGCCAGGGCGCGGAGCGCGTCGGCCTGTTCCGGCGACAGGCCCTCGGGCCGCGGCTCGTGGTCGATCACGCACAGGGTGCCGAGGGAGACGCCCTCGGGGCTGTGAAGGGGCGCGCCGGCGTAGAAGCGGAGGTACGGCTCGCCGGTCACCAGGGTGTTGGCGGCGGTACGGGGGTCGAGCGTCAGGTCCGGAATCACCAGCAGGTCGTCGAGGCCGAGCGCGTGGGCGCAGACCGATTGCGACAATGGCGTCTCGCACGGGTCGAACCCGACCCGCGCCTTGAACCATTGCCGGTCGCGGGCGACGAGGCTGACGAGCGCGACCGGGGTCCGGCACAGTTGGCAGGCGAGGGAGACGATGTCGTCGAAGCCGCGCTCGGCCGGGGTATCGAGGATGTCGTATCCGTCGAGGGCCTACAGGCGTTCCGGGTCGTGGACCGGACCCGCGGCGGAGCACGAGGCGCTCATGCCCCGGCCTCCAGGTGGCCGACCGCGGGCCCCTCGTCGACCGCGACGATCCTCCCGCCCTTCCCGTAAACGGCGCCCAGGACCTCGGAGAAATGCCGCCGGACGCTTGCATGGCACTCGCAGGAGCCGGCCTCGGCACGCGCCCGGTCCGGCAGGGTGATGCGCCCGTGGCCGATGGCGATGAGGCCGTCGCGTTGCATGCGTCCGAGAACCTCGGTCAGGTATGCGCGGCGCACGCCGAGCATGTCGGCGAGGATCTCGTGGGTGACCGGCAGTTCGGGCGTGCCGATCCGGTCCTGCAGGGTCAGGAGCCAGCGCAGGCAGCGCCGCTCGATGGTATGGGTGGCGTTGCAGGCGACCGACTGCAGAACCTGGGCGAGCAGGCAGTCGGCATAGCGCACGAACAGGTCGCGGATGCCCTTCGACGCGTGCTTGGCCTCGGACAGGCGGGCGGCGTCGATCCGGATGACCGGGCCGCCGACCTGGACGACCGCCTGCCCGAACGCCGGCAGGTAGCCGTGGCTGACGACACCTCCCATGGCGCCCTCGCGACCGACCGTGGCGGTCTCGACCGACTTCCCGTCCAGCAGCGGGACCATCAGGGTGACGACGCAGCGGTGTGCGGGGAAGGTGACGTGGTCGACGTCGTCTCCGGCGCGGAACAGCACGTCCCCGCGCGGGACCTCGCGTCTCTCGGCATGCGGTGCGACCAGGGCGCGGTCGGCTTCGTCGAGGGCTTCGAGCAGCAGGTTGCCGTCGAGGGAAGGCGGGGTTCGGGCGTTCACGGGGGCGGTCCGGGCCGGGGCGGCCGAACTGTCCAGTAGCGGACTTCCTGGCGCAAAGATGTCCGATACCTGACAACTGACGCGTAAGCCGGGTGGCCGTCCGCGACATTTTCCCTGTCCTGCCGGCGTGCAAACCGCACGAGGTCCTGCGGGGCCTCCTGTGCGGTCGGGAGGTGGACGTCGCAGCCGGTCCGCGAGGGACCGCAGCGGTGCCGGAGTCGGCTCCGGAAGTAGCGCGTCGCGCATATCTTCTCGCACTTCATTCGACCGCCGCAGGTGCAACGCGCAAGGTCGCGCAACAAGTTCACCTCGCCGGTCGCCTCGCGCCGCCCGCCGGACTTGTCGCGGAGCGCCGGCGCCGCGGACGCCCGCAGGAAGTCCGCCCCCGTGACGGCGGCGGGATAGTAATTGACCTTGCCCCGTGTTTGCCCCTGTTCATAACCAGAGTCCGTTCTGGTTCTGGTCCTGTTGGGACCGGGATGCAAACGCGTTCGGGGTGAGCCCACCGAGGCTCGTGTGGGGGCGGCATGTGTTGTAGTCGACCCGCCACGCCTCGATGATTGTCCGGGCCGCCGGCAGGCTCCGGAACAGATGCTCTTTCAGGCACTCGTCGCGCAAGCGCCCGTTCAGGCTTTCGACAAACCGTATTGTTGCGGCTTGCCGGGGGCGATGTAGTGCCACTCAACCGTACGCTCCTCCTGCCAGCGCAGGATGGCGTGCGGGGTCAACTCGGTGCCGTTGTCCGAGACGATCATCAGCGGCTTGCCCCGGCCCACGATGATCCGGTCGAGTTCGCGCGCGACCCGCTGTCCAGACAGCGACGTGTCGACCACCAGTGCCAAGCACTCCCGCGTGCAGTCATCGACCACGACGAGGATGCGGAAGCGCCGTCCGTCGTCGAGCGTGTCGGAGACGAAGTCGAGGCTCCAGCGCTGGTTCGGCTCCTGCGGCACCGCGGCCGGCGCTCGCGTGCCCAGTGCTCGCTTGCGACCCCCGCGCTTGCGCACCGACAGCCGTTCCTCTCGGTAGAGCCGGAAAAGCTTCTTGTGGTTGAGCGTGAGGCCCTCTCGCCGCAGCAGGATGAGCAGGCGCCGGTAGCCGAACCGGCGGCGCTCGCCGGCTAGGCCGCGCAGGCGTACCCGCACGGCCGCGTCGTCACCACGGGTCGAGGCGTAGCGGTACGTCTTCGGCTCCAAGCTGATCAGCCCTCAGGCGCGACGCTGCGAATAGCCCTTCTCCTCGATGGCCCAGCTCACGGCTGTTCTCCGTGCGCCGGGCGTCAGAAGTTTTTTCCCAGCGCCTCACGCAGCGTCGCCACGTCGAGCATCGCTTCGGCTAGCAGCTTCTTGAGCTTGCGGTTCTCCTCGTCGAGCGCCTTCAAGCGGCGCGCGTCCGAGATCTCCATGCCGCCGTAGCGCGAACGCCACGTGTAGAACGTCGCATCGCTGATGCCGTGGCGGCGGCAGATCTCAGTGACCGGCAGCCCAGCCTGCTGCTCCTTCAGGATGCCGATGATCTGCTCTTCGCTGAACCGGCTCTTCTTCATCGTCCGTCTCCTGATCGACGGACTCTAGCTTCAGAACGAGGGCAGACCAGGGGGCAAGGTCACGGCCCATGCCGACGAGGCGAGAAGAGACCCGAACCGAAGCTTCGGAGAGCGGGCATATGCGGACGTTCCGCTGGCGACCCAACCCAGTCATGCCCCTGCCTTGACGGCGACCTGGGAGCGGACCTTGCCCGCGGGGTGTCGCTCAGGTGTCGGATCCCAAAGTCACCCCGAGAAAATCCGCATTCTCTTTACAGCGGTCG
>NZ_JBKFAV010000005.1:0-222015 GCF_053345825.1 Methylobacterium sp. C33D
CCGCCGCGGGGACCGGCGCGGGCGCCAGCGCGGCGGCCCGCTCGACCCGGCGCGGCTCGATGGAGCCGGTCGCGGCGGGCTCGGCGAGGCTCGCCGTCGCGACCGCGGGCGCGGCGGACTCGCGCTGCACCCGGAGGGTCCAGTGCGCGGCGGTGGAGAGCGCGGCGATGCCGAGGATCGCCTTGATGCCGCTGGTGAGCAGGGCTCGCATGGTCGTCAGGCCCGAGAGAACGCGGTTACGCGGAACCGGATCCCCGGCCCGGACGCATCATCGCTCCGGAGCGTGAACGAAGCCGCAACGGCCCCGGGCGCCCCTGTCCCGGAACGGGTCAGGGACCCGCGCCCGCGACCCGTCTCGCGGGCGGAATCCGGCGGGAAATCATGTGGGCCATGCGCCGGACCCGCGGTTCCTGTTCCCCGCGCTCCCGACACTCCTGCAGCGACTCGGCCCACTGAGCCTCACAGGAACGGCCCAGAGAACTGGTCCGGACCGCCCCGTCACTGCCGACCCCGCCGCCATGCAGGCCCGAGCGGGCTCGCGAAACCTTCAGGCGCATCGGCCGCTGGGGACAGCCCGTGTAGAGGGTGACAGCCGAGCCGGCAACAGAGGCGGGACCGTTTCCGGGGGCCCGCGGCGATCAGCGCTCCGCCGCGGCCGCGGCGAAGCGCATCAGCGCGGCGATCTCGTCCGCACCGTCCTCGGCGGCGAGGCGGCGGTAGAGCGCGGCGTAGCCGGAGAAGACCTGCCGCCCGGCCGCGTCGGGCCCGAGGAACCCGGCGATCTCCTCCATCTCGGGTGCCCAGCGACAGGCCTTCGGCGCCATGTCGGGCAGGCCCCTGGCGAACCGGGCCAGCAGCGCCGGCTCGTTCTCGGCGAGTTCGGCCAGCAGCGCCGCGCCGGCGCCGGCGCGCGCCGCGGCGCCGATGACGAGAGCGGCGAGCGCCGTCAGGCCTTTGTTGAGGCCGGCATAGCTCATCTTGAGGCTGGAGGCGGCGCCGATATCACCGGGACAGACGCGCAGGTCGAGGCCGAGGTCGCGCAGGACCAGGGCCGGGGCCGTCTCGGCGCCCGAGACGTAGACGCGCGGCCCCTTGGCGCCGGGCTGCGGCGGCAGGCCCAGGATCGCGCCGTCGAGGAACGGCGCGCCGGCGGACGCGACGATCGCGGCGATGCGCCCGACCGTCTCCGGGCTGACGGCGTTGGCGTCGATGTAGACCGGCTTGCGCGGGGCCGCCGCGAGGGCGGGCGCGAGCCGGCGGGCGAGCGCCTCCGCGTCGGCGGGGGGCACGATCGCGAGAAGGAGGTCGGCGGCGGCCAGCTCGCCGTCCCCGGCATGCGCCATGCCGGCGGCCGCGGCCCGGGCGCGGCTCGCGGGCCCGCGCCCGTCCAGGGAGGTCAGCACCCGGGCGCCGTGCCCGGCGAGCCGGGCCCCGACGGCGCTGCCCATGGCGCCCGGGGCGATCACCGCGATCGTGGGCACGGGACCCTCCGGGACCCTGGGGATCGCTACCGCAGCGAGCCGCAGAAGCGCTGGATGCGCCGGCAGGCCTCCTCCAGCACCGCGTTCGAGGTCGCGTAGGAGATGCGCAGGTTCGGGCCGAGGCCGAAGGCCGAGCCGTGGACCGCCGCCACGCCCTCGGCCTGGAGCAGCTCCATGACGAAGTCCTCGTCGGTCTCGATGGTCTTGCCGGCTTCCGTCTTCTTGCCGATCAGCGCCGCGCAGGACGGGTAGACGTAGAACGCGCCCTCCGGCGTCGGGCAGGTCAGCCCGTTGGTCTGGTTGAGCATCGACACGACGAGGTCGCGCCGGCCCTGGAAGGCGGCCCGGAACGTGGCGAGGTGGTCCTGCGGCCCGTCCAGGGCGGCGACCGCGGCCCATTGCGCGATCGTGCTGGCGCCGGAGGTCTGCTGGCCCTGCACGAAATCCATCGCCTTGATGAGCTTCTCCGGCCCGGCCGCGTAGCCGATGCGCCAGCCGGTCATGGCGTAGCCCTTCGAGACGCCGTTCATGGTCAGCGTCCGCTCGATGAGCTGCGGCTCGACCTGGGCCGGCGTGACGAACTCGAAGTCGCCGTAGGTCAGGTGCTCGTAGATGTCGTCGGTGAGGATGTGGACGTCCGGGTAGCGGAGCAGCACGTCGGTGAGCGCCTTCATCTCGGCGCGGGAATAGGCCGCGCCCGACGGGTTCGAGGGCGAGTTGAGGACGATCCACTTGGTCTTCGGGGTCAGCACCCGGTCGAGCTCTTCCGGCTGGAGCTTGAAGCCGGTGGCCATGTCGGTGTCGGCGAAGACCGGCGTGCCGCCGCACAGCCCGACCATCTCCGGGTAGGACACCCAGTAGGGGCGGGGGATCACCACCTCGTCGCCGGGGTTCAGCGTGGCCAGGAACGCGTTGTACAGCACCTGCTTGCCGCCGGTGCCCACGATGGTCTGCGAGACCGCGTAGTCGAGCCCGTTCTCGCGCTTGAACTTGCGCACGATCGCCTCGCGCAGGGGCACGATGCCGGAGACCGGCGGGTAGCGGGTCTCGTTGCGGTGGATCGCCGCGATCGCCGCCTGCTTGATGTGCTCGGGCGTATCGAAATCCGGCTCGCCCACCGACAGGCTGATGACGTCGACGCCGGAGGCCTTCAGGTCCCGGGCCTTCTGGGTCATCACGATGGTCGCGGACGGCTTCACCCGCGAGAGGACGTCGGCGAGGAGAGCCATGGCGTGCGGTGCTCCGGATTGTCAGGGGCGAGGGTGCCCGAGCGCCGCCCGTTTCGCGGCGCGGCGGACCCTAGGCCCGGGACGCTGAGCCGGCAAGGCGGTGCGCAGCACGCAGTCGACGCGCGCGCCCGGCGCGCCGTGCAGGGCTCGCCTGCGCGGCCGCCCTCGCTTTGCGGGATCGTCGTTACCAGATCCTGCCCATGACCCCGCTCTCCGTCCTCGACCTCTCCTTCGTCAGCGCCGATTCGACCCCGGCGCAGGCCCTGCACGACACCCTGGCGCTCGCCCGCCACGTCGATAACCTCGGCTACCGGCGCTACTGGCTCGCCGAGCACCACGCGCTGCCCAACGTGGCGAGCCCGGCCCCCGAGATCATGATCGGCCAGATCGCCGCCGCGACCCGCACCCTGCGGGTCGGTTCCGGCGGGATCATGCTGCCGAACCACGCGCCGCTGATGGTGGCCGAGCGCTTCCGGGTGCTGGAGGCCCTGTTCCCCGGCCGGATCGACCTGGGTCTCGGCCGCGCGCCCGGCACGGACGGAATCACCGCGCGGGCGCTGCGCCGCCGGGAAGCGCCGGGAGAGGGCGGCCACGGGGGCGGGGACGATTTCCTCGACCGCCTGCAGGAATTGCTGTTCTGGGACGGCGGCTTCCCGGAGGGGCACCCGTTCGCGCGGATCGCGGCGAGCCCGGCGGGGGTGCCGCTGCCGCCGATCTTCCTGCTCGGCTCCTCCGACTACAGCGCCCGGCTCGCCGCCGAGATCGGCTGCGGCTTCGGCTTCGCGCAGCACTTCTCCGGGATGCCCGCGGAGCCGCCGATGCTCGACTACCGGAACCGGTTCCGGCCGACGCGGCTCGGCGCGAAGCCCCACGCGGTCCTGGCTGTGGCGGCGGTCTGCGCCGCCACGGACGCGGAGGCCGAGCGGCTCGCCTCCAGCGCGCGGCTGGCGACTCTGCGGCGGGAGCGCGGCGAGTACCGGCCGCTGCCGAGCCTCGCCGAGGCGCTGGCCTACCCGTATTCCGACGGCGAGCGGATGCAGATCGAGCGCGGCCGCGACCGCCTGCACGTGGGCGGCCCCGAGACCCTGCGGGCCCGGCTCGCCGAGATGGTCCAGCGCACGCAGGCCGACGAGCTGATGATCGTCTCGGCCATCCCCGACCAGGCGGCGCGGCACGACTCCTACGCGCTGCTGGCGCGGGCCTGGGGGCTCGGCGCCGCCTCACAGGCGGCCTGACACCGGGAGATGTCAGGGTTCCCGATGGGCTCAGCCCCAAGGGGGGGTGTCGGGGTGAAACCCCGACGAACGGGTCATGAACCCCCTCCCGGGTGCCCGCAACCCGTTTCGCAGGGCTCTGCCCTGCACCCGCGAAAGGTCCCGGACCTTTTGGAACGCGGATTTCAGCGCCCGAACAGGCGCCCGAGGCGGGCGAGGAACCCGCCCCCGTCCGCGGGCTTGGCGCCGGGCGTCGCCGCCTGCGCGGCCCCCGCCTTCGGCGCCAGGACCAGTCCGAGGGCCGCCGTGTCGGTGGTCTCGCGGTCGATCAGGATCAGGCTGCCGGTCTCGCGGTTCTCCGCGTAGGCGTCCACCGCCACCGGCCGGTCGAGGCGGAGCGCCACGTCCGCGATGTCGTTGGCCGACAGGCGCTCGGCCGGGCCGGGCTTGCCGGTCTCGGGGTCGATGCGCGAGACGATCCGCTCCACGGTCGCGGTGACGGTGGCGGTGCCGATCTTGGCGAACAGGCTCGCGCCCGGGCTCAGATCGGTCTCGGCCGCCCAGAACAGGCGCGCGTCGAGGGTCTCGGTGACCCGCATCGGCGCGTCGGTGGCCACGATCACCTGACCGCGGGAGGCGTCGATCTGGTCGGCGAGCACCAGCGTCACCGACTCGTCCTCGCCGGCCTCGGGCAGGTCGCCGTCGGCGGTGTAGATCCGCGCCACCGTGGAGGTCCGGCCGGAGGGCTGGACCGTCACCGAGTCGCCCGGGCGCACCCGGCCGCTGGCGATCCGGCCGCTGTAGCCGCGGAACTCGGAATTGGGCCGGTTGACCCACTGCACCGCCATCCGGAACGGCGCGTTGAGCGCCTCGGCGCGGACCGGCACGGTCTCCAGGTAGGTGAGCAGCGGACCACCCGTGTACCAGGGCGCCGCGATACCCGGCTCGACGACGTTGTCGCCGTTCTTGGCCGAGAGCGGGATCGCCTTGACCTCAGCGAAATTCAGCCCCCGGGCGAAGTCCGAGAAGCCCGCCACGATGCCGTCGAAGGTGCCCTGCGCCCAGCCGGCGAGGTCCATCTTGTTCACCGCCAGCACGACTCGGCGGATCCCGAGATTCGAGACGAGCAGCGCGTGGCGCCGGGTCTGCCGGGTCAGGCCCTGGCGGGCGTCGACCAGGATCACCGCCACGTCCGCCGTCGAGGCGCCGGTGGCCATGTTGCGGGTGTACTGCTCGTGGCCGGGGGTGTCGGCCACGATGAAGGAGCGCTTGTCGGTGGAGAAGAACCGGTAGGCGACGTCGATGGTGATGCCCTGCTCGCGCTCGGCCTGGAGACCGTCCACCAGCAGGGCGAGGTCCATCTCCTGCCCCTGGGTCCCGTGCTTGCGCGAATCCCGCTGCAGCGCCGAGATCTGGTCGTCGAAGATCTGCTTGGTGTCGTGCAGGAGCCGCCCGATCAGGGTCGACTTGCCGTCATCCACCGAGCCGCAGGCGATGAAGCGCAGCACCGCCTTGTTGCGGTGGGCGGTCAGGAACGCCGCGTAGCCGGAGGCCCGGTCGGTGAAGGCCGTGGGAGCCTGGTGGAGCGTCATCAGAAATAGCCCTCCTGCTTCTTGCGCTCCATGGCGCCGGCCCCGTCCTTGTCGATCACCCGGCCCTGGCGCTCCGAGGTGCGGGCGGCGAGCGTCTCGCCGATGATCTCGGGCAGCGTCGCGGCGTCGCTCTCCACCGCGCCGGTCAGCGGGTAGCAGCCGAGCGTGCGGAAGCGGACGAGGCGCTGCTGCGGGGTCTCGCCGGGCGCGAGCGGCAGGCGCTCGTCGTCGACCATGATCAGCTGGCCGTCGCGCTCCACGACCGGCCGCTCCTTGGCGAAGTAGAGCGGCACGATCGGAATGTTCTCCTGCTCGATGTAGAGCCAGATGTCGAGTTCGGTCCAGTTCGACAGCGGGAAGACCCGCAGGGACTCGCCGCGCTTCTTCTTGAGATTGTAGAGGTGCCAGGGCTCGGCGCGCTGGCGCTTCGGGTCCCAGCGGTGCTGCGCGGTCCGGAGCGAGATGATCCGCTCCTTGGCGCGGCTCGCCTCCTCGTCGCGGCGGGCGCCGCCGAAGGCCGCGTCGAACTTGTGCTGGTCGAGCGCCTGCCGCAGGGCCTGCGTCTTCATCACGTCGGTGTGGACCTCCGAGCCGTGGCTCACAGGGCCGACGCCGCGGGCGAGCCCGTCCGGGTTGGTGTGGACCAGGAGGTCGAGGCCGAGTTCCTTGGCGCGGGCGTCGCGGAAGGCGATCATCTCGCGGAACTTCCACGTCGTGTCGACGTGGAGCAGCGGGAACGGCAGCCGCCCGGGCGCGAAGGCCTTCAGCGCCAGGTGCAGCAGGACCGAGGAATCCTTGCCGATCGAGTAGAGCATCACCGGGTTCTCGGTCTCGGCGACCGTCTCCCGGAAGATGTGGATGGCCTCGGCCTCCAGCCGCTTGAGGTGGCTGAGGCGGTCGGCGGTCTGTGCGGACGCGGGGGCGCTCGGCTGCACGGCGGCGGCGAGGGCGGCGTTCATCGGGCGAACTCCGGCTGGCGGGCGGTCTGATTCGGGGTAGCCTCGAAAGGAGGCTCGAAGGCGGCGGGCTCGAGGATCGCGGGTTCCTGGCCGGGCTGCACCGACGCGCCGGGGCGTCCGACGTGCAGGCCGCATTCCTTCTTGTCTTCCTGCTCCCACCACCAGCGGCCGGCGCGCTCGGGCTCGCCGAGCTTCACGGCCCGGGTGCAGGGGGCGCAGCCGATCGACGGGAAGCCGCGATCGTGCAGGACGTTGTAGGGCACGAAATTGTCGCGCACGAAGCGATCGACCTGCTCGCGCGACCAGTCGGCCAGCGGGTTCAGCTTGATCAGGCCGCGCGCGGCGTCGAACGCGGCGAGCGGCGTCTCGGCGCGGTTGGCCGACTGGCCGGCCCGCAGCCCGGTGAGCCAGCCGCTCGCGCCTGCGAGCGCGCGGCCCAGCGGCTCGACCTTGCGGAAGCCGCAGCAGGCCTGGCGCGCCGCGACCGACCGCCGGAAGCCGTTGATGCCCTCGGTCCGAACGAAATCCTCCGCGGCCGCGCGCTCGGGCGCGTAGGCGGTGATCCGGATGCCGTAGGCCGATTCGGTCTCGGTCCAGGTGTCGTAGGTCTCGGCGAAGAGACGGCCGGTATCGAGGGTGACGATCTCGACGCGCCCGTCGGCGAGCCCCTCGGCGAGCCTGGCCATGGCCAGGGCGTGGGTGAGCGCCTGGTCCTCGACCCCGAGGCTCGTCGTGAAGACGAGGCGGCCGGGGATCTCGGTGGCGATCAGGTGGAGGCGGCCTGGAAGGTCGAGCCCGGACAGCCGCTCCGCGAGGGAGTCGGCCGTCTGTCGGTCCGGACGGGTCATCGCGCCATGTCCCGGGGTTCGCGTGGTGGAAAGGCCACGGCCAGCGCCGTGCCTGTTGTCGGACGGTCGAAATGTTCGCTATACCGAACGAAGTCAAGGCGCCCCGGCGCGCTCGACCGGGTCGGACCCGCGGTTCGGCGTGCGGTTGCGCACAGCTCCCGGCGCGGGCAGCATGGGCCCGAGGTAAAAGATTCTTCTCACCGGTGCCGGTAGACACGTATATGCGCTCGCGCCTCGCGGGCGGCGGAAGCCCACGGAGACAGCTTTGGACGCGATCGATCTGAAGATTCTCGCCCTGCTGCAGACGGACGCCACGCTCTCCATCGCGGCGATCGGCGAGCGCGTGGGCCTGTCGCAGACCCCGTGCTGGAAGCGCATCCAGAAGCTCGAGGCCGACGGGGTCATCGACCGGCGCGTCGCGGTGCTCGATCCGGTGAAGCTCGGCCTCGGGCTGACCGTGTTCGTCTCCATCGAGACCGCGGACCATTCCCAGGAGTGGCTGCAGCGCTTCGCCGCAACCGTCTCGGCCATGCCGGAGGTGCTCGAGTTCTACCGGATGGCCGGCGACGTGGACTACATGCTGCGGGTCGTCGTCGCCGACATGCAGGCCTATGACAGCTTCTACAAGCACCTCATCGCGGTGCTGCCGCTCAAGAACGTCACCTCCCGCTTCGCCATGGAGAAGGTGAAGTCCACCACGGCCCTGCCGCTGCCGGCGCCGCCCAAGAACGGGCGGCACCTGCCGGGGACTGCCCCCGTCCTCGCCGTGGTTGGAGAATGATGTTCTCTTTTTTCGCAGCGCAGCGAACGTGATCTCCTAAACTCCGCCCGTTCTGCAAAAAGAACGTTTCTCGATTGACACCGGCCGCGCCGGCCCCGACATGGTCCCGTAATGTCCCGCCAGAATCTCCTCCCGCGCACCGCCCCGTTCGGGGACGGCGAGCGCGCCAGCCTCGACGCGGTGCTCGGCACCGCGAGCCCCACGCAGCGCGCGTGGCTCGCCGGCTTCCTGGCCGGGCTCGACGCCGCGGGCGGGCAGCCGGCCGCGGTGCCGGCCGCCCCGCCCAAGGCCGCCGCGCCGCTGACGGTGATCTACGCCAGCGAGTCGGGGAATTCCGAGGCGCTCGCCGGCAACGTCGCCAAGCTCGCGCGCAAGCAGGGCTTCAAGCCGAAGGTCGTGGATTTCGCCGATCTCGACCTCGCGACCCTGCCCAAGGCCGGCAAGCTGATCGCGATCGCGGCCACCTGGGGCGAGGGCGAGCCGCCGGCCCGGGCCGTGCGGGCCTACGGCGAGCTGATGGGGGAGGGCGCCCCGCGCCTCGACGGCGTCGAGTTCGCGGTGCTGTCGCTCGGCGACACCTCCTACGCGGAGTTCTGCGCCATCGGGAAGGCGCTGGACGCGCGCTTCGAGGCCCTGGGCGGCAAGCGCATGGCCGAGCGCGCCGACCTCGACCTCGACTTCGAGAAGCCGGCCGCCGACTGGATCAAGGGCGCGCTGAAGGCGCTCGCCCCGGCCGAGCAGCCCGACAACGTCGTGGCGGTGGACTTCGCCCGCGCCGGGGCCGGCGAGGACGACGAGGCCGAGCCGAGCCGCGAGCCCCTGGTGGTCGAGGTCGTCGAGCACGTGAACCTCAACTCCTCGCGCTCCGACAAGGAGACGATCCACCTCGCGCTGGCCTTCGAGGACGGCGCGCCGGCCTACGAGCCGGGCGATTCGCTGGAGATCTTCCCCGAGAACGACCCGCAGCTGGTGGACGAGATCCTGAACGCCGCGGGTCTCGCGGGCGACGAGGCCCTGCGCGGGGCCCTGCTCGCCGAGCGGGACATCACCACGCTGTCGGCCGCCACGATCGAGCGGTTCGTGAAGGCCACCGGCCACGCGGACGCGCAGAAACTCGTCGACAGCGGCGAGGCCAAGGCCTGGATCGAGGGCCGGCACCTGATCGACCTGCTGGAGACCTACCCGGCCAAGCTCACGGCCGAGCACATCGGCACCATCACCCGGCCGCTGCCGCCGCGGGCCTACTCGATCGCCTCCTCGCGCAAGGAGGTGGGCGACGAGGTCCACCTCGCCATCGCTGCGGTGCGCTACGAGACCCACGGCCGGGCCCGCGCGGGCGTCGCCTCGGTCCACGTCGCCGACCGGATCCGCGACGGCGCCAAGCTGCGGGTGCGGCTGAAGCCGAACCGCCACTTCCGCCTGCCGCAGGATCCGGCCACCGACATCATCATGGTCGGGCCGGGCACCGGCGTCGCGCCGTTCCGGGCCTTCGTGCAGGAGCGCCGGGCCGTGGAAGCCCCCGGGCGGTCGTGGCTGTTCTTCGGCGACCGGCACTTCACCCACGACTTCCTGTACCAGCTCGAGTGGCAGGACGCCCTGGAGGACGGGTCGCTCACGAAGATCGACGTGGCCTTCTCGCGGGACCAGCCGGAGAAGGTCTACGTGCAGGACCGGATCACCCAGCACGCGCGGGAGCTGGTCTCCTGGCTGGACGGGGGCGCGCATCTCTACGTCTGCGGCGATGCCAAGGCCATGGCCAAGGACGTGCGGGCCGCTCTGGTGAAGGCCTACGAGACCGCCAAATCCTTGAGCGCCGCCGACGCGGAAGCACAGGTCGCGGCGCTGGAGCGCAGCCACCGCTACCAGCAGGACGTTTACTAACAGGCCGGCCTTCCGAGGCCGCAGGATCGAGATTGCAGCGGAGCAGGATGGGGCACGGGAGAGGGAGACCGTCGCGGATCCCGCCCCCTTCCGTGAGCCGGCCCAGTCCCGCTCGGCACCCGCCCCTGATGCGAGGCGCGGGCAACGCGTTCAGACAGACGGATTCACCCCATGGACGACCACAGCCCCCGCGACGCCGCCGAGACCCCGGCCTCCAGCGCGCCTTCGGCACCGGCCAAGCGCGTCTACGAGACCCCGCCGACCGCGCGGCCGATCACCGATGCCGAGGCCGCCCGCGCGGCCCAGCTCGCGGCGAACGAGCACATCAAGATCGCCAGCGGCTACCTGCGCGGGACGCTCGCGGACGGGCTGCTGAAGCACGCCACCGGGGCGATCTCGGAGGATGACGGGCAGCTCGTGAAGTTCCACGGGATGTACCTGCAGGACGACCGCGACCTGCGCCCCGAGCGGACCAAGAAGAAGCTCGACAAGGCCTACAGCTTCATGATCCGCCTGCGCATCGCCGGCGGCGTCATCACCCCGAAGCAGTGGCTGATCCTCGACGACATCGCCCGGACCTACGCGGGCGGGGCGCTGCGCGCGACCACGCGCCAGACCTTCCAGTACCACGGCGTGATCAAGTCGAACCTGAAGCGCACGATGGCGGCGATCGACGGCGCGCTGCTCGACACGATCGCGGCCTGCGGCGACGTCAACCGCAACGTCATGGCGGCGACGAACCCGGCCCAGGCCGGCGCCCACAGGGCCGCCTACCAGCTCGCCAAGGACATCTCCGACTCGCTGCTGCCCAAGACCAGCGCGTGGCGCGAGATCTGGCTCGACGGCGAGCGCGTGGTCGGCGGCGAGGAGGAGGCCGAGGTCGAGCCGGTCTACGGCCGGACCTACCTGCCGCGGAAGTTCAAGACCGTCGTGGCGGTGCCGCCCTCCAACGAGGTCGACATCTTCGCCCACGACCTCGGCTTCATCGCGATCCTCGACAAGAAGAACCAGGTCACCGGCTGGAACGTGACGGTGGGCGGCGGCATGGGCATGACCCACGGCGAGCCCGACACCTTCCCGCGCACCGCCGACGTGATGGGCTTCGTGAAGCCCGAGGACGCCCTGAAGGTCGCGGAAGCCGTGATGACGGTCCAGCGCGACTGGGGCAACCGCAAGAACCGCAAGAACGCCCGGCTCAAGTACACGATCGAGCGCTACGGCCTCGACGCCTTCCGGGCCGAGGTCGAGAAGCGGATCGGCAAGACGCTCGGCGCGCCCGAGCCCTTCGCCTTCACGGGCAACGGCGACCGCTACGGCTGGGTCGAGGGCGACGACGGCCGCCACCACCTGACGCTCTACGTGCCCTCGGGCCGGATCAAGGACATCGACGGCGGCCCGCAGCTCCTCTCGGGCCTGCGCCGCATCGCCGAGGTCCACCAGGGCGATTTCCGCCTCACCGGCAACCAGAACGTCATCATCGCCAACGTCCCGGCCGAGAAGCGGGCCGAGATCGACGCGCTGGTCGACGAGTACGGCCTGACCCGGGGCGCCAGCGCGCTCCGGCGCAGCTCGCTGGCCTGCGTGGCCCTGCCGACCTGCGGCCTCGCACTCGCCGAGAGCGAGCGCTACCTGCCGGACCTGATGACCGAGCTGGAGGAGAGCCTCGCGTCCCACGGGCTGGCCGAGGAGGAGATCACGATCCGCTCGACCGGCTGCCCGAACGGCTGCGCCCGGCCGTTCATCTCCGAGATCGGCCTCGTGGGCCGCGGCCCCGAACGCTACCACCTCTATCTCGGCGCCGCCCATGACGGCTCGCGGCTCAGCAAGCTCTACAAGGAGGATGTTGCAGCCTCCGAGATCCGCGACACCCTCGACCCGCTCTTCGCCGACTACGCGAAGGGCCGGCAGCCGGGCGAGCATTTCGGCGACTACCTGATCCGCGCCGGCCACGTGGCCCGCACCACCAACGGCCCGGACTTCCACGAGCGGACCGGCGCCCTCAAGCCGGCCGCGCTCGGCTGACCCGGGCGGCGCGTCCGGGGAGGCTCCCGGACGCGCCGGGACGATGAGCCCGCGGCGGCGCGGCCCGCGCGGCCGCGACCGGAGCCGCCCGCCCTGAGCCGCCCGCCCTGAGCCGCCCGTCCGGAGCCCGGGCCGCCGGTCCGGACGACCGCTGGGACACCCCGAACCGCCGGCGAGGGCCCGGCCCCCCTCTACCCACGCGCCCGCGCCGCGCAGCGACGGGCCGCATCGCGATCCCGAGGGTCACCGACGAGAATGAACGTTCATTGACATGAGAATGAACGTTCATTACAAGGGTGAGGCAAACAGGAGCGCGCGATGGCTCTCACCCTCGAAGGCCGCTGGTCCGATCTCGATGCCGAGCGCTTCGGCGCCCGCGGCCCGGGCGCCCTCGCCCTCGTCCGCACCGTCTGCACCCCCGCCAACCTGACCTTCGGCGCCGTCCTGGCCCTCGCCTGGCTGGCGCTGATCAACTGGACGGGTGCCGGCCCGGACGGCTGGCAGGCCCGGATCTGCGCGGACCTGCATCAGGGCCCGCAATCCTGCGCCGTCGCCGGCCCGGTCAAGGATCAGAGCCGCGTCGCGCCGGTCGCGGCCGCGGCGCAGCCCGGACCGTGACCGGCGCGGCGGACAGGATGACGGACAGGGCGGCGGAGACCCGCGGCAACCCGTCCGCCCGGCGCGCGCACATCCTCGACGCCGCCGAGGCCTGCTTCGCGCGCAACGGCTTCCATCGCACCACCATGCAGGACCTCGCCCGCGAGGCCTCGATGAGTCCGGGCAACTTCTACCGCTACTTCGAATCCAAGGAGGCCCTGGTCCTCGGGCTAGTGGAGCGCGAGCGCGAGCGCGGCACGCTCCTGGTCGCCGAGATGGAGGGCAGCGGCGACCCGCGCGGGGCGCTGCGGACCATCATTGCCCGCTACTTCGCGTCGATCACCCGCGAGGCCGCGACCCTGCGGGTGGAGATCTGGTCGGAATCGACCCGCAACCCGGACATCGCCGCCATGACGGCGCGGACCGAGGCCGAGAGCCGCGACTGGTTCGTCGCGACCCTGGCTTTGCTCGCCACCGCGCCGGAATGCGACCCGGCCGCGCTCTACGCGCTGCTCGCGCCGCTGATGAAGGGGATCGTCGTGGGCCGGGCCGCGCTGCCCGATTACGACGTCGCCGCGGCGATCGCCCAGTTGCACGCGCTGCTCGACGCCGGGCTCGACGGTCGCTTGGCGCCCCCGGCGCCCCCGGCGCCCCGGGATCGGCCCCCGGCGGGCTGACCCGGCGCCGCGCGCCTCCGGGCCGTGCCGGCGGCGCGCCGGCCCGGCCGCCGTCCCCATCGCGCGTCGGATCCGGCGCGCGGTACGCCGGCCGGTCCGCGATCCCCCCTCACGCGGGCCGGCCGTTCTCCCGGGCGATCCCGCGCGATCGCCCGACGGACACGAGGCCGTGAGTCGGCCTGCCTCCGGCGCCCGTCCCGGGACCAGCCGGTTGCGAAGCCCAGCATCGCACACGCCAAAGTTGGTAGCTTTGAACGACTTCAAAGCACTGCCCATAGAATCGTGCCTTCCGCGCAACAACCGGGCACCGGTTGCGCGCGTCACCCGCCGCTTTCGCGATCGGCGTTGAGAAAAGACGGCGTTTGCAATCTAGAAATACGTCATCGCGCCGATACGCCGCTCTTGAGAACGATTTTAAATCATGCCCGTCGCCCGGATCGACGTCGTCGATCGCATCAAATACTGCCGGTCGCGCCCGAATCTCTGCAGGACTGGACTCGCAACGTCGCTCCTTCTGCTTGCGCCGACAGAGATCCGCGCGCAATCTGAGCCCGCCGCTGACGAGGTTGTTCTCTCGGAACTCAGTGTTGCGGGCACGGGCCCCGTCAGCGAGCGGGCCGACGGTCCCGTCGTCGGCTACCGGGCGACGCGCTCGGCGACCGCCACGCGCACCGACACGCTGGTGCGCGACTCGCCGCAATCGATCAACGTCGTGCCCCGCTCGGTGATCACCGATCAGCAGGATCTGCGGCTCACCGATGCCGTGACCAACGTCAGCAACGTGGTTCTCGGCAGCACGGTGCAGGGCCGGTCGCAGAACTACCTGATCCGCGGCTTCTCCACGCAGGTCTTCGCCGTCGACGGCGTGCTGGTCGACCCGGCCATCAACTTCTACCCGGTGACGCGCGACCTCGTGGATGCCGAGCGCGTCGAGGTGATCAAGGGGCCGGCATCCGTGCTGTTCGGCCGGGGAGACCCCGGCGGCGTCATCAACATCGTGACCCGCCGGCCGACCTTCGAGCCCACGGCCGACGCGAGCGTGCAGGGCGGCAGCTTCGGCTTCCGGCGCTTCCAGGGCTCCGTGTCCAGCGCGCTGCCCGCCGTCGAGGGACTCGCCGCGCGTCTCAGCTTCGCCGCCCAGGAGGATCCGACCTTCCGCAATTACGGCGGCGACACCAACCGGCGCGTCTTCGTCGCGCCGGCCCTCAGCTGGACGCCGAGCGCCGACACCCGGGTCTACGTGAACTCGGAATTCACCAACCAGAACACCCAGTACGACGAGGGGCTGGTGGCCTTCCGCGGCCGCGTCCCTCTCGACAATATCGGCCGGTTCTACGGTGAGCCGTCCTCGCGCTACTTCGGCGCCTTCAACACGATCACCCTGCGGGCCGAGCACGACGTCAACGAGAACCTGACGCTCCGGCAGGTCATCGCCGGGCAATGGGGTACGTTCGACGTGTTCGCCGCCCGTGCCCTAGCGGTCAACAATGCCGGCACGCTGCTGACCCGGCGGGAGGCCACGGTCAACTCGCGCTTCGCCGCGGTCGACAGCCAGACCGAGGCCGTGATGAAGTTCGACACCTTCGGCTTCGCCCATACGGCGCTCCTCGGATTCGAGTACTCGAACGGCTTCCGCCACGCCTTCTCCCAGCAGGGCAACCTCGCCCCGGTCAGCTTCCTCAACCCGATGTTTGGCGCGGCCTTCCAGCCGCTCCAGTTCCAGGCCGACCTGAAGCAGAAGCTGGAGGTGTTCGGACTCTACGCCCAGGACCAGATCGTGCTGGCGCCGGGCCTGCAGCTCGTCGTCGGGGCACGGTTCGATCTCGGCAGCCAGTACTATTTCAACCGCCAGCCGGCCTCGCGGACCCAGCCGCCCGAGCAGACCCTGTTCGGTGCCTCGCCGCGGGTGGGGCTGATCTACCGGCCGTTCGAGCCGCTGACCTTCTACGCGAGCTACGCCACGTCGTTCCTGCCGCAGACCGCCAGCGTGCTGAACGTGGCGAACCCCCCGCCCAGCACGGGCGAGCAGGTCGAGGCCGGCACCCGGGTCGATCTCACGCCCGGCCTGACCCTGAGCGCGGCCGCCTTCCAGATCGTCCGGGACAACGTCGCGGCCACCGACCCGCGCAATCCCACCTTCTCGGTCATCACCGGCCAGCAGCGGTCGCGGGGTGTCGAAGCCGACCTGGCCGGCGAGATCCTGCCCGGCTGGAACGTCATCGGCAGTGTCGGCCTGATCGACGCGCGGATCACCAAGGACACGACCTTCGCGGTCGGCAACCGGCTCACCGGCGTGCCGGTGTTCAGCGGCAGCCTGTGGTCGACCTACGCGTTCCAGGAAGGCCCTCTGCGCGGGCTCGGGCTCGGCTTCGGCGTCACCCATGTCGGCCGGCGCTACGGCGACCTCGACAACAGCTTCACCGTGGGCGCCTACAACCGGCTCGACGCGCTCGTGTACTACGATTTCGACGCCCACTGGCGCCTGTCGGTGAACATGCGCAACCTGACGAACGTGCGCTACATCGAGGCGCCGACCAACGCGACCAACAACACCCCCGGGGCGCCGTTCACGGTTCTGGCGACGATCACCGCGCGGCTCTGACAGGCCGAAACCCGCGCGGCGGCGGGGCGGCCTTCGTCGAACGACGGCCCGCGGGAGGCCCCCGTCAGGGGCTCGCCGCGCGGACGGCGCCCGCCGGCGCGGCCGCTTCGACGCTCCTCCGGCGGGCCCCGGCGCGGCGGCGCAGGACGTAGAGCGTCAGGCCGGTCGCGGCGAAACCCGGCATGGCCAGCGCCGCGAGGCAGAACAGCAGCGCGACGAGGTCGCCGAAGAAGCGGCCGCGATGCACCTCCAGGACGTTGTCCAGGAGGCGCCGGCCCAGGGGCGCTTCGGCGGCCAACTCGGAGGCCAGCAGGACGCCCGTGGCGGGATCGTAGCGGGCCTCGTTGCGGGCGCTCGGCGCGTCGACGCCCTTCGGCAGCCAGCGGATGCGGATCGCCTTCGTGTCGGCGCCCGGCAGGGTCAGGACCGCCGTGCCGGCCTCCGCGCCGGTCCGCGCGCGGAAATCCGCCCAGGCGCGGTCGACGGCCGCGGCGCCGGCCACGGGATCGACGGCGGCCCGCCGCCCAGCCGCCTTCCCGCCCGGGGCGGCGGTCTTGGCCGCGTCCGGCGCGCCCGCGAGCAGCCGCGTCGCGCCGTCCTTGAACGACGGGTACGACCACGTCAGGCCGCTCAGCGCGATGACCAGGTAGACCGGCAGGAGCCAGGTCCCGACCACGGCGTGCAGCGACCACCAGCGCGGCCGGCCGGGCCGCGACAGGGCCGGCTTCAGCCAGATCCGCCAGCGGTGGATCCGGGGCCAGCGCAGGTAGAGGCCGGTCGCCAGGAAGGCCAGCAGCGCCAGGGTGCAGGCGCCCGTCACCGTGCGGCCCCAGCCCTTGGACCCGCCGGGCAGCAGCAGCCAGCGGTGCAGGTCCCGCACCGTCGTGAAGGCGCCCTCCAGCCGCACCGGGCCGAGCAGCGCGCCGTCGTAGGGGTCGGCGTAGGCGGCGGGCGGCCGCGCGCGGGTCTCGGGATCGCGGGCGAAGCGGACGTGGACGCTCGCGCGCGGGTCGTCCGACAGGGTCAGCACGTTGGCGACGCGGCCGCCCGCCTGCGCGTCGATCCGGGCGGCCAGGGCCGCCGGGGTCAGGGCCTGGCGCGCGGCCGCCTCGACCGTCAGCCGGTCGCGGTTGGCGAAGGCGGTGATCGCCTCCTCGTAGCTCATCAGCGCCCCGGTCAGGCCCATCAGGGCGAGGACGAGGCCGGCGGTGAGGCCCAGCGCCCAGTGCAGGCGGAAGAGCAGGGTCCGGAGGGAGGGAATCGGCAGCGTCATGGCAGTGCCGGCTGCCTAGCAGAGTCCGGCCACGCTGACGACGCGGCGGGACGCAACGCCGTCCCGCCGGTGAGTCTCAGGTGATCGGCGCGGGGTTGAACAGGGTCAGGTCGTTGAACAGCCCCCACCGGTCCGACCAGGGGCGCTTGCGCCCGCTCGCCACGTCGAGGATCAGGTGGAACAGCTCCCAGCCGACCTCCTCGCTCGTCGCCGCGCCGGTGGCGATGCGGCCGGCATCGAGGTCGATCAGGTCGGACCAGCGCTCGGCCAGCTCGGTGCGGGTGGCGACCTTGATCACCGGCGCCTGTGCGAGACCGTAGGGCGTGCCGCGGCCGGTGGAGAACACCTGCAGGGTGATGCCCGAGGCGAGCTGCAGCGTGCCGCAAACGAAGTCGCTCGCCGGCGTCGCGGCGAAGATCAGGCCCTTCTCGCGGACGCGCTCGCCCGGCGCCAGGACCCCGGAGATCGCGCTCGTGCCCGATTTGGCGACCGAGCCCAGCGCCTTCTCGACGATGTTGTTGAGCCCGCCCTTCTTGTTGCCCGGCGACGGGTTGGCCCGGCGGTCGGCCTCGCCCTTGGCGAGGTAGGCGTCGTACCACGCCATCTCGCGGACCAGCGCCGCGGCGACCTCCGGGCTCTTCGCCCGCGGGGTCAGGAGGTGGATCGCGTCGCGCACCTCGGTCACCTCGGAGAACATCACGGTGGCGCCGCAGCGGACCAGCAGGTCGGCCGCGAAGCCGAGCGCCGGGTTGGCGGTGACGCCCGAGAAGGCGTCGCTGCCGCCGCATTGCAGGCCGACCACCAGATCGGAGGCCGGGCAGGTCTCGCGGGTGCGCCGGTTCAGCACCTCCAGGCGGGCCTCGGCCATCGCCAGGATGCTGTCGATCATGGCCGAGAAGCCGCGGTGGCGCTCGTCCTGCAGCCGCACCACCCCGTCGCCGGCCGCGCCGCTGTCGGGCAGGAGCCGCTCCGAGACCAGCTTCTCGCAGCCGAGGCCGACGACCATCACCTCGCCGCCGAAATTCGGGTTCTGCGCGAGGCTCTGGAGCGTCCGGATCGGCACCACCGCCTCGGGGGCGTTGATGGCGACGCCGCAGCCGTAGGCGTGGGTCAGGCCGACCACGTCGTCGACGTTGGGGTAGCGCGGCAGCAGCTCCTGCTTGATCCGCCGGATCGCCACGTCGAGGGTGCCGGCGACGCACTGCACGCTGATCGAGATCGCCAGGATGTTCTTGGTGCCCACCGACCCGTCCGGGTTGCGGTAGCCCTCGAAGGTGTAGCCCTCGAGCGGGGGCAGGGGGGCCGGCACGCGGGTGGCCATCTCCAGGGCGTCGAGGGCGGGGGCGACCGGCGTCGCGACGCGGGATTCCTCCACCCAGGCGCCCCGCGGGATCGCCTGCGTGGCGATGCCCACCACCTCGCCGTAGCGGCGGACCGCGCCGCCCTCCGGGATGTCGGTGAGCGCCACCTTGTGGCCCTGCGGCACGAACTCGACGAGTTCCAGCCCGTCCGGGAACACCGTGCCGGCCGGAAGCCCGAAGGCGTTGACCACGATCGCGACGTTGTCGCTGTCGCTCAGGCGGATCGTGCGCGGCACGTCGCCGGCGGCCCTTGCGGCTCCTCCGCCGGCCCCCGCGCCGGCCGGGTGCGGGCGGGTCGGGGCCTCGATCTCGGCCTGCATCGGATGCTCCTTCCGTCTCGCGCCCGTCCGGGCTCCTGTCGGGATCAGGCGGCGTCGCCGACCGCGTGGTTCGCCAGGGCCTCCAGGGCCTTCACCAGGGCGGAGTGGTCCCAGGCCGCGCCGCCCTGGGCCACGCAGGCCGAGAACAGCTGCTGCGCCAGCGCCGTGGCGGGCAGGCTGAGGCCGAGCGTCCGGGCGCTGTCCAGGGCGAGGTTCAGGTCCTTCTGGTGCAGGCCGATGCGGAAGCCGGGGTCGAAGGTCCGCTCGATCATCCGCGCGCCGTGCAGCTCCAGGATCCGCGAGGTGGCCAGCCCGCCGGTGATCGCCTGCCGCACCTTGGCGGGATCGGCGCCGGCCTTCGAGGCGAAGAGCAGCCCCTCGGCCACCGCCTCGATGGTCAGGGCGACGATGATCTGGTTGGCGACCTTGGCGACCTGCCCCGAGCCGACCGGGCCGACATGCGTCACGGTCTTGCCCATGGCGGCGAACAGGGGCTCGGCGCGCGCGAAGGTCTCGGCCTCGCCGCCGACCATGATCGAGAGCGCGGCGTTCTTGGCCCCGACCTCGCCGCCCGAGACCGGCGCGTCGAGATAGGCGCCGCCCCGCTCGGCGATCCGGGCGGCGAAATCCTTGGTGGCCAGCGGCGCGATCGAGCTCATGTCGATCACGGTCTTGCCCGGGCTGAGCCCCTCGGCGACCCCGTCCGCCCCGAACAGGACCTGCTCCACGTCCGGGGTGTCGGGCAGCATCAGGATGATCGTGTCGGCGCGCTCGGCGACCGCGGCGGCGGTGGCGCAGGCGGTGCCGCCCGCCGCGAGCAGGGCCTCGGGCACGCTGCGCCGGGTCTTGAGGAACAGGCTGTGGCCCGCCGCGATCAGGTGTCCGGCCATGGGCGTGCCCATGATGCCGAGGCCGATGAATCCGATGTTCATGGGTACGATCCCGGTTGCGGAACTCAGGCGCGGAACTCAGGCGCGGAAGCGGGCGGCGAGCGCCTCGGAGCTGCGGGCGAGCAGCCCCATGTCGGAGCCCACCGCGGTGAAGCGGGTGCCGGCCGCGATGTAGCGGCGGGCCAGCTCCTCGCTCGGCGTGAGGATGCCGGCCTGCTTGCCGGCCCGGACGATCCGGGCGACCGCCGCCTCGATGGTGGAGACCACCTCCGGGTGGCCCTGCTGGCCGACGTAGCCGAGGCTGGTGGAGAGGTCGCCGGGCCCGATGAACACGCCGTCCACGCCCTCCACGGCGGCGATCGCGTCCAGATTGTCGAGGGCGCGGCGGGACTCGACCTGCACCGCCACGAAGATCTCGGCCTCGCAGCGGGTGTGGTAGTCCTTGATCCGGCCGAACCGGGCGGCGCGGGGCGCCTGCGAGAAGCCGCGGATGCCGCGGGGCGCGTAGCGCGTCGCCGCGACCACCCGGGCGGCCTGCGCGGCGTCGTCGATGTTGGGGATCATCAGCGACTGGGCGCCGGCGTCGAGGATCCGCTTGATGGTGATCGGGTCGTCGCTCGGCACCCGCACCATCGGGTGCGTGTCGCCCTCCATCATCGCCTGGAGCTGGGCGTAGATGTCCCGGAGGTCGTTGGCCGAGTGCTCCATGTCGAGGAGCAGCCAGTCGAACCCGGCGCCGGCGACCACCTCGGTGGAGATGGGACTCGCGAGGCTGCACCACAGGCCGATCTGCTGGCGCCCCTCGGCGAGGGCCGCCTTGAAGCGGTTGGTGAGGCTGTCCATCACGATCCTCCCTGGGGGCGTCGCGGCGTCTGCGCGCCGTCCGTCCCATCACGCGCAGCCTTCCGCCGCGAGGTCAAAGCCAAACACTGGATCGATCGATGCGGATCGCGCATCGATCAGCCGCGCGGGCTCACGCGGGCGGCATCCCGGCCACGATCGAGACCAGCTGGGCGATGAGCGGGTCGTCCGCGTCGCGCCGCCACGCGAGGAGCAGTTCCACCGGGCGCGGCGCCGGCAGGACGAGGGGGCGGACCACCACGCCCTCGAAGCGCAGGCGCTCGGCGGCGGCCGGCACCAGGGCGATGCCGAGCGCCGCCCGGACCAGGGCCAGGATCGAGTGGATCTGCGTGAGCTGCTGGACCGTCGGGGGCTGGATCTCGGCCTCGGCGAGCAGGCCCAGGACGAGGTCGTGGAAGTAGCGCGCCTCGTTGGGCGCGTAGCCGATGAGCGGCTCGCGCGCGAGATCGGCGGGGGCGAGCCCGTCGCGCAGGGCCAGGGGGTTCCCGGCCGGCAGGGCCACCACCAGGGGCTCGGCCAGCGCCCGGACGGCGATCAGGTCCGGGTGCGTCACCGGCGGGCGCACCAGCGCGGCGTCGATCCGGCCGGCGAGCAGCTCCTCGATCTGGTCCTTGCTGACCATCTCGCGCAGCGCGAGCGTCACGTCCGGCAGCGCCCGCCGGAACGCGGTGACGAGGCGCGGCAGGAAGTCGTAGGCCGAGGCCGCCGTGAAGCCGAACTTGAGGACGCCCGCGCGGCCCGCCGCGACCTGCCGGGTGACGTGCGTCGCGGTCTCGGCGAGCCGCAGGATGCGCTGCGCCTCGGGCAGGAAGCTGCGGCCGGCGGCGGTCAGCCGGACCGTGCGGCTGGTGCGCTCCAGGAGCTGCACGTCGAGGACGCGCTCCAGGACCTGGATCTGCCGCGACAGCGGCGGCTGCGTCATGTTCAGCCGGGCGGCCGCGCGCCCGAAATGCAGCTCCTCCGCCACGGCGGCGAAGCACCGGAGCTGGCTGAAGTCGAACATGAAGGCTCCCTCTCCCGGACCGCGGCGCGGTCGGGCGGGAGCATAAGGCCTCCGCGGCGGCCGCGCTGCGATCGCCGCCCTCATCCAATTAGGTAAGGCGGCGGCCTCCGGGCCCGACCGGGCTACGGCGCGACCTCGTGCCCGGCATAGTCGATCCGGCCGTCCGGCCCTTCGGTCCACTCGTAGATGACGTAGTCGGGGCGGGTGAGGTCGCCCTTCCCGTCGTAGGCGATCGGCCCGACCACCGTGTCCACCGGCTCGCCCCGGTGCAGCCAGTCCGCGAGCTTCTTGCCGTCGCTGGAGCCGGTCTCGGCCATCGCCTTCGCCAGGACCTGCACGGCCGCGTAGGCGTAGAGCGTGTAGGCCTCGGGATCGATGCCCCGGGCGTTGAACGCCGCCACCACGCCCCTGGCGTTCGGGTTCTTGCGGGCGTCCGGCGCGAAGGTCATCAGGGTCCCGGCCGCGCCCGGGCCGGCGATCTGGACGAACTCCTTGTCGGGGATGGCGTCGCCGCTCATCATGCGGGCGGCGAGGCCCTGGTCGCGCATCTGCCGGATGATCAGCCCGGCCTCGGTGTGCACGCCGCCGAAATAGACGAGGTCGACGTTGGCGGACTTCATCTTGGAGACGAGCGCCGCGTAGTCCTTCTCGCCCGGGTTGATGCCCTCGAACAGCACCTCCCTGCCGCCCTTGGCCCGGAAGGTCTTCAGGGTCTCGTCGGCCAGCCCCCTGCCGTAGGGGGTCTTGTCGTGGACGAAGGCGACCTTCTTGCCCGGGAAGTGCGCGGCGAGGTAGCTGCCCGCCACCGCGCCCTGCTGGTCGTCGCGGCTGCAGGTGCGGAACGTGTTCCACATCCCGCGCTCGGTGAACTTCACGCTCGTGGAGGCCGGCGTGACCTGGATGATGCCGGCGTCGAGGTAGACGTCGGAGGCCGGGATCGTGACGCCGGAATTGTAGTCGCCGACGACCATCTTCACGCCGTCGCCGGCGAACTTGTTGGCCACCGAGACGCCCTGCTTCGGGTCGGAGGCGTCGTCGCCGACCGTGACGGTCAGCGTCCTGCCCTTCAGGGTGCCGGCCCTGTTGAGGTCCTCGACCGCCTGGCTCACGCCGTTGCGGATCTGGGCGCCGAAGGCCGCGTTCGGCCCGGTCATGGGCGCGGCGACGCCGATCTTCACCGGCGCGCCGCCCTCCTGACCGTGCGCCGCGGCCATGACCAGCAGCCCGGCCAGGCTAGCCATCAGCAATCGCGTCATCGTTCCCCCAAGATGTGGCCGGACAAATCGCCGACGAACGCTGAATTCGGCTAGGTCAACGCGGATCGCCGCGCGTCGAGTCGCAGATCACCGGGCGCGATCCTGTCGCTCACCTTACCCGGGGTCAAGGTTTCCGGGGCGGCCCCGGATGTCGACCGGCGCGGGCGCGCCGGTCGGCCGGCGGGCGCTCACGGAGCCGTGCGGCTCCCCGAGGGCCCGCCGGATCGGGATGGCGCCGATGATGCATCGGGCCGCCGGATCCGCAGCAACCCGCCGTGACCGATGGCCGCCTCCCGTCCCCGACCCACCTCCCGCCCCAGCCGACCGGGCCCGCGTCCGGGACGCGGCTGATGGGGCCGCGCGCGGACGAGGATCGGGACGCGGGTCGGGACGCGGATCGGGACGCCTCGGTGGACTGGGCCGAGCGCCGCCGGATCGCCGAGCAGGGCCGGGGCGACCGGGCGTGGTCGCTCTGGGGCCCCTATCTCAGCGAGCGGCAATGGGGGACCGTGCGGGAGGATTACAGCCCCTGCGGCAACGCCTGGGCCGCCCTGACGCACGAGGACGCCCGCTCGCGCGCCTATCGCTGGGGCGAGGACGGGCTGGCCGGGATCTGCGACGAGCGCGGCAACCTGTGCCTGGCCCTCGCCCTCTGGAACGGGCGCGACCGCATCCTCAAGGAGCGGCTGTTCGGCCTGACCAACCAGGAGGGCAACCACGGCGAGGACGTGAAGGAGGTCTACCACTACCTCGACGCGGTCCCGAGCCACGCCTACCTGAAGATGCTGTACCGCTACCCGCAGGCGGCCTTCCCCTACGCGGACCTCGTCGGCGAGAACGGGCAGCGCGGGCGGGAGCAGCCCGAGTACGAGATCGAGGAGACGGGCGTCTTCGACGGGGACCGGTTCTTCGACGTCACCGTGGAGTACGCCAAGGCCGACGCCGACGACGTCCACGCGGTGATCACCGCGCTGAACCGGGGGCCCGAGCCCGCCGACCTGCACCTCGTCCCGCAGCTCTGGTTCCGCAACACGTGGTCGTGGGAGGCCGGGCAGGCCCGCCCGCGCATCGCCCGCGCGCCCGACGGGGGCGCGGTCTGCACCCACGAGAGGCTCGGGCCGTACCGGCTCGCCTTCGACGGGGCGCCGGACCTGCTGTTCTGCGAGAACGACACCAACCTCCGGCTGCACGGCGGGCAGCCGGACGCCGCGGGACCGTTCAAGGACGGTCTCCACGCGGCGATCGTCGGCGGCGATCGCACGGCGGTGCGCGGGGACGCGGGCACCAAGCTCGGCCTGCACTACGCGCTGCGGCTGGCGCCCGGGGAGACCGCCCGGATCCGCCTGCGGCTGTCGGCGGGCCTGCGCGCCCGGGCCGTCGACGACGGGTCCCTGGTCCGCCGCCGGGTGGCCGAGGCGGACGCGTTCTACGAGGAATTGCAGGACGGCATCGCGAGCCCGGAGTCCCGCGCGATCTTCCGCCAGGCCGCCGCCGGGCTGATCTGGTCGAAGCAGCTCTACGGCTACGACGTGCGGCGCTGGCTGGAGGGCGACCCGCTCCAGCCGCCGCCGCCCCGGGGGCGCGCGGGCGGCCGCAACGGCCAGTGGCGCCACTTCGCGGCGGCCGACGTGCTGTCCATGCCCGACACCTGGGAATACCCCTGGTTCGCCGCCTGGGACCTCGCCTTCCACTGCCTGCCGCTCGCCCTGCTGGACCCGGACTTCGCCAAGAAGCAGCTCCTGCTGCTCACCCGCGAATGGTACATGCACCCGAACGGCCAGCTCCCGGCCTACGAGTGGGAGTTCGGCGACGCCAACCCGCCGGTCCACGCCTGGGCCACCTACCGGGTGTTCGAGATCGACCGGGACCGGCGGGGCGGGCGCGGCGACCTCGCCTTCCTGGAAGGCGTGTTCCACAAGCTCCTGATCAACTTCTCCTGGTGGGTGAACCGCAAGGACGCGCAGGGGCGCAACGTGTTCCAGGGGGGCTTCCTGGGGCTCGACAATGTCGGCGTGTTCGACCGCTCGCGCCCGCCCCCGGGCTTCGGGGTGGTGCACCAGGCCGACGCCACCGCCTGGATGGCGATGTACGCGCTCAACATGATGCGCATCGCCCTGGAGCTCGCCCTCCACAACGACGTCTACGAGAGCACCGCCTCGAAGTTCTTCGAGCACTTCCTGCTCATCGCCGAGGCCATGACCGACATGGGCGGGTCAGGCGCGGACGGGCAGGGCTTCGGCCTGTGGGACGAGATCGACGAGTTCTACTACGACGAGGTCGACATCCCCGGCGGCGGGATGCTGCCCTTGCGGGTCCGCTCGATGGTCGGCCTCGTCCCGCTCTTCGCCGTCGAGGTGATCGAGCCCTCCGTGCTCCACCGTCTGCCGGATTTCGCCCGGCGCCTGAACTGGGTGCTGGAGAACCGGCCCCACCTCGCGCGGCTGGTCTCCCGCTGGACCGAGGGCGGCGTGAAGGACCGCAAGCTGCTGTCGCTGCTGCGCGGCCACCGGATGAAGGCGCTCCTGCGCCGCATGCTCGACGAGGCCGAGTTCCTCTCGCCCTACGGCGTGCGCTCCCTGTCGAAGGTGCATCGCGAGGCGCCCTACGTGCTCAACGAGCTCGGCGCCTCCTTCACGGTCCGGTACGACCCGGCCGATTCCACCTCGAACATGTTCGGCGGCAACTCGAACTGGCGCGGCCCGGTCTGGATGCCGATGAACTTCCTCATCGTCGAGGCGCTGCGGCGGTTCCACACCTATTACGGCGACGACTTCCGGGTGGAGTACCCGACGGGCTCGGGCGCGCTGCTCACGCTCAGCGCCATCGCGGACGCCCTCGAGGACCGCCTGATCGCGCTGTTCACCAAGGACTCGACCGGTCGCCGGCCGGCGTTCGGGTCGCGGCCGCCGATCGCCCCGGCGCCGGGCGCCGAGGAGCCGCTGCTGTTCCACGAGTTCTTCGACGGCGATACCGGCCGGGGGCTCGGCGCCGCCCACCAGACCGGCTGGACGGCCCTCATCATCAACCTGCTGCGCGACCGGGCGCGCCCGCGGTAGGCGCGCCCGGGCGGGAACCGGTCAGCAGCTCAGCCGCCGGCCCTCGCGGCGCCCGAACACCCGGTAGTGGGCGGCACCCGATTCCATCTGGCCGTTCGCGACCGCGCGGCGGACATCCGGGTTGCAGCGCAGGTACTCGCGCTCGTCGAACCCGTAATTGGCGCGGCCGCGGTAATCGTCCCGGTCGCGGTAGCCGCGGTCCCGGTACTCGTAATCGCCGCGGTCGCGGTAGCCGCGGCCGCCGTAATCGTCGTAGTCGGGGCGCGGCTGCGCGGAGACCGGGCCGACCACGCCCAGAATGCCGAGGCTCACCGCGGCCGCTGCCAGAATCGCCTTCATCGTACCAATCCTCCCTTTCGGTGGCCAGAAACGCGTCGGGGCGCGGATGGTTCGATCGCCTCGGACGTGCCGGCAACGGCCGGCCCTGACCCCGCGCGGCCCCGGAGCGCGGGTCGTCCGCGGCCGGCGCCGGGGCGATCGCCACCCCGGCGCGGACGCGCGTCACATGCGGCGCATCATCTCGCGGCGCATCGCGCGGTGGCGCATCTCGCGGCGCATCTCCCGATGCATCATGTGGCGCTCCATCCGGTGGCGCATCATCCGGCGCTCCATGCGACGGCGCATCATGTGGCGCTCCACCGGATCCATCTGGACCGTCGAGACCATGTCGGCGGGCGCCGACACGCCGGTGCCGGGGCCGATCGGCGCGGCGGAGGCCGGGATCGCGACGGCCGAGCCGAGGACCGCCAGCAGGGCGGCGGTGATGATCGTTGAACGCACGTGAGGTTTCCTCTCTCGCCGCCCGGCAAGACGGGCGGGCGTTTCCAGGGGGCTCGCGGCCGGACCCGATCCGCCCGCGGCCCCGCCCAGGAAGGCACGGACCGCTCGGATGGTTCCGCGGATCGCGCCGGTCCGGTCGTGCCGCCGAGCCGGGGCCGGCCACCGAAGGGGCGGACCCGGTGATGCACGAATGCACCATGCGCCGGCAGAGTCAGGTCGATCCGCACGAAAGATCGGACAAGTCGCGATCACTATTCTTCGCCGAAGATCGCAGTATGACTTTCCCGATTTCGCTGTCGCCACCCGAATAGTTGATCGGGTAACGATCAAAGGACCCTGCAATAAGTCGCCAGATCCGTCGTCATCTCGATCTGCGGAACTCCCGATCTTCAGAATCGGGGCACTTTACCTTAGCCATACCGGCGCACCGCGGTGACGGCGCGCAATCGGCGGACGTTTGATGTCAAGCATCGCACGCTCAGCGACAACGAGACGATGACGTCGGCGCCTTCGATTACGCACGACGGGGGATTTCTCATGTATCGGATCTCGGGTCCTGGTCTTCTCTTCTGCCTGCTGTCGCAGACCGCGATGGCGGCGGATCTTCCGCGGCGGCCGCTTCCGGCGGCGCCGGCCGCGCTGCCGGTCTTCTCCTGGACCGGCGCGCATGCCGGCCTGTTCGCCGGCTACGGCGCCCTCGACCGCGCCACGCAGTTCGTCTGCACAGGTCCGGACGGGCAGCCCGGAGCCCGGAACTGCCCGGTCATTCCATCGAAGCGGGCCTCGGACGGGAGCTTCGTCGGCGGCGCCGAGGTCGGCTACGATTGGCAGGTGAATTCCGGCTTCGTCGCCGGCGCCGCCGCGGATTACCAATTCACCCGGCTGTGGGGCTACGAGCGCCGCGAGGGCGCCTTTCCGGCCGTGGGCGGCGGCTTCTATCGCCGCAGCGTCGCCCATTCCGGCCAGCGGCTGGACGAGCTCGCCACCCTGCGCGGCCGGATCGGCTTCGCCGTCGATCGCACCCTCGTCTACGCCACGGGCGGCCTCGCCGCGGGCACGGTCCGGACCGAGAACAACCTGTCGCTGGCCGGTTTCCCGCTGTTCGACGGGCGCCAGGGCGCGGTGCGCCTGGGCTACGTGGCCGGCGCCGGCCTCGAGCACGCCTTCAGCGAGCACCTCTCCGCCAAGGTCGAGGGCCTCTACTACGATCTCGGCTCCCGGGCGGTCCTCCCGGCTCCGTCGTACCCCGTGCTGACCGGCTACCACGCCGGCACGCGGGTCGCGACGGACGGCTTCCTGGCCCGCGTCGGCCTCAATTACCGGTTCGGAGCCGGGCTGCCCGACCTGCCGCCGGTCGCGTCGGCAGGCCCGGCGACCTGGGATTTCGAGGGCGGCCTGCGCTACGTCTTCAGCGCCGGGACACCGCGCGAGAAGCTCGGCGACCCCGACGCGCCGGGCCAGCTCAATTCGCGCCTGACCTACGCCAACGCCCAGGCCCATGCCGGCGAGAGCTTCGCCCGGATCGAGCACAATCCCACCGGCCTGTTCGCCAAGGGCTTCCTCGGGACGGGCGGCGTCACGGGCGGACGCCTGGCCGACGAGGACTTCCCGCCCGCCCTGCGCCGCTACTCGAAGACGCTGTCGCCGATCAAGGACGGCGACGTCGGCTACGGCGTGGTCGATCTCGGCTACGACCTGCTGCGCCGGGACGGGTACAAGCTCGGCGGCTTCATCGGATACCAGTTCGCCTCCGAACTGTATAACGGCTACGGCTGCCGCCAGGTGGCGGGCGGGACGCCCTGCGCCAGATCGTACCCGACCGGCATGAAGACGCTGGGCGAGAGCATGCAGTGGAACGCGCTGCGCGTCGGCGTCATCGGCGAGGCGCGGTTCGATCGGGTCCGGGTCAGCCTGGAGGGCGCCTACCTGCCGGTCGTGAGCCTCAGCGGCGTCGACCGGCACTGGCTGCGGCCCGACATCAATCCGGGGCCGGAAGCCGGCCACGGCGACGGCTACTTCCTGGAGGGGATCATCGCGTACGACCTGACGCCGTCCGTCAGCGTCGGTGTCGGCGGCCGGTACTGGCAGCTCCAGGCTGACAGGGCGCACACGACGGCCTTCCCGTTCCTGGCGCCCAGCCCGATGAAGTTTGAGACCGGCCGCTACGGCGGCTTCGCGCAGCTCTCCTACCGGATGGCCGATTTCGGCTTCGGCGAGACGGCGGCGCCGGCTCGGAAGGACTGACCCCGCCTCCGCCCGGCGCCCGACCGCGGCCGCTCCGGCACGGCGCGCGAGGAGCCGGGCCGCGCCGGACCGCTGGGCTGGCGCGGTAGGGCCGGTGCCGGCAGTCCGGTGCCGGCAGCGCGATCCCGGCGGCGCGATCCCGGCATCGGCCCGCCCAATCGACGGTCCGGTCGCGGCAGATCCGGCCCGCACGGAGACACGGCGCGCTCGGCGCCGGCCCCGGCGCCGACGCGGTCGGGCAGCAGGCACCCCACGCAGCACGCCCCCGCGCGCCCTCATCCTCTCACGGCCGCGGCCGGGCCGGGTTCCCCACCACGGTGGCGCCGGCCGGGATGTCGCGCGTCACCACGCTGCCAGCCCCGACGATCGCGTCGTCCCCGATCGTGACCCCCGGCAGGATGATCGCGCCGCTGCCGATCCAGACATTGGCGCCGATCACCACCGGGCGGGCGAATTCCAGCATCTGCCGGCGCTGCGCCGGGTCGCGCGGGTGATCGGGGGTCAGGATCTGCACGGCCGTGCCGATCTGCGTCAGATCGCCGATCGTCACCGACATCACGTCGAGGATGCTGCACCCGAAGTTCAGGAACACGCCGCGGCCCAGGCTGATGTTGTAGCCGTAGTCGCAGTGGAACGGCGGCCGGATGTTGCAGCCCGGGCCGACGCGCGCGAAGGCCTCCTCCAGGAGAGCCTGCCGCTCGGGCTGGCTCCGCGTCTGCGTGGCGTTATACCGATCCATCCATTCCGAGATGCGCCGGTTGTCGGCGGCCAGTTCCGGGTCGTCGGCGCAGTACAGCTCGCCGGCCAGCATCTTCTGCTTCTGGGTCTTCATGATCTCTGTCTTCATGGTGAGGATCTCGCTCCGGCGGCATCGAACCGCCGCCGGCCCGGCGCCGCGGGCCCCGGCCATGCGTACAGATGTACACATCGGGGCCGCGCGCGTCACGAGCCGAGAGCCCTGAACCGGATCCGAGGAGGAGTCCTTGCCCGCCGCCCAGCGCCGCTTCGACCCGGATCGCCGGGCGCGCATCCTCCAGGCGACCCTCGACGTCGTCGCCGAGCACGGCGTCGCCGGCACGACCCACCGCCGGGTCGCGGCGGCGGCCGACGTGCCGCTCGGCTCCATGACCTACCACTTCGACAGCCTCGACGCGCTGCTGACGGAGGCGTTCACCGGGCTCGCCGACACGGTCTCGGCGCGCTTCGCCGATCGGCTGGCCACGGCCGCGACCCTCGACGAGGCCTGCGAGGCGGTCGTCGACCTGATCGTGAGCGACCTCTGGGCGAGCCCGCGCACGATGCTGCTGAGCTACGAACTCTACGCCTTCGCGGCCCGGAACCCGGCGCTGCGCCGGGTCATGCAGGGCTGGATGGCCAAGAGCCGGGCCGCCCTGGGGCGGCACTTCGCGCCGGAGACCGCCAAGGCCCTCGACGCGATGATCGAGGGCTTGACGATCCACCGCTCGGTCGATCCGCAGCCGGCCGATCGGGCGCAGGTGCGGGCGATCGTGGAGCGGCTGGTGCGGTAGGCCCGCCTGTCCCGGCATCGCGGAGGCGGCCACGGCGCGCCGGACCCTCGAGCGATCGTGATCGCCGGGGGGGCAGGCGCCGAATGCCGCACGGTGCCGGCAAGGAATTCGCAACCATCGCGCGAGCAGGTTCGACCCGATGCGCGCCGCCGGCGCGCCCGGGCGCGGTCCGCGCCGGCGTTGGGGATCCCCAGGGACCGATGCAGACTGACGCGACCCGCCCGGCCGCGCCGCCGGATCCCGCCGTGCTCCAGGCCGCGGGCGAGCCTGCCCCCTGGGACGGGGCACCCGGGTTCGGACAGTGGCGGCTCGATCCGCGCACCCGCCGGGTGACCCGGTCGGCGAACCTCGCGCGGCTGCTCGGGACGCCCGGCGCGTGCGACCTGCCGCTCGTCGAGCACGTCGCCTGCTATCATCCGGACGATCGCGCCACCCTGGTCGCGCGTCTCGATGGAATCCTGGAGGGAAACCGGCCGGCCATCCCCTACCAGGCGCGGGCCCGCTTCGTCCGCCCGGACGGGACCGTGCGGGACGCGATCATCCAGGGCCTGCCCGAGTTCGGGCCCGACGGCGCGCTCCTCGCACTGCACGGCCTCATCCTCGACGTGACCGACCTCGTGCAGTCGGAGCGGCGGGCGCGCGAGACCGACATGATCCTGCGCGGCACGCTGGACAGCATGGACCAGGGTCTCGTCGTCCTCGATGCCGACCGGCGTGTGCGCGCGTTCAACCGGCGCGCCGCGGACCTCCTCGAACTGCCAGCCGACGTCCTCCGGGCCGGCGTCGCCCTCCCGGACATCCACGCCTACCAGCGGGCCCGCGGCGATTTCGCGGAGGCCGGGTCCGATCCGGGCCTCGGGCCGGGCGCGCGCGGCGCGCTGCCGCCGCTGTTCGACTGGCGCCTGCCCGGCGGCCTGATCCTCGAGGTCCGGTGCGCGGCCCTGCCGGACGGCGGCACGGTCCTGACCTTCGGCGACGTGACCCAGAGCCGGATCGCCGAGCAGGTTCTGGAGGAGAGCGAGCGCCGCTACCGGCTGCTGGCCGAGAACGCCACCGACATCATCATCTGGTCCGACCTGACCGCCCGCCGCCGCTACGTCTCGCCGGCGGTGCGCGCCGTCCTGGGCTACGACCCGCAGGACCTGATCGGCACCCACCCCCTCGACTTCGTCCATCCCGACGAGGTCGGCGCGTACCGCCGCCTCCTCGACGACCTCACCGGCGGCCGCGCGTCCCGCGCCCTGACCTCCCAGCGCTACCGGCACCGGGACGGGCACTGGGTCTGGCTGGAGATCTCGTTCAGCCTGACCCACGACCGGGCGACCGGTGCCCCGGACGGCTACGTCGCCACCCTGCGCGACGTGAGCGCCCGCAAGGCCGCGGAGGACGCCCTGCGGTTGAGCGAGGCCCGCTACCGTGCCCTGGCCGACGCGCTGCCGCAGCTCGTCTGGATCGCCAGCATCGAGACCGGCGACGCCTCCTACGTCAACCGGCGCTTCGAGGATTACTACGGCCCGATCGGCCCGACGCGCGCCGCGCGGATCGCCCGGACCCATCCCGACGACGCGGAGCGGATGGAGCGGCTGTGGTCGGAGGCCCCCGCCCGCCGCGCGCCCTACGAGGTCGAGGGCCGCCTGCAGCGGCACGACGGCCCCTACCGCTGGCACAAGATCGTGCTCCTGCCGATCTGGCAGGGCGAGAGCATGGTGGGCATGCTCGGCACCGCCCTCGACATCGACGAGATCGTGACCGCCCGGCGCGCGGTGGAAGCTGCCAGCAGCCTGCTGCACCTCGCCCAGCAGGCCGCCCATGCCGGGACGTGGCACCTCGACCTCGACAGCGGCCGGATCGAGTGGTCCCCCGAGAGCGCGCGGCTCCACGGCATCGAGACCGACCGGAACCACAGCCTCGACACCCGGGACTGGCTCGCCCTGATCGACCGCGCCGACGGCGAGCGGGCGATCCAGATCGCCGCGGCGGCCGCGGCCGCGGGGGAGACCTTCTCGATCGAGTTCCGGGTCCCCACCGCGGACGGGGGCGTGCGCTGGATCAACGGCGTCGGGCGCGGCGCGCCCGGGCAGGCGCGGCGGATGATCGGCCTCAACATCGACGTCACCGCCCGCAAGGCCGCCGAGGCGGCGCTCCTCGCCGCCAAGGCGGCGGCCGACGCCGCGTGCCTGGAGGCGGAGCGGGCGAGCGCGGCCAAGAGCGAGTTCCTCGCCGCCATGAGCCACGAGATCCGCACGCCGCTCAACGGGGTGATCGGCTACGCCGACCTGCTCCTCGACGGGACGGATCTCGGCCCGGCGGCGCGCCGGAACGCCGAGCGCATCCGCACCGCCGGGGCCGCGCTCCTGACGGTGGTCAACGACGTCCTCGACTTCTCGAAGGTCGAGGCCGGGCAGATCGAGATCGTGCCCCGGCCCTTCGCCCTGGAGGCGCTGATCGACAACGCGGTGTCGATCGTGCGCCCCCTCGCGGCGGGCAAGGGGCTCGCCCTCACGGTCGCCCAGGGCCCGGGCCTGCCCGACTGGGTCGAGGGCGACGAGGACCGCCTCCGGCAGATCCTGCTCAACCTGCTCAACAACGCGGTGAAGTTCACCGCGTCGGGCGGCATCGAGCTGTCGGTCCGGGTCAGCCCGGACGCCGCCCGCGCGACGGGCGGGACGCGGCTGCGCTTCGCCGTCCGCGACACCGGCATCGGCATCCCGACCGACAAGTGCGGCCGCCTGTTCCGGCGCTTCTCGCAGGTCGACGGCTCGATCAGCCGCGAGTACGGCGGCACCGGGCTGGGGCTCGCCATCTCGAAATCCCTCGTCACGCTGATGGGCGGCACGATCGGCGTCGCGAGCACGGTCGGGCACGGCTCGACCTTCTGGTTCGAGGCCGACCTGCCCGCCGCCGGCCCACCGGCCCGCGAGACCGCGCCGGACGCGGCGATCGCGCGCGCGACCGGCCGCCGCCTCCTCCTGGCCGAGGACGTGCCGCTCAACCAGGACCTCGCCCGGATGATCCTGGAGCGCGCCGGGCACGCCGTGGACGTGGTGGCCGACGGGGTCGCCGCGGTGGCGGCCGTCCAGGCACGGTCCTACGACCTCGTGCTGATGGACGTGCAGATGCCCGTGATGGACGGCATCGCGGCGACCCGGCGGATCCGCGCCCTGGGCGGCGCCCCCGGCCGGCTGCCGATCCTCGCGATGACGGCGAACGTCCTGCCGCAGCAGGTGGCCGAGCTGCGCGCCGCCGGGCTCGACGACCATATCGGCAAGCCGTTCCGCGCGGACGCGCTGCTCGCCGCGATCGACCGCTGGGCGGCCCCCCGCGCCGCGCCGCCGCGCCGCGCGGGCACGATCGACCGGGCCATCCTGGACGAGATGACCGCGATGGTCGGCCAGACGCGGATGGGCGATCTCCTGGCGATGCTGGCGAAGGAGCTCGCCGAGCGGTTCGGGCCGGGGGCGCCCGTCGGCGACCGGGCGCGGCTGACGGGCGACGCGCACGCCATGGTGTCGGCGGCCAGCATGATCGGCTTCGTGGATCTCGCCGCGACCTGCCGGACCTTCGAGACGGCCTGCCGCGCGGGCGACGACGTCACCGCGCTGCTGTCCACGCTCCGGGCTCAGGCGGCCGCCACGATCGACGAGATCGCGGTGCTGCGCGCGGCCTGAGCGGGGGCGCCGCCCGGCTGGCGGCCCCGTCGCAGGCCGGGCCCCGGTGTTCCGCACGCCGACACGTTCCTCTCCCGGACCCCGGCGGCGAGGGACGATGTTCCGGCCCGGGCCCTTGCCTTCGACGCCGAGCCTGGCCGAACCTCATCCCCGGCCGCCCGAGTCGCCTCCGCGCCGGGCCGGCCGGAGAGGGGGACATCTCATGACATCTGCCGGTACATCTGCCGGTCCGCACCGCCGCGCCGTCGCGCTGGCCGCCCTGGCCGCCCTGGTTCTCGGCGCGCCGGCGCCCGGCCCCGCCCGCGCGGCCGACCGGGAGGTCACCTTCGCCCACCAGGACATGGTGGTGCCGTTCCGCGCCCTGATGGCCTCCGGGGCGATCGAGAAGGCGACCGGCTACACGGTCCACTGGCGCAAGTTCGGCGGCGGCGGCGACGTGATCCGCGCCATGGCCTCGGGCAGCGTCCAGATCGGCGAGGCGGGGTCGAGCCCGATCGCGGCGGCCGCCTCGCAGGGGCTCGACATCCAGCTGTTCTGGATCCTCGACGAGATCGCCGACGCCGAGCAGCTCGTGGCCCGCGCCGGCAGCGGCGTGACGGGCGTGGCCGACCTGCGCGGCAAGACGATCGCGGTGCCGTTCGTGTCGACCGCCCACTATCAGCTGATCGCCGCCCTGGCGGAGGCCGGGCTGACGCAGGCCGATGTCCGGATCCTCAACATGCGCCCGCCCGAGATCGCCGCCGCCTGGGAGCGCGGCGACATCGACGCGACCTTCATCTGGGACCCGGTGCTCGCCCGGGTGAAGAAGTCCGGCACCGTGGTGGTCTCGGCCGGCGACCTCGCCCGCCGGGGCAAGGCGACCTTCGACGGCCTCGTGGTCGACCGGGCCTGGGCGGCGCGGAACCGGGACTTCCTGGTGACGCTCGTCCGGCTGATCGCCGCCCAGGACGCGGCCTACGCCGCCAGGCCCTGGAGCGCCGACGCGCCGGAAGTGGCGGCGGTGGCCCGGATCAGCGGCTCGGCGCCCGCGGAGGTGCCGGCGAGCCTCGCGGCCTACCGGTTCCCGACCCTGGAGGCGCAGGCCTCCCCGGCCTGGCTCGGCAGCGGGGCCGCCAAGGCCCTGACCGAGACCGCCGCGTTCCTGAAGGCGCAGGGGCGCGTGCAGGCGCTGGCGCCCGATTACGGTCGGTTCGTCACGACGGAGGTCGTGGACGCGGCCCGGAAATAGCCTGTCCCCGGACCGGAGGGCCCATGATCGAGATCCGCAACCTGAGCGTCCGCTACGGCGAGGGCGCCGACGCGGTCGCCGCGCTGTCGGGGATCGACCTGACCATCGGTCCCGGGGAGTTCGTCGTGGCGCTCGGCGCCTCGGGCTGCGGCAAGACCACCCTGCTCTCGGCGATCGCGGGGTTCCTGGCGCCGACCGAGGGCCGCGTCCTCCTCGACGGGGAGCCGGTCCGGGGGCCCGGGGCCGAGCGGGGCGTGGTGTTCCAGCGCCACGCCCTGATGCCGTGGCTGGACGTCGCCGAGAACGTGGCCTTCGGGCCGCGGATGCGGGGCGCGCCCCGGGCGGAGCGGCGGCGGATCGCCCTGGCGATGCTCGACCTCGTCGGCCTGGCCGACTGCGCCGACCGGAAGGTCCACGAACTCTCCGGCGGGATGCAGCAGCGGGTCGGCCTCGCCCGGGCGCTCGCCGGAGACCCGCGCGCCCTGCTGATGGACGAGCCGCTCGGCGCGCTGGACGCCTTCACACGCGAGCAGATCCAGGAGCTGATCCTCCGGATCTGGCACCGGACCGGCAAGATGGCCTTCTTCATCACCCACGACGTCGAGGAGGCGGTGTTCCTCGCCACCCGGCTGGTGATCATGAGCCCGCGGCCCGGCCGGGTCGTCGAGACGCTGGACCTGCCCTTCTCCCGGGCCGCCGTCGGCGGCCGCGACACGCGGGCCGTGAAGTCGGACCCCGCCTTCATCGCCGTGCGCGAGCGCGTGCTCGCGCGCATCCGCGGCGGCGCCGGCGCGGCGCCCGAGGCCGTCCGATGAGCGGCCTGCCCCGCGCCGCGCCGGAGGCGGACCCGGCTACGGTCCCGGTCCCGGCCTCGGCGGCGGTCCCGCGGGCGCGGCCCGGAGCCCGCCGACGCGGCGGGATCCTGGTGCCGGCGGTCAGCGCCGCCACGGTGCTGGGAGCCCTCGGCCTCTGGCTGGTCGCCACCCGCTCCGGCTGGGTGAAGCCGCTGTTCCTGCCGCCGCCGGAGGCGGTCCTGGCGGCCTTCGGTCAGGCCTGGCGCGGGGAGATCGACGGCGCCCCGCTCGGGCTCCACATCGGCGACAGCCTGCTGCGCGTCCTCGGCGCCTTCGGCCTCGCCGCCCTGGTGGGCATCCCGGTCGGGCTCGCCATGGGCACGAGCCGGATCGCCCGGGGCATCCTCGACCCGCCGATCGAGTTCTACCGGCCGCTGCCGCCGCTCGCCTACCTGCCGCTGATGATCATCTGGTTCGGGATCGGCGAGCTGTCGAAGGTGCTGCTGATCTTCCTCGCCTGCCTCGCCCCGGTGGCGCTCGCCGCGCGGGCGGGGGTGCGCTCCGCCTCGGTCGACCAGATCAACGCGGCGCGCGCCCTCGGGGCGAGCCGTTGGCAGGTCCTGCGCCACGTGGTCTTCCCGGCGGCGCTGCCGGAGATCCTGATCGGCCTGCGGATCGGCATGGGCGTGGGCTGGACCACCCTGGTGGCCGCCGAGATGGTGGCGGCCCAGGCCGGGCTCGGCCAGCTCGTCCTCAACGCCTCCAACTTCCTGCGCACCGACGTGGTGCTGATGGGCATCCTGGTGATCGGCCTGTTCGCGGGCCTGTTCGAGCTCGCGATGCGGGCCCTGGAGCGCGTGCTGGTGCCCTGGAAAGGCAGACACTAGCGCCGCGGGTCATTCCTCCGCGGGCCGCCGGGACGTCCGAACCCGCTCTCGCGGCGCGTTCACGGCGTGGGGGCGGACGGTGCCGCGCGGAGGCTTTGCGCGTCCGAGGAACCGGCCGGCCCCGCATCCACGTCCGCGTCCCGACAAGATGTGGGGCCCACCAGGCAGCGGACGTGGAGGTCGGCAGAACCAACCCGTCCTGATCGCGTCGGCCCGCTCGCCGGTCGCCCTCATTTGATGCGCTGACGAATCGCGCCCCGGGTCCGTCGGGGGGCAACGCGCGCACGGCCTGGTTCGGATCGGCCTCGGCACCGCTCCTGCCCGGGCAGTTCAGGTGCCGGCCAGTGGAAGGATCCGGGCGTCGCCGCACCGGACAGAAGAAAATTCTCTCCGGCTCCTCCGCTCAACGCTGATGAAAGCCTAGGGCAGGCGATCCGGGCCGGGAGAGACAACACATATATTTGAATACAAGATCTTTACGAACAATTATATTACTATAAAGTGAATACCGCAGGATGATGATCGTCGCGCAGCATCGCCACTGGTTGCGGTGAGATCGGGGATGTCTCGGATGGACCACGCGGACGACGTCGTATCCGAGGCGGCGCTCGTCGCGGCGCTCGAGGCCTCCGGCGGCGTCGGCTTCTGGATGTGGGACATCCTTCGGGACGAGGCGCGGGCCGATCCGGTGAGTGCCCTGCTGTTCAACATCAGTCCGGCCCGGTCGCGGGCCGGGGTCAGCCTGGCCGAACTCCTGAAGGCCGTCCACCCGGACGATCAGCCCCACATCTCGCAGGTCATCCTGGACTGCGTCCGGACCGGCGGCTCCTACACGGCGGAGTACCGCGTCTGCTCGCCGGAGGGGCGGCTGCGGTGGCTGTTCACCCGCGGGCACTTCTACCTGGACCCGAACGGGCGGCCCACCACCGGACGGGGCGTGATCGTCGAGATCTCGGACAGCAAGTCGGCCGGCGCGGCCTTCGCGGAGCGCGACGGGGACACGATCGACGACGCCCTCAACCGCACCGCCGACCTCTGCCTGTCGCTGCACAACACCGTCTCCGTGCTCGGCGACACGGCCCTGGTGGCGCTGACCGAGACGCTGCTCCTCGAGATCGGCAAGCGCCTCGCGGAGCGCCAGCGCGCCGAGCGCAGCGGCGCCCTGCACTGAGCGGGGCGCCGCTAGAGGCCGCGGATCTTCCGCTCGATGCGCGCCGCCTCGGCTTCGTCGACCTCCACCGGCCGGCCGGTGTCGTTGGGCAGCCCGCGCCCCGTCTGGGCGATGGTCTCGTCGCGCCGACCCGGCCGGGACCGGCGCTCACGGCGCGCCGCTGTTCCGGGCCGGGCCCGCCTTCCTGCACCGACGCCGCCCCTCCTCGGTCACGCGCCGGGGCCGCACCGGGGCCGCACCGGGCGACCCGGCGCCTGCGACCTTCCGACCGGAACTTGGCCGCGCGGCACCCGTGTTTGCCGGTTGAATGAGCCCCGGGCTCGCAACCGCCTAGAGGTGAACGCCATGACCATGGACGCCCGCGAGATCTACGTCACGGCCCTGAAGAACACCCATGCTGTGGAGATGCAGGCGCTGCAGATCATGGAGCGGCAGGTCGAGCGCCTGGAGCGCTACCCCGAGATGGAGCAGGCCCTGCGCCGCCACATCGAGGAGACGCACGGGCAGCGCCACCGGCTGGAGGAGGCTCTGCAGAGCCTGGGCGACAGCCCCTCGGCCCTCAAGGAGGGCTTCCTGGGCTTCGTCGGCAACATGATGGCGCTGGGCCACACGCCGGCCCAGGACGAGATCCTGAAGAACACCTACGCCAACCACGCCTTCGAGAACTTCGAGATCGCCGCCTACGAGTCGCTGCTCACCATCGGCGACGCCGCCGGCCAGCAGGGCCACCGGACGGCGTTCGAGCAGTCGCTGAAGGAGGAGCAGGCCATGGCGGAGGCGGTGCGCAAGCTGATCCGCCCGACCACCGAGCGCTACCTCTCCCTGACGGTGTCCGGCGCCAAGGCCGACCGCTGAAGTCCCCCCGTCCCGGCCCCGAAACGGGGCGGGGACGGGGCGGGGACGGCCCCCGCGTCCCCCTTCAATCCCTCCCGAGCCACGCTCGCCCGGCCTGATCGCGCGCCCATGGATACCGGAACCCGCCCCTCGACGGACAGCCCCCGGCCGGAGCCGGGATCCTCCGGCGGAGCCCTGGGGCCGGACTGCGTCCACCTCTGCGTGGACATGCAGCGCATGTTCGCCGAGCCCACCGACTGGCAGACGCCGTGGATGAACCGCGTCCTGCCCCATGTCTGCCGCCTCGCGGCGGCGCGTCCGGAGCGGACCGTCTTCACCCGCTTCATCCCGGCCGCCCGGCCGGGGGAGGGGCGCGGCACCTGGGCGACCTACTCGCGGCGCTGGGCCGGCATGACCCGGGAGCGCCTCGACCCGGGCCTGGTCGACCTCGTCCCGGACCTCGCCCGGCTGGCTCCGCCCGCCGAGATCGTCGACAAGACCGTCTACTCGCCCTGGCTGGGGACCGGCCTCGACGCGCGCCTGCGGGCGCGGGGCGTCGAGACGCTGATCGTCACCGGCGCCGAGACGGATGTCTGCGTGCTGGCCGCGGTGCTCGGCGGGGTCGATCTCGGCTACCGGATCGTGCTGGCCACCGACGCCCTGTGCAGCTCCTGCGACGAGGCGCACGACGCCCTCCTGCTGATGTACCGGATGCGCTACGGCCACCAGGTCGAGACGATGACGACCGCCGAGATCCTCGACCGCTGGCGGTGAGCCGGCCGCGCGCCCGCCCTCCGGGCCGGAACATTCGTCCTGTAATGGCCAAGCTCAGGCGAGATCTCCACCCGGCCCCGCCGGCCTTCCCGGTTCACGAACACTCGATCCGTGCGCGCACGCACGCGAAAAACAGTCGCGCCCCATGAACCGACGGCCGGCACGACCGTTATGTTCCTGAACTGGGTTCCGGAGGAAAGGTTATGGCCAAGCACGAGATCCTCGGCTACTTCGAGCACCGCCGCGACGGGGCCTGGGTCTGCGTCCGTCCCTTCACCCTGACCACGCGGGATGCCAGCGTCGACATCCGCCAGGGCATGCGCTTCGACTACGGCAAGCGCGTCGGGGGCGTCGATCTGGCCGAGTACCTCGAGCGCCTGGGCTCGCAGTTCGGCTCCTGAGGCGCGGTCACGCGCGAACCGCACATCGCAGAGCCTTCGACGCGGCGCCGGGCGTGACCCCCGCGCCGCGCTTCGTCGTTCCGGGCGCCGCTCAGGCGCCGCCCCACTGCATCGTCAGGCCGCCGTCGACCACCAGGGTGTGGCCGGTGACGTAGGCGGCCTCCTCCGAGGCGAGGTAGAGGATCGCCCGGGCGATCTCCTCCGGCTGGCCGGCCCGGTGCCACGGGATCCGCTCCAGGGACTGGTCGAGAACCTCCGGCTTCTCGAAGCGGTCGGCGGTCATCGGCGTCTCGATCAGGCCCGGGGCGACGTTGTTGACGTTGATCCGGTCCGCCGCGAGTTCGCGCGACAGGGACCGGCAGAGGGAGCCGAGCCCGGCCTTCGACATGCCGTAGGGGGCGCTCTCCGGCGTCGGCAGGTGCTGGGCCACGGAGGAGACGAACACGATCTTGCCGTTGCCGCCCTGGGCCCGGCGCATCCGGATGAACGGGCGGGCGCAGAACAGCGGCCCCATGAGGTTCACCCGCAGGATCCGCTCCAGCACCGCGTCGTCCATCTCGGCGACCGGCATCCCGCTCATGGCCTGCCCGGCATTGGCCACGAGGATGTCGAGGGTGCCGAACTCGCTGCCGATGCGGTCGAAGGCCGCCGTGACCGCGGCCGGGTCGCCGACGTCGAGCTGGAGCACCAGCGCCCGCCGGCCCGCGGCCTCGACCCGCGCGGCGGTCTCCCGGATGCCCTCGGCGTCGCTGTGGTAGGTGATGGCCACGTCGGCGCCCGCGCGGGCGAGCAGTTCCGCGGTCGCCTGCCCGATGCCGGAATCGGCCCCGGTCACCAGGGCGCGGGTGTCGGTGAAGCGCATCGCGGATCTCTCGCTGGCGCCGCCGTCGCGGCGGGGTGCCTGGGCAATGGGTGTCGCCCGGACCGGTTCCTTGCGCGCGCAGCCGCCGCAGGGGAACCCGACCCGGGCCCGCGTCTTTGACGCCCCGCCGCCGCATGGCCTAGTGAGGACGCATGTCCCTGGAAGATACGACCCGCTCGCTCGCGGAGGAGTGCGCGCCCGACACGCGCAGCCGCATCCTCGCGACGGCGGGCACGTATTTCCGCGAGATCGGCTACCAGAAGACGACCGTGGCCGACATCGCCCGGACGCTGAAGATGAGCCCGGCCAACGTCTACCGCTTCTTCGAGTCGAAGAAGGCGATCAACGAGGCGGTGCTGGAGCGGCTGATCGGCGAGAGCGAGGCGGTGATCCTCGGCATCGCCGACCGGCCGGGCCTCGACGCCACCGCGCGCCTCGCGGCGGCGATCGAGGCCCTGCATCGCGACTGTACCCGGCGCTGCGAGACGTTTCCCCGCCTGCACGAGATGATCGAGGCGGCGATGGCGGAGAGCTGGGACGTCTGCCGCCACCACGTGGCCCGGATCACCGCCGGGTTCGAGCGAATCATCCGGGACGGGGTGGCGCGGGGCGAGTTCGAGGCGGCCGACCCCGCCGAGGCGGCCGCCTGCGTCCACGTCGCCATCGCCCGCTACACCCACCCGCTGCTGGTGGGCTGCTCCACCCTCCAGCCGGTGCCGCCCATGGCGGCGATGACGGCGTTCCTGCTGCGGAGCCTCGCGCCGCGCGGGCCGCTGTCGTAGCGCGCGGCGGCCTACTCGGAGGCCGGTCCCGCCTCCGGCGCCGGCTCGGAGGCGCTGGGCTGCGGGCCGTCATAACCCTCGATCACCAGGATCTCGGCCTCGACGCCGCCGCGCTGCTTGGCCTTGGCGGCCTGGTAGAGGTCGGAGTTCCAGCAGGCGAGGGCGTCGGCGTAGCTCGGGAACTCGATCACCACGTTGCGGGACCGGGCCGGGCCCATCACCGCCTCGTGGGCGCCGCCGCGCACGAGGAAGCGGCCGCCGAACTTGGCGAAGGCCGCGCCGTTGGCCGCCACGTACGCCTTGTAGGCCTCCGCGTCGCGGACATCGACCCGCGCGATCCAGTAGCCCTTGGTCATGCTGCGTCTCCTGCCCTGCGGAGCGAAGTGGGACCGCTCCGCCCGAAGGCAATCCCGCTCGGATCAGGCGAGGTCCGCCACGATCGCCCGCGCCACCGCGCGGGGGTCGGCGGCGCCGGTGATCGGGCGTCCGACCACCACGTGGTCGATCCCGGCCCGGCGGGCATCGCCGGGGGTCATGACCCGCTTCTGGTCGCCGGCCTCGGCGCCCGCCGGGCGGATCCCCGGGGTCACGATCAGCCGGTCCGGGCCGACGACGCGCCGGACCGCGCCCGCCTCGGCGGCCGAGCAGACGAGGCCGTCGATGCCGATCTCGGCCGCCTGGGCGGCGCGCTTGGCGACGAGCTCCGCCACCGGCAGGCCGTAGCCGGCCTCCGCGGCGTCGGCATCGTCGTAGGAGGTCAGCACCGTCACGGCGAGGATCTTGAGCCCCGCGCCCCGGCCGCGGACCGCCGCCCGCATGGTCTGCGGGTAGGCGTGGACGGTGAGGAAGGTGGCGCCGGAGCCCGAGGCCGAGCGCACGCCCTCCTCGACGGTGTTGCCGATGTCGTGGAGCTTCAGGTCGAGGAAGACCTTGAGGCCGCGGCCCGCCAGCCGCTCGGCGAGCGCGAGGCCGCCCGCGTAGCCCAGCTGGTAGCCGATCTTGTAGAAGGTCGCGGCGTCGCCGATCCGGTCGATCAGGGCCTCGGCCGCCCGCACGCTCGGCAGGTCGAGGGCCACGATCAGGCGGTCGCGGGGGTCGGCAATCTCGGTCATCGGCGCGTCCTTCGGAGTCGCGGCAGCGATCCCGCGGAACGCCTGCGCCGTCAATGCCGGCACGGCCACCTCACCCCGCCAGCACCCGCGCCACCTCCGCCTTCAGCACCGGCAGCAGCTCCGCCTCGAACCAGGGCTCGCGCTTGAGCCAGCCGGTGTTGCGCCAGGACGGGTGGGGCAGGGGCAGGACCCGGGGGCGGCGCGGCTCGGCCAGGATCTCCCGCCAGCGCCGCACCGTCCCGGTGAGGCCGCCCGTCATCCGTCCGAGGTGCCAGCCCTGCGCGTACTGGCCGATCACCAGGATCAGCTCCAGGTCCGGCAGGCCGGAGAAGAGCTCCGCCCGCCAGCGCTCGGCGCATTCCCGGCGGGGCGGCCGGTCGCCGCCCTTGGCGTCGAGCCCGGGGAAGCACGACCCCATCGGCACGATCGCGACCCGGGCGGGATCGTAGAACCGCGCCTCGTCGAGCCCGAGCCAGGATCGCAGCCGCACGCCGGACGGGTCGGTGAACGGCTGGCCGGTGCGGTGCGCGCGGGTACCGGGCGCCTGGCTGGCGATGCACAGGCGGGCCGTGGCCGAGCCCTGCACGATCGGCCGGGGCTCCTGGGGCAGGGGCGGACCGTAGCGCGGCGTGTCGCGGCAGAGGCGGCAGGCGCGCAGGCGCGCGGCGGTGTCGTCGAAGGCGGGCATGGCCCGGAGATGGCGTCGCGGCGCGCGAAAAAGAAACGGCGCGGTGTCGCGCCGCGCCGTCGTCAGTCGGGTCTCTTGCCTTGGGGGGAAGGCCCCTCCGTCCTACGCCGATCCGCGCGATCGGAACGTGCGTTTCCTCACGCGCCCTTCGCGCCCGAGAGGTCGAGGGGCAGGGAGCGCAGGCGCCGGCCGGTCGCGGCGAAGACCGCGTTGGCGATCGACGGCCCGAGCACGGGCACGCCCGGCTCGCCGATCCCAGTGGGCGCCGCCTGGCTCGGCACGATGTGCACCTCAACCTTCGGCATCTCGCTCATCCGGGTCGGCTCGTAGGCGTCGAAATTGTGCTCCTGCACCTGGCCGTCCTTGAGGGTGATGCGGTTGCGCAGCACCGCCGACAGGGCGAAGCCCACCGCGCCCTCGACCTGCGCGCGGATCACGTCCGGGTTGACCGGAACGCCGACATCCACCGCCGCCACGATCCGGTTCACCCGGATCGCGGCGTCGTGCGCCGTGACGTCGGCCACCATGGCGACGTAGGAGCCGAAGGATTCGTGGACCGCCACCCCGAGGCCGCGGCCCTGCTCCTGCGGCCTGGCGCTCCAGCCGGCCTTGTCGGCGGCGAGCTTCAGCACGCCCGACAGCCGCGGCGCCTGGGTCAGGAGGGAGAGCCGGTAGGCGACCGGATCGACGCTGGCGGCGTGCGCCAGCTCGTCGATCATCACCTCCATCACGTGGGCCGTGTGGGTGTGGCCGACCGAGCGCCACCACAGGACGGGCACGCCCTCGCGGCCGTTGTGGACGCCGAACCGGTAGGCCGGCAGCGCGTAGGGCGTGTCGGAGGCGCCCTCGACGGTGGTGGAATCGATGCCGTTCTTGACGATCATCGCCTCGAAGGGCGAGCCGATCATGATCGACTTGCCGACCATGACGTGGTCCCAGCCGACCACCGCGCCCTTGCCGTCGATGCCGGCCCGGACCTTATGGAGCACGGTCGGGCGGTAATAGCCGCCGGCCATGTCGTCCTCGCGGGTCCAGACGAGGTGGACCGGGGCCTTCTCGCCGGACGCCTTGAAGACGGCAGCGGCCTCCGCGAGGTAGTCGGCGGTGGGGGTCGCCCGGCGGCCGAAGGAGCCGCCGGCCCAGTTGCTGTGCAGCCGGACCCGGTCGGCCGTCACGCCGAGGATCGCCGCCATCGTCGCCTGCTCGACGGTCTGGAACTGGAAGCCCGCGTAGACGTCGTAGCCGCCGTCGGCCGCCCGCTCGATCGTGGCGTTCAGGGGCTCCATCGCCGCGTGGGCGAGGTAGGGGAAGGTGAACTCGGCCTCGACGACCTTGGCGGCGCCCTTCAGCGCCGCCCGCGGGTCGCCGCGCTCGGACGCCGTCAGGCCCGGGCCCTTGGCCCGCTCCCGGTACTCGGCCAGGATCGCGTCGGACGAGCGGGTCTCGGCGGCGCTGTCGTCCCAGGCGACGGTCAGCGCCTCGCGGCCCTTCATGGCCGACCACGTGTCGCGGGCGATCACCGCCACGCCGGTCGGCACCTGCACCACGTCGAGGACGCCCGCGACCTTCCGGGCGGCCGCGGCGTCGAAGCTCTTCACGGTGGCGCCGAAGCGCGGCGCCCGCGCCACGACGGCCGTGACCTGGTTCGGGCGGCGAATGTCGAGGGAGTAGACCGCCGTGCCGTTCGTCTTGGCGACGGAATCGAGGCGCGGCACCTTCGCGCCGATCAGCGTCCACTCGCTCGGATCCTTGAGCCGCGGCTCGGAGGGCACCGGCAGGGAGGCGGCCGAGAGGGCGAGCTCGCCGAACCGGGCCTGCCGGCCGGACGGGGCGTGGCGCACGAGACTGTCGGCGACCGTGATCTCGGAGACCGGCACCTTCCAGCGGAAGGCGGCCTCGGCCATCAGCATCTCGCGGGCGGCCGCGCCCGCCTTGCGCAGCTGGAACCAGGAATTGGCCACCGCGGTCGAGCCGCCGGTGCCCTGGATCGGGCCCATCAGGGTGTTGTTGTAGAGCGCCGCGTCCGCGGGCGCGAACTCGGTCCGGACGTGTCGCCAGTCGGCGCCGAGCTCGTCGGCCAGGATCGTGGCGAGCCCCGTCGTGTTCCCTTGGCCCATGTCGAGGTGCTTGATCACCACCGTGACGGTGTCGTCCGCGCCGATCCGCACGAAGGCGTTGGGCTGCGCCTTCACGTCGGCGAGGTTCGGGCCGGGCGCGGCGCGGGCGGGTTTCGGGTCGAGCCGGAACGCGACCACGAGGGCGCCGGCGCCGGCCAGCAGGCCGCGGCGGCTGGGACGGGCGGGCAGGGGGCTCGGTCGACGGGCGTTCAGCATGGCGGCGAGGCTCCGGTCGGGACCGCGGGGCGGGGCGGGCGAGGGGCAGAGGAAGGTGGGCGCCGGGACGGATCAGGCGAGGCTGCGCGCGGCTTCGTGAATCGCCGCGCGGATGCGCTGATACGTGCCGCAGCGGCAGATGTTGCCGTCCATGGCGCCGTCGATGTCGGCGTCGGTCGGCTTGGCGTTGCCCGAGAGCAGGCCGATGGCCGACATGATCTGGCCGGACTGGCAGTAGCCGCACTGGACCACGTCGAGCTTGCGCCAAGCCGCCTGGACGGCCTCGGCCACCCGGCCCGACACGCCCTCGATGGTGGTGACCTGCGCGGTGCCGACATCGCCCAGGCGCGTCTGGCAGGCGCGGACCGGCTGGCCGTCGAGATGGACCGTGCAGGCGCCGCACTGCGCGATGCCGCAGCCGTACTTGGTGCCGGTGGCGTCGAGCCGGTCGCGCAGGACCCAGAGCAGGGGCATGTCGGGATCGGCGTCGATCGCGTGCGCGACGCCGTTGACGGTCAGATTCGGCATGGTCGGCGACCCTCTCTCGACGCGCGTGTCCGGGCGCCCCGGATCGCGGCGTGCGGCCGCGCTCGGGCAAGCGGGCCTGCGCGCCAGGATAGCGGGCGCCGGCCCGGACACGATGTGCGGCACCGCACGTCGATCCGGCGCAACGACAGGCTCACCACAGCCCGCGATGCTTAAGATTGAGGGGATGCCGGCAGCCCCTTCTTAACACATCCGCCCCATCCTCACGGAGAGGTTCCCAGCCACCGCCGCCCGCCCGCGCATTCGAGCCGAGTTTCAAGACGCGCATGTCCGATCTCACCGTCGAGATGGTCCAGCGCGGTCGCGGCCCCTCGACGGAGGAGGCGGCGCGCCGCCTCGGGGTTGCCCGCGAGATCCGCTCGGCCCGCGAGAAGCTGACCTCGCAGACCGGCCTGGAGCGGGCCTTCGACTACGAGCTGCTGCGTCACTACGCCCAGTACCGGGCCGGCGCGGGCATCCCGCTGGCGGGGTTCGCGGCGGCCCTGGCCGCGGCGGCGACCTTCTGGATCGCGCCGCCGGTGGCCGTGGCCTGGGCGCTCGGCGTCTTCCTGATGATCACGCTCAACACGACGTTGAGCCGGCGTTTCCTCCGGGCGGACCCGGCGACGATCCCGCTCGCCCGCTGGCGCCGCCGCTTCCTGATCGGCGAGGTGCTGCAGAGCCTGTCGTGGGCCGCGATGATCGGGCTCGGCACGACCGGCGGCTGGACCTTCGCGCTGTTCGGCCTCGTCATCGCCTCCGCGGTCACCACCATGCTGGCCGCGACGGTGCCGCTCGCCGCCGTCGCGGCCCTGGTGCCGCTGGCCCTCGCCACCGCCTCGCTGGCGGCCTTCTCCCGCGGGATGGACCTGCTGATGCTGGTGGTGATGGCCGGCGGCGCGCAGGTCTTCTTCCTCGGCCTGTCCCGCCGCCTCTACACCTCGACGGTGGGCGCCCTGCGCTCCCGCGCCGAGAAGGACGCGGTGTTCGGCGAGCTGGAGCAGGCCAAGGCCAACTCGGACGAGGCCCGCCGCCGGGCCGAGGAGGCCAACCTCGCGAAGTCGCGCTTCCTCGCCACGATGAGCCACGAGCTGCGCACGCCGCTCAACGCCATCCTGGGCTTCTCGGAGGTGATGAAGAACGAGGTGTTCGGCACCCACACGGCGCCGTCCTACCGCGAGTACTCGCACGACATCCACGACAGCGGGATGCACCTCCTGAACCTGATCAACGAGATCCTCGACCTGTCGCGGATCGAGGCGGGGCGCTACGAGCTCAACGAGGAGCCGGTGCAGCTCGCCCACGTGGTCGAGGAGTGCCGCCACATGATGGGCCTGCGGGCCAAGGCGAAGAACCAGACCTTCCACGACCTCGTCGACGCCTCGCTGCCGCGGCTCTGGGCCGACGAGCGGGCGCTGCGCCAGATCGTCTTGAACCTGCTGTCGAACGCCGTGAAGTTCACGCCCCCGGGCGGCGAGATCTGGCTGAAGGTCGGCTGGACCGCCTCGGGCGGCCAGTACGTGTCGGTGAAGGACAGCGGCCCGGGCATCCCCGAGGACGAGCTCGGCACGGTCCTGTCGTCGTTCGGGCGCGGCTCGCTGGCGATCAAGACCGCCGAGCAGGGCTCCGGCCTGGGCCTGCCGATCGTGAAGGGCCTCGTGGAGCTGCACGGCGGGCAGTTCCAGCTGTCCTCCAAGCCCCGCGAGGGCACCGAGGTGGTGGTGACCCTGCCGGCCGCTCGGGTCATGGACACGCTGCCGCCGGTCGAGGTCGAGCCGGACTTCGTGGGCCCCGTGCGCGGCCCCCTCAACCGCGCCGCCTGAGCGGCCCGGCGGGCCGCGCGCCCCGGTTCAGCCGAGACCGCCGAGGGCGCAGATCCGCGCCCACTCGGCCTCGGTCACCGGCTGCACCGACAGGCGGGAATTGTTGACCAGCACCATGCCGGCGAGCGCCGGGTCGGTCTTGATCGCCTCGAGCGTGACCGGGCTCGGCATCGCCCGCACGGCCTTGACGTCGACCATGCCGAAGCGGCCGGTCTCGTCCGTGTGGTCGGGATAGTAGGCGCGGGTCACCGCCACGATGCCGACCACCGCCTTGCCCTCGTTCGAGTGGTAGAAGAAGCCCCGCTCGCCGACCTGCATGGCCATCAGCTGCTTCTTGGCGAGGTGGTTGCGCACGCCGTTCCAGTACGTGCCGGCTTCCCCGGCCGCGACCTGCTGATCCCACGACCAGGTCGCGGGCTCGGATTTGAACAGCCAGTACGCCATCGCTGAAGTCCCAGTAGACCGCCCGGCCGGGCGGCGCGCCCCGCCATAGCCCAGCTTCGCCCCCCGGGGACAGGCCGGCGCGGCCGTGGCCGGGCGCGGCGCCCGCGACCAAGCACAGCCCGCGTAGAACGCCGCGCAGTTCTATCGCAATCCTTGGGCAAATATTAAATTCTGCATGCAATATCCGTAGAGCGTACCTCATACCAATCACCGGTTGCATATATGTTCTCAGTCATCGGTTGTTTTGCCGGGGAACACAATCTGTGGTTGGCATCCCTCGCGGCCCTCGTCTGCGCGCTGGCGAGCGGCACCGCGATGGAGCTGCTCACCCATGCCGGCCGGACCGGCGGCCGCGGCCGCTACGTCTGGCTCGCGGTGGCCGCCGCCGCCGGGGGATCGGGGATCTGGGCGACGCATTTCCTGGCGATGCTCGCCTTCGAGCCCGGGCTGCCGTCGGGCTACGGCGTCGGGCTGACGCTCCTCTCCTACGTGGACGCCGTCGCGATCACCGGGCTCGGCTTCGCCCTGGCCGCGTCCGGCCGGTCGGTCCAGGCGGGCCTCGGCGGCGCCGTGGTCGGCGGCGGCATCGCGACCATGCACTACACCGGCATGGCGGCCTACCAGGTGGCGGGGCACCTCGCCTGGAATCCCGCGCTGGTCGCGGTCTCGGTCGGCCTCGGGGCGGGGCTCGGCGCCGCCGCCCTGGTGGTCGGCCTGTCGGCCACCACAGTCCGGGGTCGGTACGGCGGCGCCGCGCTGCTGATCCTGGCGATCTGCGGCCACCACTTCGCCGGCATGGGCGCGGTGACCCTCCATCCCGACCCCACCGTGGCGATCCCCTCGGGGGCGATCCGGACCGGATGGCTCGCGGCGGCCGTGGCGGTGGCGAGCTGCCTGATCCTGCTGCTCGCCGGCGCCGCCCTCGTGGTCGACCTGCGCGAGCGCCGCCGCGCCGATCTCGAGCGCGAGCGCCTGCGCAGCCTCGCCAACGCGGCCGTGGAAGGCCTCGTCGTCTGCCGCGGCGGCGAGATCGTCAGCGCCAACGAGGCCTTCGCCCGGCTCGCGGGCCTGGAGGCGGCCCTCCTGACGGGGCGGAGCCTGAGCGCCTACCTGCCGGACCTCGTGCCCGGCGCCGGGACGGCCGACCAGCCCCTGGAGACCGAACTCCTCCCGGCGGGAGGCGCCCCCATCCCGGTGGAGGTGATCATGCGCCCGGTCGCCGAGTACGGGCGCCTGCCGCACCACGCCGTGGCAGTGCGCGACCTGCGCGCCCGGCGCCGGGCCGAGAGCGAGATCCACTACCTCGCCCACCACGACGCGCTCACCGGCCTCGCCAACCGCACGAGCTTCCACGCGCGGCTCGAGCGGGAGATGCGCGCCGCGGACGTCCGGGGCGGCCGGCTCGCGGTGCTGTGCCTCGACCTCGACCGCTTCAAGGAGGTCAACGACCTCTTCGGGCACGCGACCGGCGACGCGATGCTGCGCGACCTCGCCCTCCGGGTCGGCGGCCTCCTCGATCCCAAGCAGCTGATGGCGCGGCTCGGCGGCGACGAGTTCGCCATCCTGACGCCGCAGGCGGAGGGACACGTGGAGGGACACGTGGAGGGACACGTGGAGGGACACGTGGAGGGACACGTGGAGGGACACGTGGAGGGACACGTGGAGGGACAGGCCGAGCGGCTGGCCGAGCGGATCCTCGCCACCCTGGCGGCGGTGCCGGCCGCCTCCGGCCCGGTGATCGCCACCAGCATCGGCATCGCGGTCTATCCCGACGACGCCGCGGACCTGCGCGCGCTGCTGAGCCACGCCGACGCCGCCCTCTACCGGGCCAAGAACGAGGGGCGCGGGACCTGCCGGCGCTACGACGCCAGCATGGGCGCGGAGATCCGCGACCGGCGCCAGCTCGAGCACGACCTCCGCCACGCGGTGGCGCGGGGCGAGCTGGCGCTCGTCTACCAGCCGCAGAGCCGGATCGAGTCCGGCACGGTCACGGGCTTCGAGGCGCTGCTGCGCTGGCACCATCCGGACAGGGGCAGCATCTCGCCGGCCCTGTTCGTCCCGATCGCCGAGGAGACCGGGGCGATCCTCGAGATCGGCGCCTGGGTGCTGCGAGAGGCCTGCCGGGCGGCGGCCGCTTGGCCGAACCCGCTGGCGATCGCCGTCAACGTGTCGGCGGTGCAGCTCCACAACCCGCTCTTCGTCCAGTTCGTCCACGGCACCCTGTACGAGGCCGGGCTGCGGGCGGAGCGCCTGGAGATCGAGATCACCGAGACGGCGCTGATCCGGGACCCGGCCCGGGCGCTCCTCACGCTGCGCCAGCTCAAGGCCCTCGGCGTGCGGATCGCCATGGACGATTTCGGCACCGGCTACTCGTCGCTGTCGAACCTGCGCTCCTTCCCGTTCGATCGGATCAAGATCGACGGCTCGTTCATCAGGGCGGTCCACACCAACCCGCAGGGGGCGGCGATCGTGCGCTCCGTCCTGGGACTGGGGCGCGGCCTCGGGCTCGCCGTGGTGGCGGAGGGCGTGGAGACCGCCGAGGAGCTGTCCTTCCTGGCCGGCGAGCAGTGCCACCTCGCCCAGGGCTACCTGCTGGGTCGGCCGGCGCCGATCGCGCGCTTCGCGGACCACACCCACGGCCAAGGACGAGACCGCGCTGTACCGGCGGCCTCGGTGGCGTGACGGGGGTTGCGGGCGGGGGATGGCGGGCCGGGGCCGGCGCTCAGTCGGTCTCCCCGCGCAGCGGACGGGCCAGCAGGCCGGCGATCACGTCGTCGACGCTGGCCGTGCCCGCCACGATGGCCGCGACGGCCTCCGCCACCGGCATCTCGATGCCCTTGGCGGCCGCCAGCCCGGCGAGCGCCGCGGCCGTGAACGCCCCCTCGGCGAGCTTGCCGCCCGCGGCCTCGGCCGGGCTCGCCCCGGCGCCGAGGCGCTGGCCGAAAGCGAAGTTGCGCGATTGCGGCGAGGAGGCGGTGAGCACGAGGTCGCCGAGGCCGGACAGCCCCATCAGCGTCTCGGGCCGGCCGCCGAAGGTGCGGGCGAAGCGCATCAGCTCGGCGAAGGCCCGGGCGATCAGCGCGGCCCGGGCGCTCTCGCCGAGCCCCCGCCCGGCCACGATCCCGCAGGCGATGGCGAGCACGTTCTTGCCGGCACCGCCGATCTCGACGCCGCGCACGTCGTCGGTGTGGTAGAGGCGGAAGCTCGGTCCCGACAGCAGGGCGCTCAGGGCGGCGGCGCGGCCGGCATCGGCCGCCGCCAGGGTCACGGCCGTGGGCAGGCCGCGGGCGACGTCGATGGCGAAGCTCGGGCCGGACAGGACCGCCACGGGCGTCCCCGGCGGCAGGACCTGCTCGGCCACCGCGCTCATGAAGCTGTCGCTGCCGCGCTCGATCCCCTTGGCGCAGAGGATGACCGGCCCCGCCGTCGCCAGGGGCTCGCGCAGGGCTTCGAGCACGCCGCGCACGGTCTGGGCGGGCACGACCAGGAGGGTCGCCCGGGCACCCGCGAGGTCGGCGGCCTCGCCCGTCGCCCGGATCGCCGGGTGGAGCGGCACGCCCGGCAGGTAGCGCGGATTCTCCCGCTGGACCTGGAGGGCGGCGGCGGCCCCCGGGTCGCGCAGCCAGAGGGTGACGGGATGGCCGGCCCCGGCGGCGGCGTTGGCCAGCGCCGTGCCCCAGGCCCCGCCGCCGACGACGTTGATCGGGGTCTCGGCGCTCATGCCGCTTCCTCCCTGTCGGCGCAGTCCAGCCGGTAGAGCACGTGGTCGCGCAGCGGCCCCTCCGGCACCGCCGGATGCGGGAAGGTCCCGGCCGCGCGCATGCCGAGACGCTCCATCACGGCGCGGGAGCGGCCGTTGCCGGCCGCCGTGAAGGCCACGACGCTCCGGATCCCGCAGCGCTCCGCGAGGTCGGCGCGGGCGAGCCGCGCGGCGCGCGTGGCGAGGCCGCGGCCCCAGGAGTCCCGCGCGAGGCGCCAGGCCAGCTCGACCGTCGAGCCGGGCCGGTCGCCGCCCGGGAAGGGCAGGGGCCGCAGGATCCGCATCGCGCCGGCGAAGCCGACGAACCGGCCCGCGTGTTCCAGGGCCCAGGGGCCGAACCCGTCCGCCACGAAGCGGCGGTCGAGGAGGCCGGCCTCGGCGGCGCTCTCCGTCGCGGTCCGGGTCCGGGGAAAGTGGGCCATCACCGCCGGATCGGCGTTGAGCGCCGCGAACGGCGCCGCGTCCTCCGGGCGCCAGCGGCGCAGGGTCAGGTCGCCGTCGCGGAGAGCCGTTGGCACCGGCGCGAGGGCGATCTTGCCGCGCCACGCGAGCGAGCGGCGGTTGAGGAGGGCGAGATCCGCGCGACCGGCGAGCACCGCCTCGCCGAGCGCGATCGCCAGTTCCAGCTGCGCGAGGGGCATGGTGGCGTGGGCGGGCGGGCGGACATGGTCGCGCCACGCGCCGCCGCAGGCCTGATCCAGGAGGATGCGGGCGAAGCAATGGTCCAGCCGCACCGGCCAGCCCGGCCGGGCGGCCTCGGGCAGGCGGCGCCCCACCAGGTCCCGCCAGTGCGCGCGCCGGTCCGCCGCGCTCATCCGGCCGGGACCGCCGCGCGGGCCGGGGCGGCCGCCAGCGGCCAGCGGGGCCGCGCCGGGGCGGTGAGGTCGTCCACCAGCCCGAGGCGCAGGCGCTCCAGCCCGGCCCAGGCGATCATCGCGCCGTTGTCGCCGCAGAGGGGCAGGGGCGGGGCCACGAAGCTCAGGCCCGCCTCGCCCGCGAGGGACGCGAGCGCCCGCCGGACGGCGCCGTTGGCGGCGACGCCCCCCGCCGCCACCAGGGCGGTGGGGCGACCGGCCGCGTCTGAGAAGGCGCGCAGGGCGACCCGGGCGCGGTCCACCACCACGTCGACCACGGCGGCCTGGAAGCTCGCGCAGAGATCGGCGACGTCGCGCTCGGCCAGCGGGGCGATCCGCTCGGCCTCGATCCGCACGGCGGTCTTGAGGCCCGAGAGGGAGAAGTCGGCCTCGCGGCGGCCGAGCATCGGCCGGGGCAGGGCGAAGCGCTCGGGATCGCCGGCCTCGGCCACGCGCTCGACCTCGGGGCCGCCGGGATAGCCGAGGCCCAGGAGCTTGGCGACCTTGTCGAAGGCCTCGCCGATGGCGTCGTCGACGGTGGAGCCGAGGCGCACGTAGTCGCCGACGCCGCGCACGGCGACGAGCTGGGTGTGGCCGCCCGAGACCAGGAGCAGCAGGTAGGGGAAGGCGATGCCGTCGGTGAGCCGCGCCGTGAGGGCGTGGGCCTCCAGGTGGTTGACGGCGAGCAGGGGCTTGCGGGTCACGAGCGCCAGGGTCTTGGCGGTGACGAGGCCGACCAGCACGCCGCCGATCAGCCCGGGCCCGGCCGCCACCGCGATGCCGTCGAGGTCCCGGAAGCCCGTTCCGGCCCGGTCGAGGGCGCGGGCGATCAGCCGGTCGAGCACCTCGACATGGGCGCGGGCGGCAATCTCCGGCACGACGCCGCCGTAGGCCGCGTGCTCGGCGATCTGGCTCAGCACCTCGTTGGCGCGGATCTGGGCGACCCCCTCCTCGTCGACCGACACCACCGCGGCGGCGGTCTCATCGCAGGTGGTCTCGATGCCGAGCACGGTCTTCTGCACGCGCGGAACTCCTTAGTCCGGGCTCATCCTATCCGGCGGCGGTGGCGGCGCGAAGGCGGCCGGCCCATGCCCATGCCCATGCCCGGGCCCGGAGCGTGGTGGATGCGCGCCGCCCTCCGTCCCCGAACGGTGGCGCGCCGGCCGTCGTCAGTCGACGGCGACCATGACGTCGGAGGCCTTGATCACCGCGTAGGCGGGACCGCCGGCGACGAGCTTGAGGGACTCGACGGCCGCGTTGGTGATCGAGGCGGTGACCACCTGGCCGGGGCTGATCTCGATCTTCACGTGGGAGGTGGTCGCCCCCTTCTCCACCGAGACGACCGTACCCTTGAGGACGTTGCGCGCGCTGATCTTCATGGTCTGCTGCCAATCTCCACGAGCGGCACCGGAACGGGCCGCGGGGCGGCCCCGGGCCGGTCTCCTACAGCATGGCGGAGCCCGGCGCGACCGCCTCAGCGCGGATCGGCCCCGGGCGCGCCGGGCTCGTCCTCGGGGACCGGCGCGGCGCCCCAGGCGGCGAGCGCGGCGTTGAGGTCTTCGAGGACGAAGTGCCGGGCGCTGTCCCGGTCGTAGCCTTCCGCGAGGAGTTCGTCGTAATCCGTGAAGACGTGGCGCGCGTAGGCCACGAGGGCGAGGCGGGCCGCCGTCTCGGGGGCGGCCCGGCGCAGGCCCGGGCTCGCCAGCGCCCGGTCGAGGGCGGCCTCCGCCTCGAAATCCGGCAGGCGCGGGGCGAGGCGGGCCAGGGCCGCGGCGACGGCCTCCCGGCGGTTCAGGGGCGGACCGGCGCTCACCGGGGATCTGCCGTCGGCATGATTTTAAAGGTGTGATCGGGTAGGATCGCCGCCAGATGAGGCGGGGCCGGCACAGGATCCTCCGCCGGGGAGATCACGTCCATGGCAATTCTTCGTCCCGCGCTGCTTCTCGGCCTCCTGCTCGGGGCGACGCCGGCGCTGGCCCAGAGCCCGGCTCCGGGCGCGGGCCCAGGCCCCGCCGCCCCGGCCGGCCCCATCGTGGGCGGCCGCCGGGTCACCCCCATGAGCCAGACCAAGCCGACGGGCAACGCCGCCGTCACCGGCCTGCCGCAGCCCGTGAACCAGGCCGAGATGATCAAGGCCCAGAAGGCCGCCGAGGCCCGCTCGAAGGCCTGGGACAGCAAGATGCGGCACACGATGGGCTCGATCTGCCACGGCTGCTGAGGCCCGCATCCCGTCCCGGGTGCCGGAGGTCCGCCTTCGGGACGGGGCTCTCGAAACGCGAAGGGGCCGCCCGAACGGGCAGCCCCTCCATCGGTCGCCGGGGCGACAGGATCAGCGGGAGTAGAACTCGATGACGAGGTTCGGCTCCATCTGCACCGGGTAGGGCACCTCGGACAGGCTGGGGATGCGGGTGACGCGGGCGGTCATCTTGGCGTGGTCGGCCTCGATGTAGTCCGGCACGTCGCGCTCGGAGAGCTGGGTCGCCACGATGACGATCTCGAGCTGGCGGGACGACTCCTTGACCTCGATCAGGTCGCCGGCCTTGACTTGGTAGCTCGGGATGTTGACGCGCACGCCGTTCACCTTGACGTGCCCGTGGTTGACGAACTGGCGCGCGGCGAACGGGGTCGCGACGAACTTCGCCCGGTAGACCACGGCGTCGAGGCGGCGCTCGAGCAGGCCGACGAGGTTCTCGCCGGAATCGCCGCGCAGGCGGATCGCCTCGGCGTAGTAGCGGCGGAACTGCTTCTCGGTGATGTTGCCGTAGTAGCCCTTGAGCTTCTGCTTGGCGCGCAGCTGCGTGCCGAAGTCGCTCATCTTACCCTTGCGGCGCTGGCCGTGCTGGCCGGGGCCGTACTCGCGGCGGTTGACGGGGCTCTTCGGGCGGCCCCAGATGTTCTGGCCCATGCGGCGGTCGAGCTTGTGCTTCGCCTGAATCCGCTTCGACATATCTTTCGCGTCCTCTCGTGACGAGAATGAGGAACGCGCCCTCCTTTTCCCGGCCCTTCGCGGTCCGGGACGACAGGGCGGGAGGATCCCGCCCACGGGTGCGCGTGAAAACGCGACGGGGCCCCGCTCGGAGCCCCATCGTCGGGCGGGTCTTTAGGGGACGGAGGCGCCGCGGTCAACCGTGAGAGGTCAGATGGACGAGTCAGTGGCGGTCCGGCGCGGTGTGCCGACGGACGCGGAGGCGATCCGGGCGCTGGTGGAGGTGGCCTACAGCAAGTGGATCCCGGTGATCGGCCGCCTGCCAATTCCCATGCAGGCGGATTACGCGCAGGCTCTGCGGGACAACCGCTTCGACCTGCTGCCCGCCGGTCCGGATCTCGCCGGGTTGATCGAGACGAGGGCGGAGGCCGACCATCTGCTGGTCGTCAACGTCGCGGTGCACCCGGCCTTCCAGGGGCGGGGCTTCGGCAGCCGGCTGATGAGTCTCGCGGATGCCGTCGCGGCCGGGGCGGGGCTCGCGCGGCTGCGCCTCTACACCAACAAGAAGTACACGGCGAACCTGCGCCTCTACGGCGCGCTGGGCTACCGGGTGGAGCGGGAGGCGCTCTACGACGGACCGGGCCGGACTCGCGACGACGACGTCACCGTGCACATGGTGAAGGACTTGGTTTGAGGAATCGGCGCCGGCCCTGCCGTCATCGCGAGCAGCGAAGCGCCCCAGGGTCGCGCACCGCCGTCGAGCGTGGCGCCTCTGGATCGCTTCGCTCCGCTCGCAAAGACGGGGCGTCGCCCGGCTCCCCTCAGGTCACCACGCTCGGCTCAGGCCTTCCGGTGCGGGGCTCGATCTCGGCGATCGCGCGGGCCGCGGCCGCGACCGGGGCCAGCACCTCGGCCACGGCCGAGTCGAGCCGGTCCGGCGCGTTCTCGTAGCGCTCCAGGTAGACCCGCAGCGTCGCCCCGGCGGTGCCGGTGCCGGAGAGCCGGAACACCGCCCGCGCGTCCTCGGCGAAGCCGATCCGGATGCCCTGACGCTCGGTCATCGAGCCGTCCACCGGGTCGCGGTAGGCGAACTCGTCGGCCGTCGACACCGTGAGGTCGCCGATCCGCGTGCCCGGCAGCTCGGCGAGTTTCTCGCGGAGCGCGTCCATCAGGCCGTTGGCGGCGTCCGAGTCGACCTCCTCGTAATCGTGGCGGGCGTAGTAGTCGCGCCCGTAGGCGCGCCAATGCGCCCGCACCAGCGCGTCGGCGCGCTCGCCGGTGGCGGCCAGGATGTTGAGCCAGAGCAGCACCGCCCAGAGTCCGTCCTTCTCGCGCACGTGGTTCGAGCCGGTACCGGCGCTCTCCTCGCCGCACAGGGTGATGAGGCCCGCATCCAGCAGGTTCCCGAAGAACTTCCAGCCGGTGGGGGTCTCGTAGGCCTTGATGCCGAGGGCGGCCGCGACCCGGTCGGCGGCGCGGCTCGTGGGCATGGACCGCGCGACACCGGCGAGCCCGCCCGCGTAGCCCGGCGCCCGGTGGGCGTGGGCGGCGAGCAGGGCGAGGCTGTCGCTCGGCGTCACGAACAGGCCCGGCGCCACGATCATGTTGCGGTCGCCGTCGCCGTCCGAGGCGGCGCCGAAATCCGGCGCGTCCGGGCCCTGCATCAGGTCGAACAGGTCGTGGCAGTGGACCGGGTTCGGGTCCGGGTGGTGGCCGCCGAAATCCTCCTTCGGCTCGGCGTTGACCACCGTGCCGGCGGGGGCGCCGAGCATCCCTTCGAGGATCGCCGTCGCGTAGGGGCCGGTCACCGCGCTCATGGCGTCGAAGCGCATGCGGAAGCCGGAGGCGAACAGGCGCGACACCGCGTCGAAGTCGATGAGCGTGCGCATCAGCTCGGCATAGTCGGCCACCGGGTCGATCACCGTGACGGTCATGGTGCCGAGGCGGGTGTCGCCGAGCGTGTCGAGGTCGAGATCCGGGGCCTCGACGAGACGGTACTCGGTCAGCGCCTTGGCCCGCGCGAAGATCGCGTCGGTGACGGATTCCGGTGCCGGGCCGCCATTGGCGGCGTTGAACTTGATGCCGAAATCGCCCTCCGGTCCGCCCGGGTTGTGACTCGCCGAGAGCACGATGCCGCCGAGCGCCTTGGCCTTCCGGATCACGCAGGAGGCGGCCGGCGTCGAGAGCAGGCCGCCCTGCCCGACCAGCACCCGGCCGAACCCGTTGCCGGCTGCGAGGCGCAGCGTCTTCTGCACCACCTCCCGGTTGAGGAAGCGCCCATCGCCGCCGAGCACCAGGGTGGCGCCCGCCTTGTCGGGCAGGGTGTCGAAGATCGCCTGGACGAAGTTCTCGACGTAGTTCGGCTGCCGGAACACCGGCACCTTCTTGCGCAGGCCGGAGGTGCCCGGCTTCTGGTCGGGGAAGGGCGTGGTGGCGACGGTCGTCGGGGTCGTCATAGGCGGGCGTCTCCCGGGCTCTCCCGCCTCAATGCCCGCGCGGAGGCGCGGCGTCACCAGCCCCGGCGACAGGGGCGGGCTTTTTTCACGGCGTTTCGGGGGATCAGGCGACGGAAGCGTCTTTGCGCGCGGCGCGCGGCAATCCGGCAGCGCCGCGCTCATCGAGGTCGCGCGGCCCGGGGTCGCTTCGCTGCGCTCGCGATGACGACAGGATCGAAGCGCTCCGCACCGCTACTCCGCCGCCTGCCGGGCCGCGTAGCCCAGCCGCTCGTTCAGCGCGCGGATCAGCTTGGCGGCAGCCTCGGCGATCACCGTGCCGGGCGGGAAGATCGCCGCCGCGCCCGCCGCCGTCAGCGCCTCGTAGTCGCCCGGCGGGATGACGCCGCCGATGGCGATCATCACGTCGTCGCGGCCCTGCTCGGTGAGCGCCGCCTTCAGCTCCGGCACCAGCGTCAGGTGGCCGGCCGCCAGCGACGAGACGCCGACGATGTGCACGTCGTTCTCCACCGCCTGCCGGGCGGCCTCCGCCGGCGTGGCGAAGAGGGGCCCGATATCCACGTCGAAGCCGAGATCCGCGAAGGCCGAGGCGATCACCTTCTGGCCGCGGTCGTGCCCGTCCTGGCCCATCTTGGCGACCAGGATGCGCGGCCGGCGGCCGTCATTCTCCTCGAACGCCTCGACCAGCGCCCGGACTTCCTCGACCACAGGCGACATGCCCCCCACCTCGCGCTTGTAGACGCCGGAGATCGAGCGGATCTCGGCGCGGTGCCGGCCCCAGGCCTTCTCCAGGGCCTCCGAAATCTCGCCCACCGTCGCCTTGGCGCGGGCCGCCTCGACGGCGAGTTCCAGCAGGTTGCCGGCGCCGTCGGCGGCCTTCGTGAGCGCCTCCAGCCGCGCGGAAACCGCGGCCTCGTCGCGCTCGGCGCGCAGGCGCTTGAGCTTGTCGATCTGGAGCCGGCGGACATTGCCGTTGTCCACCCGCAGCAGCTCGATCGCCATCTCGTCGTCGGCCCGGAACTTGTTCACGCCGACGATGGTCTGGCGGCCGGAATCGATCCGCGCCTGGGCCCGGGCGGCGGCCTCCTCGATCCGCAGCTTCGGGATGCCGGCCTCGATCGCCTTGGCCATGCCGCCGAGCCCGTCGACCTCGCGGATGTGCTCCCAGGCCCGGGCGACCATGTCGGCGGTGAGCTTCTCCACGTAGTAGGAGCCGCCCCAGGGATCGACGATCCGGGTGGTGCCGCTCTCCTGCTGCAGGAACAGCTGGGTGTTGCGGGCGATCCGGGCCGAGAAGTCGGTCGGCAGGGCCAGCGCCTCGTCCAGCGCGTTGGTGTGGAGCGACTGCGTGCCGCCCTGCGTCGCCGCCATCGCCTCGATGTTGGTGCGGGTGACGTTGTTGAACACGTCCTGCGCGGTGAGCGACCAGCCCGAGGTCTGCGAGTGGGTGCGCAGCGCCAGGGACTTCTCCGACTTCGGGTCGAACCCCTTCACGAGCTTCGCCCAGATCAGGCGCGCGGCCCGCATCTTGGCGATCTCCATGAAGAAGTTGGTCGAGATCGCCCAGAAGAACGACAGGCGCGGGGCGAACTGGTCGATGGTCAGCCCGGCGGCCAGCCCCGCCTTGATGTACTCGACGCCGTCGGCCAGCGTGTAGGCGAGTTCGAGATCGTTCGTCGCCCCGGCCTCCTGCATGTGGTAGCCGGAAATCGAGATCGAGTTGAACTTCGGCATGTTCTTCGACGTGTAGGCGAAGATATCCGAGATGATCCGCATCGATCCCCTGGGGGGATAGATGTAGGTGTTGCGGACCATGAACTCCTTGAGGATGTCGTTCTGGATCGTGCCGGCGAGCTTCTGGGGCGGCACGCCCTGCTCCTCGGCGGCGACGATGTAGAGGGCGAGGATCGGCAGCACCGCGCCGTTCATCGTCATCGATACGGTCATCTCGTCGAGGGGAATCCCCGAGAACAGCGTGCGCATGTCGTAGATCGAGTCGATCGCCACGCCCGCCATGCCGACATCGCCCGAGACGCGGGGATGGTCGGAATCGTAGCCGCGGTGGGTGGCGAGGTCGAAGGCGACCGACAGGCCCTTCTGCCCGGCCGCGAGGTTGCGCCGGTAGAAGGCGTTCGAATCCTCGGCCGTGGAGAAGCCGGCGTACTGCCGGATCGTCCAGGGCTGGGTGACGTACATGGTCGGGTAGGGGCCGCGCAGGAACGGCGCGATCCCCGGATAGGTGTCGAGGAACTCGATCCCCTCCCGGTCCTCAGGCCCGTAGCGGCCCTTCACCGGGATGCCCTCCGGCGTCATCCAGGGCTCGCCGAGCGCCGGAGCCGCCACCGCGAGCGATTCGCCTGAGAACGGGACTTCGGCGAAGTTCGGGATGCGGGAGGTCATGGCGTTGACTCGTTGTGGCGTTTGTCACGCCATTATAGGGACCCGCTCGGAGCGGGCTACTCCCCTATCGGTCGAGCTTCCGCGGAGGCGCGCAGCACAGGCGCCTCAGCGCACCTCGGCGTCCCGTTGCCCTGGGCCGCGCCGCAGGAGGTAGATCACCGCGCCCGCCAGCATCAGCGCCATCCCGTACCACGTGATCGCGTAGACAAGATGGTTGTTGGGGAAGGCGATCACCGTCAGGCCGCCCACCGGCAGGCCGCCGGGATTGGGCGTCGCGTCCGCGTCCACGAAGTAGGGGGCGACGTCGGTCAGGCCGCGCGCCGCCGCGATCGCCGCCACGTCGCGGGAGTACCAGCGGTCGTCCCTGGCATCGTTGGAGCGCAGGAACGCGCCCTTCGGCTCGGTCAGCCGCAGGAGACCGGTGACCGCGGTCTCGCCCGCGACCTGCCCGGCCGCCCGGCTCGCCGGATCCCGCCGGGCGCCGGGCACGAAGCCGCGGTTGACCAGCACGAGGGTCCCGTCGGGACGCCGCAGGGGCGTCAGCACCCAGAAGCCGCCGCCCAGCTCGGTGACGGCCTGAACCAGGGTCTCGCGATCGTGCAGGAACGTGCCGGTGATCTGGACGTGCCGGTAGGCGTCGTCGGGGCCGACACGCGCCCAGGCGGCGGGCCCGGGGGCCGGCACGGGCGGCGCGTGGACCCGGGCATCGACCTGGGCGATCAGGTCGAGCTTCCAGGCCCGCCGCTCCACCTGCCAGGTCCCGAGCCCCAGCAGCACCAGGAAGACGATGCCCGCGCCGACGCCGAACACGGCGCGCCGCAGAAACGCGCGCGGGGCCGGGGAGGGGGCCGATCCCGGATCAGCCCCCCCTCCCGACCCCGCGGGCCTCATCGCCGGACGCGCGCTCAGCGGGCGTTGTTCATGACGTCGTGGGCATCCATCGGCATCATGTTGTGATTGAGGTGGTACATCACCCACACCGAGCCGGCGAGCATGATCACCACCAGCGTGATCGTGAAGATCAGCGCCATGAAGGTCCAGCCGCCCTCCGACTTCGTGCTCATGTGCAGGAAGTAGATGACGTGCACGACCATCTGGACGCCGCCGAGCGCCAGGATGACCAGGGTGGTGACGAGGCTGTTGTCGAGGACGTTGCCCATCACCAGCCAGAACGGGATCACCGTCAGGATCACCGACAGGACGAAGCCCGTCATGTAGCTCTGGAAGGTGCCGTGCCCGCCCTCGCTGTGGGCGTCGTGGTGGCCGTGCCCGGCGGCGGCGTTGTGAACGTCGGCGCTCATTCGAGCACTCCCATCAGGTAGACGACGGTGAAGACGCCGATCCAGATCAGGTCGAGGAAGTGCCAGAACATCGACAGGCACATCAGCCGGCGCTTGTTCTCGACGATCAGGCCACGCTTGCTGACCTGCACCATCAGCACGACGAGCCACAGGATGCCCATCGAGACGTGCAGGCCGTGGGTCCCGACCAGGGTATAGAACGAGGACAGGAACGCGCTGCGCCAGGGCGGCGCGCCCTCGTGGAACAGGTGGACGAACTCCCGGATCTCCAGGGCCACGAAGGCGACGCCGAACAGGCCGGTGATGGCGAGCCAGATCTGCGTCTGCTTCACCCGGTCCCGGTCCATCTCCAGCATGGCGAAGCCGTAGGTGATGGACGAGAACAGGAGCATGGCGGTGTTCACCGCGATGCCCGGCAGGTCGAACAGCTCCTTCGGGGTGGGGCCGGCCGCGTAGCTGCGCCCGAGCACCCCGTAGGTCGCGAACAGGGTCGCGAAGATGAGGCAGTCGCTCATCAGGTAGAGCCAGAACCCGAGCATGGTCGAGCCCTCGGAATGATGGCCCTCCTCGTCGGTCTGGTAGAAGACTGGCGCCGCGGCGCCGGGGGGTGCAGTCTCCGCGTGCATCATCGGATCACGCCATCTCCAGTTCGCGCGTCCGCTGACCTTCCGTCCGACTGACGACGTCGGCGGGAATGTAGTAGTCGCGATTGTAATTGAAGGTGTGGGCGATCGCCACGACGAAGATCGCGACGAAGCTGAGGATCGCCAGCCACCAGACGTACCAGACCATGGCCAGGCCGAAGATGAAGTTCAGGACCGCCAGGATCGCGCCGGCCGCGGTGTTCTTGGGCATGTGGATCGGCTTGTAGCCCTTGAGCGGGCGGTCGAAGCCGCGGTTCTTCATGTCCCACCACGCGTCGGAATCGTGGACCACCGGCGTGAAGGCGAAGTTGTAGTCCGGCGGCGGCGAGGAGGTGGACCACTCGAGCGTCCGGCCGCCCCAGGGGTCGCCGCTGAGGTCGCGCAGCTTGTCGCGGTTCCGGATCGAGACCACGAACATGACGATCTGCGAGGCGATGCCGCAGGCGATGAGCGCCGCGCCGATGGCGGCGATCACGAACCAGATCTGCAGCGACGGGTCGTCGAAGTGCTGCATGCGCCGGGTCACGCCCATCAGGCCGAGGACGTAGAGCGGCATGAAGGCGACGTAGAACCCGGTCACCCAGAACACGAGGGCGACCTTCCCCCAGAACTCGTCGAGCTTGAAGCCGAAGGCCTTCGGGAACCAGAAGGTCACGCCGGCGAACATGCCGAACAGCACGCCGCCGATGATCACGTTGTGGAAGTGCGCGATCAGGAACAGCGAGTTGTGCAGGACGAAGTCGGCCGGGGGCACCGCCAGGAGGACGCCGGTCATGCCGCCGATCACGAAGGTGACGATGAACGCCACCACCCACAGCATCGGCACCTCGAACCGGATCCGGCCGCGGTACATGGTGAACATCCAGTTGAAGATCTTCGCGCCCGTCGGGATCGAGATGATCATGGTCGTGATCCCGAAGAACGAGTTCACGTCCGCGCCCGAGCCCATCGTGAAGAAGTGGTGCAGCCACACGAGGTAGGCGAGGATGGTGATGACCACCAGCGCGTAGACCATCGAGGTGTAGCCGAACAGGCGCTTGCCGCAGAAGGTCGAGGTGATCTCCGAGAACACACCGAAGGCCGGCAGGATCAGGATGTAGACCTCCGGGTGACCCCAGATCCAGATCAGGTTGAAGTACAGCATGGCGTTGCCGCCGAGGTCGTTCGTGAAGAAGTGCGTGCCGACGTAGCGGTCGAGCGACAGCATCGCGAGAACGGCCGTGAGGATCGGGAAGGCGGCCACGATCAGGATGTTGGTGCACAGCGCCGACCAGACGAAGATCGGCAGCTTCATCATGGTCATGCCCGGCGCCCGCATCTTCACGATGGTGGCGACCAGGTTGATGCCCGAGAGCAGCGTCCCGATACCGGCGATCTGCAGCGCCCAGATGTAGTAGTCGACGCCGACGCCGGGGCTCATCGCCGCCCCGGACAGGGGCGGGTAGGCCAGCCAGGTGGCGCGGGAGAACTCGCCGACGAACAGCGAGACCATCACCAGCAGGCCGCCGGCGACCGTCATCCAGAAGCTGAAGTTGTTCAGGAACGGGAAGGCGACGTCGCGGGCGCCGATCTGCAGCGGCACGGCGAAGTTCATGAGGCCCGTGACGAACGGCATCGCCACGAAGAAGATCATGATCATGCCGTGGGCGGTGAAGATTTGATCGTAGTGGTGCGGCGGCAGGAAGCCCTGCTGGTCGCCGAACGCGATCGCCTGCTGCGAGCGCATCAGGATCGCGTCGGCGAAGCCGCGCAGCAGCATGATGCCCGCGAAGATGCAGTACATGATGCCGATCTTCTTGTGGTCGATCGACGTGATCCAGTCACGCCACATCGGTCCCCAGAAGCGGTAGTAGGTGATGACGCCCAGCACGGTGAGACCGGCGACGGCCACGCCGGCGAACGTCGCCTGCAGGATCGGCTCGTGATAGGGGATCTGCTCGATCGTAAATCGCCCGACGAGCAGCTGCTGTAGGTCCAGGTTTGCGAACATGGGATCGGCCCGTTCAGTGGGTTCGACGGCGACCGCCGGTTGTGTGTGTAGAGTCCGCTGTCAGCACGCGCGGTCTCACTGGTTCAGCTGCTTGGGGGCGATCTGCTCGCCCTCGCTCTGGCCCGCGCCGGGGCCCTTGCCCTGGCTGTCGGGCGACTTCTGGCCCCGGACATCCGGGTTGCCCATGTCGGGCCTTGGCTTCATGCCCTGCGGCTGCGTCTGACCGTGCGGGCCGGTCTCCGAGGCCGGCGCCGTCGCGCCGGGCGCCTCCACGCCGCGCTCGGCGAGGCGGTTGTCGTACTGCAGCCGCTGGTAGTTCTCGGCGGCCTCCGCGCCGTGGGCACCGCCCTGCGCGTCGATCTTCACCATCTCGCCGACGCACATCTGGTCGGGCCGCGGGCACATGCCGATGATCCGGTCGTAGAGGCCCTTCATGTACGCCTTGTAGAACCGCGCCGGCTCGGCCTCGCTCGGCTCCTCGAGCTTCAGGTAGGCCTCCTGGGTGAGCTCGCCGCCCTCGGCCTTGGCCTTGGCGATCCACTGGTCGAACTTGTCGTTGGTCAGGCCGTGGAACTTGAAGAACATGTTGGAGAAACCGGCGCCGCTGTAGTGGGCCGAGCGGCCCTCGTAGGCGCCCTCGCGGTTGATCACCGCGTGGAGCTGGGTCTGCATGCCCGGCATCGCGTAGACCATGCCGGCGAGCGTCGGCACGTAGAACGTGTTCATCACGTCGGTGGCGGTGATCTTGAAGCGGATCGGGCGGTCCACCGGCGCGGCCAGCTCGTTGACCGTGGCGATCCCGTATTGCGGGTAGAGGAACAGCCACTTCCAATCCATGGCCACCGCCTCGACCTCCAGCGGCACGGTGCCGGCCGGGACGTCGCGCTTCGGGTCGATCTTGCTGAGCGGCCGGAACGGGTCGAGGGTGTGGGTCCCGATCCAGGTGAGGGCGCCGAGCGCGATGATGATCATCAGCGGCGCCGTCCAGATCAGCACCTCGAGCTGGGTCGAGTGGTGCCATTCGGGATCGTAGACCGCGTCCTCGTTGGTCGCGCGGTAGCGCCACGCGAAGATCAGCGTGAAGGCGATCACCGGGACGATGATCAGGAGCATCAGCCCGGTCGCCGCCAGCACGAGGTTGCGCTGCTGCTCGGCCACGTAGCCGGCCGGGTGCAGGACCACGAAGTTGCAACCGCCGAGCAGGGTCAGGAGCGGCAGGGCGAGGAGCGGCAGGAGGCGCCGCCCGCGGCCGCCTCGGCGGGTCGCGGTGTCGGTCCTGTCCGGTCGATGGATCGTGGAGGTCACAGCACGCGTCTCGTCATCCCAGGCCGCTCGCGCGGCACTTCTGCCATGCCGCTGCCGCGGCGCTTCTGCCGTGCCGCCCGAGGCGGCGTTCCTGTCCGGTGACGGGCGGGCCGGGCGGCCCGCGCCGCCGGCCGCCGACTCACATCTGGCGCAGTTCCGACCGGTCGGTGAACAGGGCCACGAGGCTGCAGACCGCGCCGGAGAGGAGGTAGACGCCGATCATCGCCAGGCCGTAGCGCTGCGACAGGAACAGGGCCACCAGGGGCGCGAAGCCGGCCCCGATCAGCCACGCGAAGTCGGAGGTCAGCGCGGCCCCGGTGTAGCGGTAGCGGTTGCCGAGGCGGGCGCTCACCGCGCCCGCGGTCTGGCCGTAGGCGAGGCCGAGCAGCATGAAGCCGATCGTGACGTAGATGGTCTGGCCGATGGCGCTCTCGCCGAACAGGAGCGGCGCGATGATGCTGCCGACGGCGAAGAAGGCGATCAGCGAGGAGCTCATGATCAGGCAGTTGCGGCGGCCGATCTGGTCGGCGATCAGCCCCGAGGCCGCCACCGCGCCGGCACAGACGATCGCGCCGGAGAACTGCACGATCAGGAACTCGCCCGGCGAGCGGGTGGTGCTGTTCAGCGCGAGCCACGCGATCGGGAAGATCGTCACGAGGTGGAACAGCGCGAAGGCGGCGAGCGGCACGAAGGCGCCGCGGACCACGTCGCCGGCGTGATGGCGGAACAGCTCCAGGGCCGGGACCGGGCGCAGCCGGTCGAGGTCCATCATGCGGGCGAACTCGTCGGTGGCGACGAGGCGCAGCCGGGCGAACAGCGCGACCACGTTGATGGTGAAGGCGCAGTAGAACGGGAAGCGCCAGCCCCAGTCGATGAAGTCGGCCTCGTCGAGGTTGACCAGGAAGAAGGCGAACAGGGCGCTCGCCACCATGAAGCCGAGCGGCGCGCCGAGCTGCGGGATCATCGCGTACCAGCCGCGGCGCTCGCGCGGCGCGTTCATGGCGAGCAGCGAGGCGAGTCCGTCCCAGGCGCCGCCGAGGGCGAGGCCCTGCAGGATGCGCAGGCCGGCCAGGATGTAGACCGCCGAGATGCCGATGCTGTCGTAGCGCGGCAGGAAGCTCACCGCCGCGGTCGATCCGCCGAGCAGGAACAGGGCCGTGGTCAGCTTGACGCTGCGCCCGTGGCGCCGGTCGATCGCCATGAAGATCACGGTGCCGACCGGGCGTGCGATGAAGGCGAGGGCGAAGATCGAGAAGGCGTAGAGGGTTCCCTTGAGCGGGTCGACGAAGGGGAAGAACACCTTCGGGAAGACCAGCACGCAGGCGATGCCGAACACGAAGAAGTCGAAGTACTCGGACGCGCGCCCGATCACCACGCCGATGGCGATCTCGTTGGGATGGACCTTGTGGTCGCCCATCGCCTGCTGGGCGTCACGCTCCAGGCCCGTGACCGTAGGGGTGTTCGCACTCATCTCTGATTGTCGCCCTCGCCGCGCGCCCGTCGGGACGCCTTGGCCGGAACTGCCTCTTGCGGCATGTCCAGAGGTATCGCAACCGGCTCCGGACGCAAGTTCACCCACTGACGCATGCATAGCACCGCGCGGTCGCGGCCACCGGCGGGGTCAGGGGCGAGGACCGCTCACACGCGGTAATGCGCCGAATTCCGTGACAGGTTGATGTTGTAATAGGGGTCGGCGCGCAGCTCAGGCCCCCAGCGGTCGAGCATGGTCAGCACCTCGCCCTCGAAGCGCTTCTGCTTCTCCGGCGTGTCCTCGGCCCCGCGGCTCTTCGACTCGTGATGAATCAGCTTCGCGAAGGGAGTCCAGACGATCCGGTAGCCGGCCCGGCGGATCTTCAGGCAGAGATCCACGTCGTTGAAGGCGACCTTCAGAGCCTGCGCGTCGAAGCCTCCGACCTCCGCGAACACGTCCGCCCGCATGGCCAGGCACGCGCCGGTGACCGCCGAGACCTCGTGGGCGATGACCATGCGGCAGAAATAGCCCGGATCCGCGTCGGCGAGGCCGAGATGGCTGTGTCCGGCCACCCCTCCGATCCCGAGGACGATGCCGCCGTGCTGGATCGTGTGGTCCGGGTAGAGGAGCTTGGCCCCGACGGCCCCGATCTCCGGCCGCACCGCGTGGCGCACCAGCTCGGCGAGCCAGCCGGGCTCGAGCACCTCGATGTCGTTGTTGAGGAACAGCAGCACCGCGCCGGTGGCCGCGGCCGCCCCGCGATTCGACAGATCCGAGAAATTGAACGCGCCGGGCACCGGCACGACGCGCACCCGCGGATCGTCCCGGTAGCGGGCGAACAGGGCGGCGGTCTCGGGCTCGCGGCTGTCGTTGTCGACGATGATCACCTCGATGTCGGGGTAGTCGGTCGCGCCGAGCAGGCCGTCGAGGGTCACCGACAGGATCTCGGCCCGGTCCCGGGTCGGGATGACCGCGGAGACCCGCGGCGGCCGCGCCGGCAGCGGCCGGACCAGGCGGTTGAAGCCGCCGGGACCGCGCTCCGCCCGCCCGCCCCAGGGCGCCACGACCTCCTCCAGGGCGCGCAGGCGCGCGGCCTCCGCCCGGGCGAGCGACCGGTCCGAGAAGGTGCCTGAGCCCTGCGCGGCGCGCCAGTGATAGAGCACCCGCGGGATGTGGCGGATGCGGGCGGGGTCGAGCCCGTCGGTCAGGCGCAGCAGCAGGTCGTGGTCCTGGCTGCCCTCGAAGCCGGGGCGCAGGCCGCCGACGGCGCGCAGCGCGTCGGTGCGCACGACCGTGAGGTGGTTGATGTAGTTCTGGGCGTAGAGCAGCTCGCGGTCGAAGCAGGACTTGAAGTGCGGGTCGAACCGCCGGCCGCGCCCGTCGATCTTGTCCTCGTCGCTGTAGATCAGCACGAGGCCCGGATCGCGGCGGAGCGCCCGGGCGACCTCGTAGAGGGCGTCCTCGGTGAGCGCGTCGTCGTGGTCCATGAAGGCGCAGACCGCGCCCCGGGCCATGCCCAGCGCGTCGTTGGTCGCCCGGGCGATGTGGCCGTTCTCGGTCCGGGCGAGGACGCGGATGCGCGGGTCGGCCTCGGCCGCCCGGCTCAGGATCCGCGGGATCTCGGGGCGCGTGGAGGCGTCGTCGACGGCGCACAATTCCCAGTGGGGGTAGAGCTGCGCGCGCAGCGACGCCAGGGCCGCCCGCAGCACCTTCGGATCCGGGTTGTGGACCGGCATCAGCACGGAGATCAGCGGCGGATCGGTCCAGGCGGCGATCTCGGCGGCGATGCCGTCCCGCTCCGCGCGGCGCAGGGTGTGGGTGCCGAGCCAGGCCTCGTAGCCGCTCACGCGCCGGTGGCGCAGCGCCCGGCCGAGGAAGCCCCGCGCGCGCACCTTCTTGCCGAGGATCCGCCAGGTGAAGGCCTGCACGGTCAGGCCGGGATCGCGCAGCAGCCCGCGGGCCGCCAGGACCGGCCGGGCGAGACGGCGCACCGCGATCCGGCGCAGCCGGACCGGCACCCGCCCCGCCGGGTCGGCGACGCGCAGCTCGACGACGTCCTCGGGCAGGCAGCCGATCCACGCGAAGGCGCCGCCGCCCCGGGCCTCCTGGGGCAGCAGCGTGCCCGGGCGCCCGTCGGGACCGACGAAGCTGATGTCGGGGAGGGTGTCGCGGGCCTCGGCCGGGTCGTTGGACAGGATGATCTCGACCCAGCGGCCCGCGAGATCCGGCAGCGCGACGCGCAAGCCGTCGGAGGCCGCCCGCGCCGGAAGGGCGCGCCGCTTGCCCCAGAGCCCCGTGACCTGCGCCGTCGGGAGGCGGAATTCGGGCACCGCCGGCCCGGTCGAACGCACCATCAACTCCAGCTCTTGTCGACCGAGGCCTTCACGGCATCCGACATGGCCACGTCGAACACGATCATGTCCTCGACCGCCTTGACGCTCTTCAGGCGCTCGGCCAGCGCCAGCGTCTCGGCCGGCACGGGCGGCAGGGCCGGGATCGGCGTGCCGATCCCGAGGCGATCGAACAGCGTCGACGCGAAGGCGGGGAACCGGGTCTTGTGGCCGACGATCCCGACGCGGGCGAGAATCTCGATCGCCGCGATCGAGTTGCCGGGATGCAGCCGGTCGTCCGGCATGCGGGTCCCGAGCTGGCGGGTCAGCGGGTTGTAGAGCAGCCGGTAGGCGGGCTCGGGCAGCATGCGGAAGAAGCGCTTGAGGCTCTTCACGTCGGAGAAGTCGTACCCGTCCGCGAAGGCGGCGGCCTCGGCCAGCGGCCCCAGGCGCCAGCTGCGCGTGGGATCGGCGGCATCCGCGGCCCGGGCCTTCAGCCAGCGCATCCGGGCCGCCATCTCGATCTGCGGCTCCTGGAGCAGGATGGCCGTGACCATCAGGTCCGGCGTCATGAAGTTCTCGTAGCGCGGGATGGTCACGGCGCCCGACAGGAAGGCCGACGGGGCGGCCGGGCCGGCCAGCACGCAGCTCAGGATCTCGTCCGGCAACTTGTGGATGCCGAAATAGCAGTGCTGGAAATACGGGAAGAGCGCCGTCTGGAGGACGATCTCGGGCTCGATGCCGGTGTTGATCAGCATCGCCCGCTGCCGGATCTGCCCCTCGGCCGGCATGCGCCGGTAGACCAGCACGTTGGTGTCGGCATCGTAGAGTTCGAGCCGCGGGATCTCGGACAGGCCCGGCACCTCGGCCTCGCTGACCACGAAGGTGCATTGGCCGGTGGCGTGCCAGCCGTTGCGCTTGAAGGCCTCGTCGATGACGCTGGCCGGGACCTCGGCCACGCGCCGTCCGTCGACCGCGACCACGACCCGGCTGATGGCGAGGGGATTGTCCGGCACGATCCAGCCGCGGATCGAATCGCCCTGATCGTGGTCGATGAAGTAGCGCATGTCCCGAAGCGTGAGGCGGCGGCATGCCGGCGCCAAGTGTCCGCCATGTGTCGCGGCGCGGCCGGATGCCGAGCGGCAGGGCCATAGCGCATTTTTCCGTCGGCGTGCACCAGGGCGCGTCCGGCCCGGAGACCGATCCCCGCGGCTTGACCCGGCCGGCTCGATGCCACCGTCTCTAAGGCAATGATGCGGCATGCGCTATCCGACGGCGGCCCGACAGCGCTGCGGGGCGACCGGCTCGGCGCGCACCCCGGCCGGACCGGCGGGGGACGCGACCGGTCGGCCGCGGCACGCAGGTTCCGCTTGCGCGCGCGCCGGGCAGCCGCTATAGGCCCCGCCCACCGGAGCCCGAACGGCACCGGCCCGGGCACGTAGCTCAGCGGGAGAGCACCACCTTGACAGGGTGGTCGACACCCCTCATAAGCTACTGAACAGTCTGGACTATTTCGATAGCTTCGGGTTCGGCGAACCCGATGGCGGTCGATACGGAGACGTAGCACAGCGGTAGTGCATTCCCTTGACATGGGAAAGGTCACAGGTTCGATCCCTGTCGTCTCCACCATTCGACGCTGTGAGAGTTCTGGCTCTTCCAGAGTGAGCGTCCCGGACACACGTCATCGCCGCATCGCCGACCCGAGAGGGGTTTGCAGAACCTGACGCGGCCTCCGCCGACGCGCTTGCCCGCCCACGCCATCCCATCCTCGCTCGTCGACCCGTCCCGCGTTGCGCGACGGTGAGGCCTGAGCGTGCGCGTCATCGACACGGTGACGCCCCTCGTGCGGGAGGCGATGTGTCGGGTCGTCGAGAGCGATCCTGCCGCGATCGGACAGCGCGAGGTCGCACGACAGCCCGCGCGGCGCCGATGCTCGATTGGCGATCGCGCAGGCGAGCCGCGCGCGCAGAGCGCGGTGAGGCGCCTCACAGGCATCTGTGAGACCCGGACCAGCCGCGTGCGACCGCGTCGGACAGGCACGGGAAGCCGCCGCGCAGGTCGACGGACGCGATCCAGTATCGGTGGTCGCCGAGGACCCGGTTCAACCGGGCCACGCGCCGGGCGCGCTTCGTCCAGGGCAGGGACGCCGCGATCCGGGGATCGACCTCGAACGCGATCATGCGCTGACGCCGGACCTGCACCGTCGCGATGCCGCGCACGGCCGTCCAGGGGATCCAGTCGGTGGAGAGCCTCCGATCGAAGATCCCGCCCGGCCCGACCGACACCACCGGACCGCGCTGGAACAGCGTGCGGAGGACGCGTGCCGCGCACAGCCCGAACACGCCGATCCCGAGCCAGGCCGCAGTTCCGGCGAAGCGTCCGGGATCGTCGGCGAGCAGCCAGGCGCAGGCGAGGACGAAGCCGCAGGCGGCTCCGAACAGCCCGGCCGCCCTCCAGGGCGAGCGATGGATCTCGACGACGGTCAAGGCGATGCGCTCCCGCCTGCCTCCGGCCCCGCGCGGACCCCGGTCTCATAGCGAAGGCGCGGCTGGCCGGCACCCCGCCGGGCCGGTCTCGACCGCAGTCTCGGCGGCAGTCTCGGCCGCGGCGACCGACGCGCCGGCGGCGCGACCGGGCTCCTACGGGGTCGCGGCGCGGGCGAGGGCCGCGCGGCGCAGCCGACAGGCGACCTCGGAGACAGGGCGCGTCCGGTCCCGTCCCGCGCCCGGCCGCGGGCGGTCGCAGGTTTCCGCCACCGCGTCCAGCACGGCGGAGGCCGCCGCCATCAGGGCCAGCGACGTCGCCGAACCGACCGAGACCAGGAAGAAGATCGTTGCGATGACTTGCGGGGCGGTCATGACGCACCTCCTCGGGTGCTTCGCGGTGATGCGGAAGACTTATGGCCGGTGCGGCGGGACCTGCGTGCGGCCGAGCACGGGCCGCGACGCGTCGGGCGCCCCGCGCGCGGCTCCGGCGCCCGTCGGCGCGGCCGTCGCGCCCTCGATGTCGGGACAGGCGGAGAACCGCAGCTCGATCGTCCGGCCCTCGCGCGCGACGACCTCGCAGGCCTGGTTCAGCAGCAGGGCGATGGAGACGAGCCGGACGGTGCGCGGCGGCACCGCGTCCGGCCGGACCTCGATCCGCGCGCCGGATGTCCTCAGCTCCCAGATGAGGCAGTCACAGCATTCCTGCGGCTGCCCGAAGAAGATCTGTCCGGTCTTGAAGGCTGGCCTCCAGGCCTCTTCCGAGCGGTTCCCGGCCATCGCGATCTCCCGAAGAACGACCATTTCAACCCGCAACGCTGGGCTGAATACGGGGCCATTCCCGGCGCGAATTCTGTATCAAACAACACATCCGGCGAGCGCGCCGGCGATCCTGCCGGCGGCCCAGAGGTGGCGGAACGCCTCCGCCAGAGCCGGCCGCGGCCGGCGTCCTAATAGTCCGGCACACCGTCGCGCATCGTTTAATGCTTCGTTAACCATTCTAAACAGTTTAGTCGGATCAGAATTGCGTCCACAGGGAGCGGGGGATCCGTGAGCGAGCTGCAGCGGCTTCTGAGCGATCCTCGGTTTCGGCCCGCGGACAAGGCCAAGCGCGCCGCCGGTGCCGCGCCCGAACCCGACCTCGGCAACGTCCTGCGGGTCGTCGCGTCGCTGCAGGCGCGGCCCGAGTCCTCGACCCCGCCGGCCGCGCCGCGGGACTGGGACGCGCTCATCCACCGGGTACAGACCGCCGCCCGCCAGGCGCGCGTGATCGAGGCCCAGGCGCGCGAGCGGGAAGTGCGCATCGAGCAGGTGCTGGATCAGGTCCGGGAGGAGATCCACGCCTCCAACGAGCGCGCCCGGATGGCCGAGATGCAGGCGCGCGAGGCCCAGCTGCGCGCCGAGGCGCAGGTCCTGGCCGCCGACGAGCGCGCCAAGGCGGCCGAGGCCCGCGCCCGCGCCGCCGAGGACCGGGCCCGGCAGGCCGAGGAATGGCTGGACCGTGTCCAGCAGGCGATCCTGTCCGAGTTCTCGGACCTCACCGAGCAGGCCGCGGCATGAGCGCCGCCCGCGCGTGGGCAGAGCCGACGGCGCCCCACCCCCTGTCCGACACGGCGGCGCCGGAGAACAGCGCCGCCGCGCCGATCGACCGGGTCGTGGCGCTGTTCTCCGGCACCGCCCCGGTCATGCCCGCCCCTCCCGCGGCCGAGGATGACTGGTCGACCTCCCTGACCGCCGTGCGCGGCGCCGCGGCGCGGGTGCGCGCCCTGCAGGCGAGCGCCCGCGACTCCGTGCGGGAGGCCCAGAGCTCCGTGCGCGCGGCCGAGACGGCGCTCCGCGCGGCGGAGGAGCGGGCCCGGCACGCCGAGGCTCTTCTGCAGGCCGCGCTCGCGCGGGCCGAGCAGGCAGAGGCGCGGGCCCGCGCCTCGGACGAGCGGGCCGAGCGGGCGGAGGCCCAGCGGGCGGAGGCGCGGGCGTGGCTGCGCCGGATGCACGAGTGCATGGTCAACGAGTTCGGCGCCCTGTCCGGAGCGGCGGATCAGACCTGAGCCGGCGCGCTCGGCCCCGGTCGGGCGGACGTCCGGCGCGGGATCGCGCGGCCCCGCCATCCGTCGACCCCCGCCGAGCGTACGATGCCGCCAAGCCGCGCGGTCGCCGCCAATGGACGCGCGGTGGCCACGCCGGCGCGAGGCACGCCGCGCGGATTTTCGCCGGGCTACTGCAATTACGAGCACTCACTTAAGCCGTCGAAAACAATTCTCAGGATATTGGATTCTGATCTCGTCGCCTCGACACCGTCCGCCTGGCAGGATCGCCGTGACCCTCAGCCTCGTCCTCAGCACGTCCCTTCCGCTCCTCACCGGTGCGGTGGCCCTGCTGTGGGCGGGGTTCGTCGCTCCGGAGCGGGAGGAGCGCCCGGACGCGCCGGGCGCCCGCGACCTGCGCACGTGGTGAGCGCCGGCCGCCGGCCGGGCGTCCGGTCGCGGCGCGGCCGGCGCGGATCCCGGTTCCGGCCGCGAGGCGCCCGCCGCCGAACGGCGCCTCCCGGGTGACGTCACGCCGCTCCGTGCCCTGCCCCGGGCCGCTTCCGGGGACGGCACCCCGCGCGCTATGACGCGCCGGACGCCCTCGCGGCGAGGGCCGGCTCACGGAGGCTTCCCATGGATCTCGGCTTGAGCGGGCGCCGGGCGCTCGTCTGCGCGGCGAGCAAGGGTCTGGGCAAGGGCTGCGCCCTGGCGCTCGCCCGGGAGGGCGTCGCGGTGACGATCACGGCCCGCACCGCGGAGACGCTGGAGCGGACCGCGGACGAGATCCGCGCCGCGACGGGCGTCACCGTCACGACCGTCGCGGGCGACATCGCCACCGAGGCCGGCCGGGCGGCCGCGCTCGCCGCCTGTCCCGAGCCCGACATCCTGGTCAACAATGCCGGCGGCCCGCCCCCCGGCGATTTCCGCGAGTGGGACCGCGACGCCTGGATCCGGGCGCTCGACGCCAACATGCTGGCGCCGATCGCGCTCATCAAGGCGACGGTCGACGGGATGATCGGCCGCAGGTTCGGCCGGATCGTCAACATCACCTCCGGCGCCGTGAAGGCGCCGATCGAGCATCTCGGCCTGTCGAACGGCGCCCGCTCGGGGCTGACGGGCTTCGTGGCCGGGCTGGCGCGCAAGACCGTGCGGCACGGCGTGACGATCAACAACCTGCTGCCCGGCCCCTTCGACACCGACCGGATCCGCAGCAACGCCGCGGCGGGGGCCGCCAAGGCCGGCACCACCGTGGAGGCGTTCCTGGAGGCGCGGGCCCGCGACAACCCCGCCGGCCGGTTCGGCCAGCCCGACGAGTTCGGCGCCGCCTGCGCGTTCCTGTGCAGCCAGCAGGCGGGCTTCATCACCGGGCAGAACCTGCTGATGGATGGCGGCGCCTATCCCGGCACGTTCTGACGCGGACCGGCCCGTCCGGCCCTCCGCTTGCAGGAGCGGGCCGGATCACAGCGCGCGGTGAGGACCATGAGCGTACGCGAGACCCTCGAGGCCCGGATGGCCCGGATCGCGGAGGAGGACCCGGCGGTCTTCACCCGCCTGTACCCGGAACAGGCCCGCGCGGCGGCGGACGCCGCCGATGCGCGCCGCCGGGACGGGATCTGCCTCGGCCCCCTCGACGGCGCGATGGTCTCGATCAAGGACCTGTTCGACGTGGCGGGCGAGACGACGCGCGCCGGCTCGATCCTGCTGGCGGACGCGGCACCCGCGCGCACCGACGCCCCGGTGGTCGCCCGGCTGCGCTGCGCCGGGGCGGTGATCCTGGGCAAGACCAACATGTCCGAGTTCGCCTTCTCCGGGCTCGGCCTCAACCCGCATTACGGCACCCCCGGCAACGCCGCCGATCCGGCGCGCATCCCGGGGGGCTCGTCCTCCGGCGCCGGGGTCTCCGTGGGGCAGGGGACCAGCGACATCGCGATCGGGTCCGACACGGGCGGCTCCGTCCGGATCCCGGCCTCGCTGAACGGCGTCGTCGGCTTCAAGCCGACCGCAAGCCGCGTGCCGCTGGAGGGGGCGTTCCCGCTGTCCTACGCCCTCGATTCCCTGGGGCCGCTCGCCCGGACGGTCGCGGATTGCGCGGCCGCCGACGCCGTGATGGCGGGCGCGGAGCCCGCGCCGCTGGAGGCGCTCGCCGTCGCCGGTCTGCGGATCGGCGTGCCGCGGGGCCTGCTGTTCACCGAGACGGAGGCGCCCGTCGCCGAGGCCTTCGAGCGGGCGCTGTCCCGCCTGTCCGGCGCCGGCGCCCGGATCGCCGATCACCCGATCGACGACCACCTCGCCGCCATGGACGCCGCGCTCCCGGACGGCTCCCTCGCGGCGATCGAGGCCGCGGCGATCCACGCCGACTGGCTGGACAGCGCGGCCGACCGCTACGATCCGCGGGTCCATCGCCGCATCGTGGCCGGCCGGGGCGCGACGGCCGCGGGCTACATCCGGACGGTGCGCCGGCGGGCCGCGCTGATCGCCGCCCTCGACCGGCACCTCGGCCCGCTCGACGTGCTGGCGCTCCCGGCGACCGCCACGACAGCGCCGCTCACCGCCCCCCTGGCGGCGGACGACGCGGCCTTCCTGGCGGCCAATCGCCTGATGCTGCGCAACACGGCCTTCGGCAACTTCTTCGATCTCACCGGCCTGTCCCTGCCGATGCCGGGCCTGCCCCGGCCGGCGGGCCTGATGCTGCTGGCTCGGCACGGGCAGGACCGCCGGCTCCTGGCGATCGGGGCCGGGGTCGAGGCCGCGCTGGCGGAGTGAGCGATCATCCATCCGCCGGCGCGCCGCCTGTGCAGGTTGCGCGGGGCTGCGCCGCGAGCAGTGATGACGGTGGAATACACGACGAACCTCGCGCGATGCGCGAATGCCGACGCGCGAACGATGCAGTCATTCGTTGAATGCGCACCATTGACATCAATCTTCGTTCATAAGCAGCGTGCCACAGGATCGGGGCGCGAAGGACGCGTCGCTCGCGGGAGGGACACGCCGCGCGCCTCATGCGGGTGGTGCGGGTCGTGACCCTCGGGTTGAGCGGCCCGAACTCGGCGGGTGCCGCACGGGCGGCGGTCTAGACGGCCCGGTCCGGGCCCCCGTGCTGTCCATCTCGTGGCCCATCCGCGGCCGGCAAAGCGGCTGCCGACCCAAGGCCGTATCCGGAGACCTGTGACGATGCGCCCCCTCATCACCCCCCTCGCCATCGTGATCGCCCTGACGACGGGGGCGGCGGCGCAATCCGTTCCGGAGCCGCCCATCCAGAGCCCGCAGGACGCTGCCTGCCGCGAGCAGGCGCGGGCCCAGATCTTCAGCTATCCCAACCCGAACAACCTCAGCCTCTACGACCTCGGCTCGCAGATCTGGCACCTGTGCATGGCGTCCTATCATAGCCGCGGCCCCAACCCCGGCCGCACCGATCAGCGCTTCTAGGAGCGCGCCGGACCGACGCGAGACCGTCGACGGCAGGGTCGGCCCCGCGCCACCGGCGCTCGCCGCCCCGACTCGGCCGCGTCCGCGCACGCGCGGCCCGGTGCATTGCCGGACCGCGCGCCGTGGTGCACCCTGCCGGCGATTCCCGGGCCCGGTCCTCGTCCCGGACCGCCTCAGGAATCGCGGGACCGCCTGCGCCGGGCGGCGATCCCGGAGGGCCGACAGGGCCGACCGGCAGGGAGCCGTCGCATGAGCGCAGCCACACCGTCGATCGCCGCGGACCGGGACGCGGGTCCCGCCGATCACGCCGCGATCCGCGCGATGCGCGTCGACCTCGCGGCCGCCTACCGGCTGATCCACCGGCTGGGCCTCGACGACAGCATCTACACCCACATCTCGGCGCGGCTGCCGGGCGCCGGGCACCGGTTCCTGATCAACCCCTACGGGATGCGCTTCGAGGAGGTGACGCCGGAGAACCTCGTCACCGTCGACATCGACGGGAAGGTGCTGGAGGATCCGATGAGGCTCGGCATCAACCCGGCCGGGTTCACCATCCACAGCGCCATCCACGCCGCGCGCCACGACGCGATCTGCGTGCTGCACACCCACACGGTCGCGGGCGTGGCGGTCTCCTGCCAGGAGGAGGGGCTCCTGCCCCTGAACCAGTGGTCGATGCAGTTCACGGGACGCGTCGCCTACCACGACTACGAGGGCATCGCCCTCGACCTCGACGAGCGGCAGCGGCTGGTGGCCGATCTCGGCGACAAGCCCGTGATGGTGCTGCGCAACCACGGCCTGCTGACCTGCGGGCGCACGGTCGGCGAGGCGTTCCGGCTGATGCACAACATGGAGCGCTCGTGCCGGGCGCAGCTGGCGATTCAGGCGGCGGGCGCACCGGTGATCCGGCCCTCCTCCGCCGTCGCCACCAAGACCGCCGGGCAGTACGCCGCCGGCTACGACCGCGTCGTGATCCAGGGGGCGCCCGACAACGAGTGGGCGGCGTTCAAGCGGATGCTGGCGCGGACGGACCCGGACTTCGCGCAGGGCTGAGGGCGGACCGGTCGCCAGCTGACCCGTTCGGTCGATAGGCCCCATTCCGACCTCGCGAGCGGCGCGAAGCGACCCGGGGCAGCGCGATTCCGGTCAGCTGGCGCCGCTGGACTGCTTCGCTCCGCTCGCGAGGACGGCGGTGCCGCTCTCATCGATCGGAGAGGGGATGAGACGCCACTCGGGTGCTCGCTCTCCGCAGGAGCGGGACGCCGCAGCACCGGCCTCACCCCTCCGCCCAGGCGCCGCTCGACCGGTAGGTCTGCTTGAGGAACGCGATGAAGGCCCGCGTCTTGGCCGGCACGAAGGCCCGGCTCGGGTAGACCGCGAAGATGCCCGCCGAGGCCGCCGCCGCGTAGGCCGGCAGCACCACCTCCAGCAGGCCGTCGCGCAGCTCCGCGTACACGTCCCAGGTCGATCGCAGCGCGATCCCGAGGCCGCCGATCACGGCCTCGCGCACCACCTCGTTGGAATGGGTGCGCAGCGGCCCCGACGCGCCGACCGTGCAGGGTCCCTCCGGCCCGACCAGCCGCCAGGGATTCTGGTTCTCGGTGGCGAGGCAGACGTGGCCGCGCAGGTCATCGAGGCTCTGCGGCCGCCCGGCCGCGTCGAGGTAACTCGGCCGCGCGCAGAGGACCCGCTGCACCGGCGCGAGGCGCACCGCCGTCAGCCCGGAACTCTCCAGCGCGCCGACCCGGATCGCGAGGTCGTAGCCGCGCTCGACGATCGACTCGAAATCGTCGCTCAGCTCTAGGTTCAGCACGATGCCGGGATGGAGGGCGAAGAAGGCCCGCAGGTGCGGGACGATGTGCAGGCGCCCGAAGGAGCTCGGCGCGGTGACCCGGAGGGTCCCCCGGGCCCGGGTCGCCGTCTGCGACACGAGGCTCTCGGCCTCCGCGATGGCGTCGACGATCGGGGCGATCCGCTCGAAGAAGGCCGCGCCGACATCCGTCGGCGCGACGCGCCGCGTGGTGCGGTGCAGCAGGCGCACGGCGAGCCGCTCCTCGAGCCGCTTCAGCCGCTTCGAGACCACCGCCACCGACAGGCCGAGCTCCGACCCGGCCTGGGTGAGGCTGCCGGTGCGGACCACCCGGGCGAAGATCTCCAGGTCGCTCTGGTCGTGCATTCTCAACGCTGCGGAAAAAATCAAATCCCTTTTGCTGCCTTTCTCGCGGAAGCCAAGCGATCTATCGATGCGTCATCAAAAATTTTTCACGGCGCGTTCGATTTTTTCTGACGCGCGGGCCTGTATCCCAGAGGATCGCCATGTCGAATCTCGTCGTCGCCGAGGATCTCCGCACCTTCCTGTCCGAGGAGGCGCTGCCCGGGACCGGCCTCTCGGCCGACCAGTTCTGGTCGGGCTTCGCCGCGCTCGTCCGCGATCTCGCACCGCACAACCGGGCCCTGCTCGACCGGCGCGACGCTCTCCAGGCGGACATCGATTCCTGGCACCGTGACCATCGCGGCCAGCCGCACGATCCGGCGGCCTACGCGGCCTACCTGACGCGGATCGGCTACCTGCAGCCGGAGCCCGAGACCGTGCGGGTGACCACCGAGAACGTGGACGCGGAGATCGCCGCGATCGCCGGACCGCAGCTCGTGGTGCCGATCTCCAACGCCCGCTACGCGCTGAACGCCGCCAACGCCCGCTGGGGCAGCCTCTACGACGCGCTCTACGGCACCGACGCGATCCCGCAGGACGGCGACCGCGCGCCCGGCACCGGGTTCAACCCGGCCCGGGGCGCCGCCGTGGTGGCTCGGACCAAGGCGTTCCTCGACGCGACCGCGCCGCTCAGCGTCGGCTCCTGGGCCGATGCCGTGGGCTTCTCGGTGACGGACGGCCGCCTCGCCGTCGACCTCGGCGCCGGCCGCAGCGCCGGCCTGACCGGCTCGGCCGCCTTCGCGGGCTACACCGGCGACGCCGCGGCGCCGACCGCGCTCCTGCTGCGCCACAACGGGCTGCATATCGAGATCGTCGTCGACCGCACGAGCCCGATCGGCCGCACCGACCCGGCCGGCATCGCGGACGTGGTGCTGGAAGCCGCCCTGTCGACCATCATGGACATGGAGGATTCGGTGGCGGCCGTGGATTCGGCCGACAAGGTCGCGGTCTACCGGAGCTGGCTCGGCCTGATGCGCGGCGACCTCATCGCCACCCTGTCCAAGGGTGGCCGCACGGTCGAGCGGCGGCTCGCCGCGGACCGCACCTTCACGGGCCCCGACGGGGGGTGCCTGACCCTGCCGGGACGGTCGCTGATGCTGGTCCGGCATGTCGGCCACCACATGTACACCGACGCCGTGACCCTCGACGGCGCCGAGATCCCGGAGACGATCCTCGACGCGGCCGTCACCGCGCTGATCGCGCTGCACGACCTGAAGGGGACCGGTCCGCTCCGTAACAGCCGGACCGGCTCGGTCTACATGGTCAAGCCCAAGCTGCACGGCCCCGACGAGGTCGCCTTCGCGGTGGCGCTGTTCGGGCGGGTCGAGGCGCTGGTCGGCCTCGCGCCGCGGACGCTCAAGATCGGCGTCATGGACGAGGAGCGGCGCACGACGCTGAACCTCAAGGCGGCGATCGCCGCGGCGTCGGACCGGCTGTTCTTCATCAACACCGGCTTCCTCGACCGGACCGGCGACGAGATCCACACCGCGCTGGAAGCGGGTCCGGTGGTCCGCAAGGATTCCATGAAGGCGACCGCCTGGATCAAGGCCTACGAAGACGGCAACGTCGATGCCGGCCTCGCCTGCGGCCTGCCGGGCCACGCGCAGATCGGCAAGGGCATGTGGGCCGCCCCCGACCGGATGGCGGCGATGCTCGAGGCCAAGGGCGCCCACCCGGAGGCGGGCGCCAACACCGCCTGGGTGCCGTCGCCGACCGCCGCGACGCTCCACGCGCTCCACTACCATCAGGTGGATGTCCGCGCCCGCCAGGCGGACCTCGCCGGCCGGGCGCCCGCGACCCGCGCCGCCATGCTGACCCTGCCGCTCGCCGAGGGCGCGTTCGCGCCGGATTCGGTGCGGGAGGAACTCGACAACAACTGCCAGGGGATCCTGGGCTACGTGGTCCGCTGGGTCGACCAGGGCGTCGGCTGCTCCAAGGTGCCGGACATCCACGAGGTCGGGCTGATGGAGGACCGCGCCACCCTGCGGATCTCCAGCCAGCACATCGCCAACTGGCTGCGCCACGGGATCGTGGATCGCGCGGCGGTGGCCGCGGCCCTGCGCCGGATGGCCGAGATCGTCGACCGCCAGAATGCCGGCGACCCGGCCTACCGTCCGATGGCCCCGGGCTTCGACGGTCCGGCCTTCCGCGCCGCCGAGGCCCTGGTCTTCGAGGGTGCCGGCCAGCCGAACGGCTACACCGAGTTCGTGCTGCACCAGTTCCGCCGGGAGGCGAAGCGCCTGGAGGCCCACGTGCGGGCGGCCTGAGGCCGCTCCCGGATCCCGGGCGCGCGCCGCCCCCCGGGATCCGCCCCGACGGCCCGGCGATACGCGAGCATGTGCGACCCGTCATCGGCCATGCCGATGCCGATGGCGATACTCCGGTTCCGCAGGATCGGAGGCGCTGACCGGGTCAACATGGAATCGCGGTCGCGCCCAGTCCCGCCGGTCGGACGCGCCCGCCGGGTCGAAGGCGAGGCCGTCCGGACGATCGAGGGCGGCGAGCGCCTGCGCGAGACGCGCCGTCGCCGCCGCGACCGTGCCGGGCCTGTCCCGCACGTCCCAGCTCTCGGGGACGCCCCGCACGAGCCGGCCGGGCAGCGCCTGCCCGCCGAGCAGGCAGACCGCCTCCTGGGTCTGAGACGCCGCGACGCGGATCTGCGAGGCGAGAGGCAGCAGACCCGGCGCGGGACGGGCGGCGAGGGGCGGCGAGGGGCTCCTTCGCCGCGCCCGGCCTCCGCTCGAGAGCCCTGTCGAGCAGTCCCGCCGAGGTCCCCAGCCTCTGCCGGTCGGTCGGAACGAGCAGGTCGGCCAACGCCACGGCGACGCGTCCGCGTCCGTCAGCGGCGCTTGCGCGTCATCACGTAGACCAGCAGGTTCGCCACCGCCCGGTAGAACTCCGCCGGGATCACCTGGTTGACCTCGACATGGTCGTACATCGCCCGGGTGAGCGCCTTGTCGACGACCACCTCGATCCGGTGCTTCTCGGCGATCTCGCGGATGCGCAGGGCGATCAGGTCCGCCCCCTTGGCCAGAACCATCGGGGCGTCGTTCTCGCTCTGGTCGTAGCGGAGCGCGATCGCGTAGTGCGTCGGGTTCGCCAGGATCATGGTGGCGCGGGGCACCGCCGCCATCATCTGCTTGCGCAGCCGGTCCTGCGCCAGCGAGCGCATCTTCGCCTTCACGAGCGGATCGCCCTCGAGCTGCTTGAACTCGTCCTTCACCTCCTGCCGCGACATCCGCAGATCGCGCTGCCAGCGCACGCGGGTCCAGACCAGGTCGCCGGCGACCAGCGCGATCGTCGCGACGCTCACGGCCGAGACGAGGCGCACCGACAGGGTCAGCAGGAATTCGGGCAACCCGACTGGATCCACGAACATGACATTGACGATCTCGTGGCGGTCCGCGTGCAGGACCATGTAGGACATGCCGCCGATCGCGAAGAACTTGAACAGATTTTTCCCGAACTCGATGAATCCCTGCAGACTGAAGAGCCGATTCCAGCCGGCGACGGGAGAGATGCGGGACCATTTCGGCTGGATTCGATCGGACACGACGCGCGGTGCATTCTGGAAGATCGAGGCGGCGATACCGGCCACGAGGAGGATGACCAGCGCCGGCAGCAAGAACCGTCCCATCTCCAGGGCGAGGGCGTGGACGAGGCGCATCGCGTCGCGGCTGGTCTCCACGCTGAAGTTGCGCGGCTGCTCCAGGATCGCGTCGCCGCCGGCTCCCTGGCCGCCCACGAGAGCCAGCCGCTCCTGATCGCCCGGATCAACGCGGATCTCCTGGCCGCCCCGCCCGAGATCTGGAACCGCCGGAACAATCTCCGGTCCGCGATCACCTTCGCCCTGATCGGCGGCGGTCCGGTCGTCCTGCGACGGCTGACGGCGCAGGACGGCCTCGTCGAGCCCGAAGCGACGCTCGCGCGCGGCGCGCTCGCCTATCTCGAGGGGCGGGAGGCCGAGGCGAAGCGCCTGCTCCAGGACGTCGACACGACGGGCCTGCCGCCGACGCTGGCGGGCGCGATCGGCCTGACGCAGGCCTCGCTCGCCGTGCCCGACCAGCCGGCCCGGGCGGTCGCCCTGCTCGACCGCGTCCGGGTGCTGCTGCCGGGAACCCTGACCGAGGAGGGCGCCCTGCGCCGCGAGATCTTCACCCTCGGTCAGATCGGCGAGCTGAAAGCGTTCGAGGCGCTGGCGATCCAGTACCTGCGCCGCTTCCCGCACTCGGTCTACGCGGGCAACTTCCGGCAGCGCCTGGCCTATCAGTTGACGCAGTTCGATGTCGGCCAGGACGCGGAGCGGTTCGCGACCCTGAACAGGATCCTGAACGAACTCCGTCCCGAGAGCCGACGCGACCTGTATCTCCTGGTCGCCGAGACGGCGATCCAGGCGGGCAAGACGGCCGGGGCGCTTCGCGCCAGCGAGAGGGCCCTCGCGCTCAGTCCGCCCGGGAGCGCGGAGGCGATCCGGGCCCAGCTCTACCGGGCGGCCGCCGAGATCGTGAGCCTGGGCACGTTCCAGTCCGGGTTGCGCGCGCTGAGATCCCTCGACAGGGCCAAGCTCGCGGCCGACGACCTGCTCCTCCTCGAGACGGCCCTGTCGACGGCCGAGGCGATCGGACGCGGGCTCGCCGGGCGGCCCGGCGCGCCGGAGCCCGACGGCGCCGCGAAGCCGGCGCAGGCCGCCCCGGGTCCCGCCGACGGGCCCGCGAACCTGATCCCGAAGGCGCAGGCCGCGATCGACCGGATCGATCTGATGCTCAGCAAGGCGACCCCGTGAACACGATCTCCGCCGCGCTCCCGAAACCCGCCTCCGCACCCGATCGGAAAGTCGCATCGTCCCCGCATCCGGCGGGCGACCTTCCGGCGCTGCCGGATGCGGGGGTGCGGAGCGCCTTCGACCTGGCTCTGTGCGCCGTCTCGGAGCGCGCAACCGCGCACCGATCCGACGCGGACGCGGGCGAGGCCGACGAACCGGACGACGCGACCGCGAAGGATCCGACGGACGAGGCCGGCGCATCGCCCGAAACGCCGCCGGCACCGGTCGATCCCCGCAACGCCGCCGCAGTGCTCGCCGAGATCCTGGGTGCCGCTTCCCGGCCGGCCGCGCCGAACACCCCCGCGGGACACGGGACCGAGGCCCCGGGACCGACCGCCGCCGCAGCCGCCCCGGTGGGCCCCGGCGCGGTCCCGGAGATCCCCCGCGCGGAGGACGGCGAGGCGGCCCGTCCGGACGCGTCGCCGCGCGCCGGGCCGGGGCCGGGCAGCCTCCCCCAGGGGGCCCTCCCGCCGGTCGCGGTGCTCGACCGGGCGGTTCACTTCAAGCCCGTCCTCCCCGATGCGGCCCGGCGCGCGCTCCCCGAACCGGCCACGTCCCCGTCGACGACCGACCCGAACGCGGCGGACGCGCGGCCTCACCCCGGATCGGCGGATCCGGTCGCCGAGCCCCGGACTGCCCGCATCGCGCCGGCCGCCGAGGTCGCCGCCAAGCTCGCTGCCGCGGCGCCGAGGGCGGCGATCGCCGGCGCGACCGATCCCGAGCCCCGATCCGGCGAGGCGACGGCCCGCGAAGCTGCGTCGGGGATCGATGGGCCGGGGGAGCTCGCGGCGCGCGAGGACAACCGGTCCCGCTCCGGAATCGCCGGGGTCCAACCCGCCTCCAGCGGCCGCCAGGAGCCGCCGAGCGGCCCGAACCAGGACGCGGCCGGCGGATCCGGGTCCGGTCCGGGCCAGGCCAGGCCAGGCCGCCGCCGCCCTGCCGGCGATCGCGGCGGCCATCAAGGAGGAGATCGAGCGCGCGGCCGCGGCCGGACCGGAGGGTCGCGTCAGCACCGACCCGGCGATCCCCCCGGCTCCGGACGGGCCGCTGCGGGTGCTCAAGATCCAGCTTCGGCCGGACAATCTCGGGATCGTCACGGTGGAGTTGCGGCTCACCGACGGTCATCTCGAGACCCATCTGCGCGCCTCGCGCCCCGAGACGGCGGCGATGCTGCAGCGGGATTCGGCGATCCTCACCGAATTGATGAAGCAGGCCCATTACCGGCCCGAGATCACCGTCGGGCCCGTTCGCCCGACCGAAGCCGGGTCTTCCGCGGGCGGGTCACCGTCACAGGGCCAATCCGCCAACACCGACGGGGGGGGCCGGCCGGGTCCCGGCGGGGAGGGGCAGCGGCGGTCAGAGCAGCAGCGCGCGGAGCAGCGGCCGGCGATCGGCAGACGCGACGGGGAGCGGATGGATGAGACGGTACGTCCTCGCGACGGCGGCGTTTATCTGTAGCGCCGCGCCGGTCGCCGGGACCGTGTGCGAGGCCGAGATGGGCCGTGCCTCGGCCCGCTACGGCGTGCCCCTCGGCGTGCTCTACGCGGTGGGCCTCACGGAGACGGGCAAGCGCGGCTCGCTCCAGCCCTACGCCTGAACATCGAAGGGACGGCCTATTTCGCGACCGGGCCCCAGGACGTGCTGGCCCACTTCACCGCGGCGCGCCGCCGGGGCGCGCGCCTGATCGATCTCGGCTGCATGCAGATCAACCATCACTATCACGGCGGCAAATTCGCCTCGGTCGAGGCCATGATCGACCCGCGCGCGAACGTGGACTACGCGACGCAATTCCTCCGCGATCTGAAGCAGCGGGAGGGCAGCTGGACGATGGCCGTGGCGCGCTATCACGCCGGCCCGCACAACGACGCGGCGCAGAAGATCTACATCTGCCGGGTCGTGGCCAACATGGTCGCGACGGGCTTCGGCCAGTGGACGCCGGCCGCGGCGCGTTTCTGCCGGTGATGGTTCTCCCGGTGAGCGTCCCGGCCGGCCGGGACGGCGGCCCGCGGCCCGGGGCGGGCCAGGGAACCAACGGGAGGACCGGGGTCTTTCGGCAGAGGCCCCGTCACCGGCCCGGAGGAGCCGCATGACCGACGCCCCAGACCCGCCGGAGGGACCGTCCGGGAAAACGGCGCTGCTGGTCGTCCTCACCCTCACGGCCGTCGTCGCCGCCGCCTACGTCCTGATCCACATGGACTAGATCGCCCGGAGGCGGGCACTACAGAGTGCGGCAGTTCCCGTAGCTGACCTTGATGTCGCCGCGCTCCTCGGGGTTGAGCTGCGCCTCGACGAAGTTCATCTTGTTGAGGTCGATCAGCAGGAAGTAGACGCCGTTCTGACACTTGATCGCGTTGCGCGGCGTGCGCTCGTTCAGCCGGGGCGAGGCCGTCTGGCACTCGTAGTAGTCGGAGCGTCCGGCCGAGATCACGGTCAGCAGACCGCCGCTGGAGACCAGCGAGAAGGTCCGGGCCTTGTGGGGCTGCGGCTTCGCCCCGTCGGCGGCGACATCGAGGCCGGTCGACGCCTCCACCGTACAGGTCATCGGACGGCGCAGCTGGGAGACCGCGGGCGTGATGCTCAGCAGGAGGAGCGCACCAGCGAGTGCTACCCGTTTGGCGATCATCGGCGGAGGATCCGTGATTCGTGGGTAGTTTCTACCCAGAAGCTAGGCCGTTATCCATCGTTGTAAACGCCGTCTGGTCGGATCGATGGGCCGATCAACAGATTTGCCGCACGCTCCATTGCATCGCCCGAAGGATTGCGGGCGCGCCGGCCCTTCCGTCGAGGCCCGGCCGCGACGCCGGCGCGGCGCGGCGCGCTCTACTCCTCCACGGCATCCGGATTGTCGTTGGCGGCCGTGTCGGCGTCGCGCCGCGCCGCGATCTCCGTGCCGATCTCCATGAGCAGCAACCGGGACAGGAGCTGCATCGTCGCCGTGCCGTGCGCGGCCACGAGTTGATGGGCCAGGATGGTCGTCTCCACCATGCGGTCAAAACCGTCGTCGTCGGGCATGGCGGCGCAGTAACCTGGTTGAATGCCGAGCATACAACTTAAAGGTAAGGATCCGGTTCGACCGCCCGCGCAGAAACAGGATTTCCCATGATCCCGACCGTCCAGGCCGACGCGCTGCTGGGGAGATTGGCCGAGGCCCTGGGCAGCCCGGTCGAGATCTTCTTCGCCGAGTTCGGGCCCGCGGGGAGAGGCGCGTCTCCGGATCGCGACGCGCTGCCGACGCTGGAGCTGTTCCGCCTCTGGGAAACGCTGCGGGAGCCGGTGAGCTGGCAGCGGGTGCTGGCCGCCGCCCGGCAGGAGGCCCGGCAGGAGGCCCGGCGGGAGGCCCGGCAGGAGGCCCGAACCCCGCGGACGATCCGCGCGGAGGATGCGGCGGCCGGCTGACCGGGGCTCGCCGTGCCGATTCCGGCGCGCGGCGAGCGGATCGCCGCGCGCTCCGGTCGAATCGGGCCGTCCCGATCAGGGGCTCGCGGCAGGCGGCGCCGGTACGGCCGCGAAGGTCAGGGCCGTCGCGGGCAGGGCCGGCGTGGCCAGCCTGTCCTGCGGGGTCGGCCTCTCCTGCTTCTCCAGCTTGGCCGTGCGCCTGTCGCGCTTCTCGTAGAAGGCGTTGCCGCCGGCGACGGCGACGTAGTGCATGTTCGTGTAGGGGAAGTGGTGGCCCGCGGTGTGGAAGTACATCGCCTTCCCGACCTTCGGGTGCCGCTCGCCGGCCAGGACGGCATCGGCGGCGTCGGCGACCTTCTGCAGGTCCTTCTCCTGCATCGGCTTGGTGAGGACGCCGGGCGCGAACTGGCCCGGCTGCCCGACCACCGCGCAGATGCCGCCCGGGAAGATCGCGTTCTCGAGCCGGTTCATCACGACCGTGCCGACGGCGACCAGCCCGTCGCTGTCGCTCCGATTCGACTCGAAGTACATGGCGCGGCCGAGACAATCGCGCTCGGCGTCGCTGACGACCATCGGCGGCTTGCGGTCGGGGATCGATCCCGTCGTGAGCACCGGCGACGCGGTGTTGCAGGCCCCCAGGCCGCCCGCCGCCGCCAGAACGATCAGTGCAGGACCGACCTTCGTCCTCTCGCTACCCCGCATGCATCGGCGCTCCGTGCTCCTCCAGCCTGACCAGCCGGGCGGTGTTCCGCTCCGACCGGGAAGGCCAAGCTTGACGGCACGTTCGCGGCGAGGATGTGGCGAGGGCGTCCCGTTTCGGGACCGGCCCCGAACCGGAGCCTCAGTGCTGGCCCTGGCCGGCGGCCAGGATGGTCACCCCCAGGGCGATCACCCCGATGCCCACCAGCATCGTCGGGTTGAGCGCCTCGCCGTACAGCCACGCGCCGCCGAGGGCCGCGCCGATCATGCCGATCCCCGACCAGATCGCGTAGACGACGCCGATCGGCAGCATGTCCATGCTGGTCGACATCAGCCACAGGGCGGTGCCGTATCCGAGGGCCACGATCACCGTCGGGCCCGGGCGCGTGAGGCCCTCGGCGGCCTTCAGCGCCAGGGTCGCGGTCACCTCCGCGCCGATGGCGAGCCCGAGGATCAGGTACGGATTCATGGCACGGCGGACTTTCGGGCTGCGCGGGCTGGGTGAAAGGGGCGGTCGCGGCGTGTAGAATCAGATTCGCGTCGGACGCCCGAGCGGACGGGGCGGCGCCGGGCCGGCCCGGATCCGCGTCAAAACGGCCGCGGGCCGTCGGCGGCCGCCGGACACAAGGCCACAGATCCATGAACATTTCCGAACCGGTCCCCCGCCGCGGCGCCGGCGACGGACCGGCCCCGCGCCCGGGCCGGTTGGGGCTTTCGTTAATGCCTCCTGATCATGGTGACGGCGCGCCGTCCCGTCCCGGGGCCGGCCGCGCGACAGCGACGATCCAGAGCGACACAGATCCAGCATGACCGCGTCCTTGGCGATCCCGGAGTCCCCGGCCCGCACACGCCGGGGCCGCCGCTGGGGCGCGATCGCCGCGGCGGGCGGCGCGGCCATCGCGGGCTGCGCCTGGACCGCCGCGGCGCTGATCAACGTCCCCGATCCCGTCACCCTGGCGGCGCTCGCGGTCATCGAGCCGTCGTCGGTGGGCACGTGGTTCCCGAGCCGGATCGTCCAGGCCCCGGCCCGGGCGAGCGACCTGCCGGCGCGGCCGCGCCCGATCCTCGACCGCGTCCCCTGGAAGGGGAAGACGGTCCCGCTGATGGCGGTGCTGGAGGCGACCCACACCAACGCGTTCCTGGTGGTGCAGGACGGCGTCCTGATCCACGAGTGGCAGCGCGCGGGCACCGGGCCGGAGACGCTGTTTCCCTCATGGTCGGTGGCGAAGTCCGTCGTCTCGCTGCTGGTCGGCGCCGCGGTGGCGCGGGGCCAGCTCGCCGAGACCGACCGGGTCTCCGCGCTCCTGCCCGAGCTGCGGAACGGCGCGGTCTTCGGCCAGATCACCGTGCGCAACCTCCTCGACATGGCGAGCGGGATCGCGGTGCCGGAGAACTACGATCCCCGGCACCCCCTGACCGGCACCGCCGGCATGTACCTGACGCGCGATCTCACGGCCTTCGTGCGCGACAACGCCCACCTGGCCTTCAAGCCCGGCACCAAGGGCCGCTACCGCAGCATCGACACCGAGCTGCTCGGCCTGATCCTCGCCCGGGTCGAGGGCAAGCCGCTCGCCGACATCCTGTCGGAGCGGATCTGGAAGCCGATGGGCGCCCAGGCCGACGCCACCTGGAACCTCGACCGGCCCGGCGGCATCGAGAAGGCGTTCTGCTGCATCAACGCGACGGCCCGCGACTTCGCCCGCCTCGGCCTGCTGGTGGCCGACCAGGGCCGGTCGGGCGACCACCGCATCATCCCGGGCCGCTGGATCGAGCGGATCATGACGCCGGCCCGGCGCGACGTCGACGGCTGGCAGTACTCGGCCCAGTGGTGGCACGCCCCGGGCGGCGAGGACGACGACATCTCGGCGATCGGCGTCTACGGCCAGTACATCTACGTGAACCGCGCGACCGGCACGGTGATCGTGAAGCTCAGCGACCACGGCGCCGAGCAGGACGAGGTCGACACGCTGGCGGTGATGCAGGCCATCGCGGCCGATCTCGCCGCGGGCCGCCCAGCCGCCCGCAAGGACCCGTGAGCGGGCGACCGCGCCCCTGAATTCCGATCGGTCGCGATCAGGCCGCGATCAGGCCTCGGACGGGCCGGCGCCCGGCACGGAGGGCTGCCGGGCGATCGGGCTCAGCGGCGCGAGGTCCCGCGCCCGCCAGTTGCGCAGCAGCCGCCATCCGACCCGCTTCCAGGCGATCGACGGCACCGGCGAGGCCGGATCCACGAGGGCGCTCAGAGCCCGCGTGTAGTCGAGCACCAGGCCCGGGGTCCAGGTCATGGACCGCGCCCCGTTGCGCAGGAAGGCCGCCGCCCAGAATTCCGGCGTGGTCAGCGCCGCCGCGAGCTGCCGCCAGGGATGGCCGCCGCGGCTGAACGCGCCCTCCACGGCGATGTCCAGCGCCCGCGCAACCGTGGTGGAGCAGTTGCGGCTGATGAAGTTGTAGGTGGTGTCGCGGCTGTACTGAGCCCAGAACGCCCGCAGCCGGGCGGCGTCGATGCCGTTCAGCGTCACCGCCACCGTCGCCGGGCACCAATCCGCCACCTCCGCGGCGTGCGAGGGCAGGAAGCGCCCGGGCACGTCGTTCTCCGGGCCCGCGCGCAGGCTCGAGCGCAGATTGGCGGGGGAGCGGTCGATCTCCACCGCGGGATAGTGGCTGACGTAGAGGTCGTCGCCCTGCTGCAGGGCCGCGTGGCCGGTGGAGAACCGCCCGGCCTTGTCGACGGAGGCGACGTAGCGCCGGATCAGCCGCTGGCCGGCCGGGGTGGTGGCCTGCCCGGTGGGCGTCCAGACATAGACCGTCAGGCTGCCGGGCTCGCTCGCGCCGGCACCGGAGGCAACCGGCTCGGCGGTGCCCAGGCGCCGGGTGCGCAGCCCGACCAGCGCGAGGTTGGCGCCGTTCAGGATCAGGAACATGCCGATGCAGTAGCCGACCGTGCCGGCGTACCAAGTCGGCCAGGGCTGGAGATGGAACAGGCCGAAGGCGATGCTGAGGCCGCCCAGCGCGAGCGACATCCGCCAGCCGGAGAACTTCAGCAGGCCGGCGATCGTGATCCGGACGAAGCCGTCGACCACGAAGGCGACGCCGAAGATCATGGCGAGCAGGAAGGTGCTGTGCTTCGTGGCCATCATGATCAGCACGGCCATGACCGACAGCAGCGCGCCCTTGGCGAAGCGCAGGCGGCGGGCGGTGCCGACCGCCGACACCCCGACGACGAGGGAGCTCACGCCCTCGGCCAGGAGGATCAGGCCGAACCACCGGTCCGGGACATGGAGCGCGCCGTCGAGGGAATCGATCGCCACCAAGATGCCGAGGGACGACCACAGCAGGCCGGTGGCGACGATGAGATGCCAGTGGCGGCGGACCGCGGCCCGGCCGACGAGCAGCATCCAGAGCGGCGGCATCCGGCCGCCGACCGCGTCCGCGGCGCCCGGGCCGGGCGCTTCGAGCGCGGAGAGCGCGCGCGGGATTGAGGTCGCACAGGGTCCGGACATAGGGGTCGCCCTCGATAGCGCGCGTCGTCGAGCCTCTCGCACGGATGCCGCCGTGCCGTCACGGCCGGAAGGAGGCGCCCGACAAGCGAGCGTTTCGCGAGGCGCCCGGGGCGCAAGATCCACGCCTTGCCTGAGAACTTTGTTAATCGCGGCCGGGTCCGGGCGCCAGCGCCCGCGGATAACCGCGCCCGCGATCCCGCCGCGCGCACCCCCACCGGGGTTCGGCGGGGGCGCGGGTCACGGCCCGATCAACCCGTAACGGGTCGGCATCCGTGATCGGTCCCTGTCTCCGCCACTGATTCGCGCGCCTGCAGCCTGTCATCGCGCGGCGGTTCGAAGTCATCGCCGACAGGCTGTCGGACCGGATGCCGAAACTGCGCATTGTTTGCGACGCTTCGCGAGCACAGCAACCTCATGTTGCTTCGCAAGAACAGAAAATGCTCAAAGAACATCCTAAGATAAACCGTATACAAAATAGACAGTTTTTGTATAGTTACGCGCCAATCTTGGCAGACTCGAAGCAATTCGGCGCATGCTTGGGCGGTAAAAGCTGATCAATGCGTCAGATTTATCGATGCGCCGGTTTTCAAGCTTCGAATCTCTGTACTGGGGGATTCATGAACACCATCGATTTGAACGAAAAGACCTCGGATTCGAACACAGACCTGATCAAGTGCACGGCATCACTGGTCGCGGCCTACGTGTCTCGGAATGCGGTGGGCGTGGGAGACCTGCCGGTTCTGATCGACCAAGTGCACACGGCCATATCGGTGCTGCAGGGCGGCGGTTCGGGCTCCGGCCCCGGCTGGACCGGGCCGACAGCGGCGCAGATCGAGGCCTCGATCCAGCAGGACGGCCTGATCAGCTTCATCGACGGCCGGTCCTACAAGACCCTCAAGCGTCACCTGACGGCGCACGGCCTCACGCCGGAGCGCTACCGGGCGAAGTACGGCCTGCCGGCCGACTACCCGATGGTGGCCCCGGGCTACGCCGCCAAGCGCTCGGAGATCGCCAAGGCGATCCAGCTCGGCCACAAGGCGGCCTGAGGGCCCGTCCCGCACCGGCCTGGATCGGCGGCCCCGTCCGGGCCGCCGCGGGACACGGGCGGGGACACGCCTGACGGCGGACCGACCGGTCCGACCGTCCCGGTCTCCGCGCTGGGATCGGGGGCCCTGGGGGGCCAGCGCGGAGACCGTCCATGATGGACCGGCGCGGCAGGGCGGGTCGAATCCCGCGAGCGTCCGCCCGGGGCGCGGGCCGCTCAGGCCCGGGCGACCGCCAGGATCCCGTCGTCGATGGGGACGAAGCGGACGCCCGCCCGGCGCAGCGCCTCGACCGCGTGCAGGCGGGACCGGCTTCCCCGATGCTCGCTGTCCTCTTCCAGACGCCGCACCGTGGAATGCGACAGGCCGCTCGCCTGAGCGAGTTCCATCATCGACCAGTCGAGGAGAGCCCGCGCGGCCCGCAGGTGGTGACCGCTCACGGCATGCTCCAGCCCCTCGTGCAGGCCGACCGGGTGCGGGGCGTGGTTGCGGACGGGGTATTTGAGCCCGCAGCGGCCCAGATAGGTCCCGTCCGGGTCCCAGACCGGCATCGTGAGGATCCGGAAGTGCCAGCGCTCGCCGTTGGCGAGACACTCGTGGGCGTCCCCCTGGAAGAACGCCCGCCGCTCGATCTGCTCCAGGGCCGCCGCCCGGAAGCCCGCGCGCTCCTCGGGGACGATCAGGAGATACGGGTCGGCGCAGATCTCCTCCAGCGGGAGCCCGTGGACCTGGGCGACGGCGAACGGGATGTCCCGGACGCGGTCGAGCCCCATCGAGAAGGTCGCGATATGCTCCGTCAGGTAGAGCGCGCTCTGCCGGCGGCGCTCCTCCTGCCGCAGACGCGCCAGCTGCTCGCGGTCGCTCACGTCGAGCGCCGTGCCGTTGAGGGCGACGGGCCGCCCCTCCGCCGAGACGCGCACCTCCATCGTCAGCGAGAGGGTGCGCACCGTGCCGTTCGGCCGGATCACCCGGACGATGACCTCGCGGGGGACATGCCCCTGCCGGATATCGGCCAGCGCCGGCATCAGATGCCGGTCCTCCGGATGGACCAGGCTCAGCAACAGGTCGTAGCGCGCCTTCGCGGCGTTCGGAACGAGCCCGAGCAGCCGGTAGAACCCGGGCGACCAGACCTGCTCCTCGCCCGCGAAGATCCAGCTCCAGGCACCGCTCATGCCCCGACTTTCCGTCAGAGTCAGGAACTCTCCCGACGAGAAAGTCAGAGCGCTTAAAGCTGTATGGAACATCTTAGCACCGATCGAACTCTATCACCGCTCCCGCCCCGTGGCCACGAGAATTTTTCCAGCATAAAAATTCAGAATTCAGCCGATCATCTTTCCAGTCCGGCGCAGATCCGTCCGTCAGTCCGACCGCAGCCGGACAAAAGCCACCGAAAACAGCCTGCAGCGACGCGATGTGCTCCCTGCTACACGAGTCCACGTCTGCCGCGCCGCGAATGGAGGGTCCTGAGATCCTCGACCGTATCTGGCCCCTCCGCGCGTTCGGCACGCACCGCCGTGACTGCAACGCGACCGGCCCGCGACGTTCGCGCGGACTGTCGGAAGGCCGTTCTGGTCTTACGGTGTTTCAGAATCGTGATTTTCGGTTCTCGCTTTAAATCGATCGGCAGAATAACGGCCCTCGAGCGAAACGCGCGCATCAATCCGGCCGAAAAATCTATATGTTGCTGTCTTATTTTATCGATAATAGTTCGTAATATATTTCATTGTCTGATCTAAAGACATATATATCTGAATGATTACAGCACAATGGATGCGGATACGGGTCGGAATGTCGCGCGAAACCTGAGATCGCCGAGCCCCGGAAGCCCGGCGCGCGACGGGGCAGCGCGCGCGGCCGGATCGGCCCGGCAGACCGGGACGGGTGGGCGATGGACAGGGTGGGCGATGGACAGGGCGGGTGATTGACAGGGCGGGTCGAACAATGCGGGGAGACGGGGTCGCGCACCGGGAGGAACCGCATGAGGGTCGCCTGCATCGGCGAGTGCATGGTCGAACTGTCCGAACGCCCGGACGGGAATCTGGTCCGGGGCTTCGGCGGCGACACGCTGAACACCGCGCTCTACCTCGCGCGCCTCGGCGTCGCGGTGGACTACGTGACGGCCCTCGGCGACGACATCTGGAGCGACGAGATGGCGGCGGCCTGGGGCCGCGAGGGCATCGGCCTCGACCGGGTGCGCCGCCTGCAGGGCCGGATGCCGGGCCTCTACATCATCCGCACGGACGCCGACGGCGAGCGCAGCTTCCACTACTGGCGCGACCGGGCCGCGGCCCGGGACCTCTTCACAGAGCCGGGCGCCGCCGAGACGGAGGCGGAGCTGGAGCGCTACGACCTCGTCTACCTGTCCGGCATCAGCCTCTCGCTCTACGGCGAGACCGGGCGCGCCGCCCTGTTCGAGACCCTGTCGCGCCTGCGGGAGCGGGGCGGCCAGGTCGCCTTCGACACCAATTACCGTCCCCGCGGCTGGCCCGACCGGGACGAGGCCTGGGCGGCCTTCCGCGCGGCCCTCGCCCTGGCCGACGTGATCTTCGCCTCGGCCGAGGATCTGGACTGGCTCTTCGGCCCGGCGGGCGAGGACGAGGTGCTGCGCCACCGCGGCCGGGCCGAGATCGTGCTCAAGGCCTCGGGCGGATCCGGCCCCGTCGCCCGGGTGCTGCACGGCCCGTCCGACACCGCGGTGCCGGCCGGGCGCGCCGCGCGGGTCGTCGACACGACGGCGGCGGGCGACAGTTTCGCGGCGGGCTACCTCGCGGCGCGCATCGCCGGTCTGGCGCCGGAAGCCGCCGCCGCCGAGGCGCACCGCCTGGCCGGGGCGGTGATCGGGCATCGCGGCGCCGTGATTCCCCGGGACGCGATGCCGGTCCCCGCCGCCCGGCCGCCCGCCCCGGACGCCTGAGGGCCGCCCGAGGGAGACCGGGCCGCCCTTGAGGCGGACAAGCGCAACCGCTACCTCTCTGCCAGTGGGGGACGGCCCCCGCAGCGTCATCGCCGCGCGCGGTGCGGCCGAGAGGGCACCCGTGGCGCCGATTCCCCCGCCGATCCAGGTTCCCGAGCCCGACGCCGCCGCGGCGGGCGGCACCCCGAAGACGCGGGTCAGCGCGCGCGGCCGGCTGCGCACCTATTTCCTCACCGGCATCATCGTCGCCGGTCCCCTGGCCATCACCGCCTACATCACGTGGTGGTTCATCGCGCTGATCGATTCGTTCGTGAAGCCGCTGGTGCCGGCGAGCTACCTGCCGGACCATTACCTGCCGTTCTCGATCCCGGGCCTCGGCCTCGTGATCGCGTTCCTGGCGGTGACCCTGCTGGGCTTCCTCACGGCCAACCTCGTCGGACGCTCGGTCATCGAGTTCGGCGAGGTCCTGCTGGCGCGGACCCCCGTGATCTCCGGCCTCTACAAGGGCCTGCGGCAGATCTTCGAGACGCTGTTCTCGGCCAACGGCACCTCGTTCCGCACGGTGGGACTCGTGGAGTTCCCCGTGAAGGGCACGTGGTCGGTGGTGTTCCTGTCCGCCCCGGCGGCCCACGAGGTCGAGGGGGCGCTGCGGGCGCGGGGGGCATCGGCGGACGACCTCGTGGGCGTCTTCCTGCCCTGCGCGCCCAACCCGACCACGGGCTTCTTCTTCTACCTGCCGCGCGCGGAGGTGGTGGAACTCGCGATCAGCGTCGACGACGCCGCCAAGCTGGTGATGTCGGCCGGGGTGATCCAGCCGGAAGACCCGCAGGGCCGCCTCAACGCCATGGCGGCCACCCTGCGGACGGCCCAGCAGGCCGGCGGCCGGAGCGAAGCGAACCCGTGTCACGCCACGGCTCAGGACGTCCCGCTGCGCTGGGTCGCTTCGCTGTGCCCGGGATGACGGCAGCGTCGACCGGAACCGTCGAAGCGGGGACGACCTCCGGTCCGCTCAAGGGGCCTTGCCGAGGCGCCGGCGCGCGATCCCGGCCTCCTTCGCGCCGATCTCACCGTCCCTCGGGTCGAGGGAGGCAGCGGGATCGGCGGCGATCGTCCACGAGAAAGGCCGCCCCGCAGGCGCGGGACGGCCTCTGACAGTCAGGCTGCTGTTCGGCTCAGCGCTGCAGCGAGGCGGTCTGCGGCGCGATGGTCGGCGGCGTCGCCTGCGCGACCGTCACGGCACTGCGGGGCGCCGTCGGGCCCCAGCCGGACGCGCATTGCAGGGTCAGGGCCAATCCCAGCGCGATGCAGAGCCCGTTGGCGGCCAGCCAGAAGGGCCGGGATGCCCGGCGCACGGCGGCCTGCAGCTCGTCCGCGGTCTTGCCCGCCGCCTCGGCGGCGCGATCCGAGATCGGCAGGAGCCAGGGCTCGGTCGGCAGGGCGTGGGCACCGGCCATCTCGTGGGAGCCCGGCAGGCCTTGGAACAGTCCGTTCGACATGTCCGTCCTCCAGATTCGTCCGTGATGTCCCGGCTTACCGGGCCATTCGTTCATCTGCAGTTAAGGGAAGAATACGGCTGATGCAAGGTCACGGAGCCTGTCCGGACCCTGCCGGACCGCCCGCCCGGCGCCGCCAAGCTTCCGCACAATCCCGCCAAGCCCCTCGAAACAATCATCTTTTCAGGGCGCCTGTGACATTGCCGCATCGGACGACCGATCCGGTCGCGCGGCGACGATTCCCGATCCGGCCGTTCAGGCAGGCCGGACTTTCCTGAACGAGAGCGTTCAGGAAACCGTTCAGGAAACCGCTCATCCGGCCCCGATCAGCCGGATCGCGGCCTCCCGCTCGAACAGGTAGAGCAGCACCCGCAGCGCCTGTCCCCGCGGGCTCCTGAGGCCGGGATCGCGCTCCACGATCATCCGCGCGTCGTCGCGGGCGGCCTCGAGCAGGGCGGCGTCGCTCTCCAGCCGCGCCAGCCGGAACGCCGCCATGCCGGATTGCCGGGTGCCGAGCACCTCGCCCTCGCCGCGCAGCTTCAGGTCGGCCTCGGCGATGCGGAAGCCGTCCTCGCTCGCGCGCATCATCTCCAGCCGGGCCCGGGACACCTGCCCGAGCGGGCCCCGGTACAGCAGGAGGCACGAGGAGGCCTTCGAGCCGCGCCCGACCCGGCCGCGGAGCTGGTGCAGCTGCGCCAGCCCGAACCGCTCCGCGTGCTCGATCACCATGATGGTCGCCTCGGGCACGTCGACGCCGACTTCCACCACCGTGGTCGAGACCAGGAGCTTGGTCTCGCCCGCGGCGAACCGCGCCATGGCGGCGTCCTTCTCGGGTCCCGGCATCTTGCCGTGGATCAGCCCGACCGCGTCGCCGAAGTGCTTCCGCAGGTCGTCGAAGCGCTCGGCCGCGGCGGCGAGGTCGACGAACTCCGATTCCTCCACCAGGGGGCAGATCCAGTAGACCCGCTCGCCCCCGGCGATCGCCCGGGCGAGGCCGGCCACGACCTCGTCGATCCGCTCGGTCGGCAGCGTGATCGTGCGGATCGGCTGCCGGCCGGCGGGCTTCTCGTCGAGGATCGAGACGTCCATGTCGCCGAAGAAGGTCAGCGCCAGGGTGCGGGGGATCGGCGTCGCGGTCATGACCAGGAAGTCCACCGCCTCGCCCTTGGCGCCGAGCGCGAGCCGCTGGTGGACGCCGAACCGGTGCTGCTCGTCCACCACCGCGAGGCCGAGATCGCGGAACGTCACCGCCTCCTGGAACAGCGCGTGGGTGCCGACCAGGATGTCGATCTCGCCCGCGGCGAGGTCGGCGAGCGTCGCCTTGCGCTCCGCGGCCCGGTCGCGGCCGGTCATCAGGCGCAGGCGCAGGGGGCCGGCCAGCGGCCTCAGCCGCTCGAAATGCTGCCGCGCCAGGATCTCGGTGGGCGCCATCAGGGCGGCCTGACGCCCGGCCTCGACCGCCGAGGCCATGGCGAGCAGGGCCACCGCGGTCTTGCCCGAGCCGACATCGCCCTGGAGCAGGCGCAGCATCCGCCGGGGCGCCGCGAGGTCGGCGCGGATCTCCGCCACCGCCCGGCCCTGCGCGCCGGTCAGCGCGAAGGGGAGGGCGGCCTCGAGGCGGCCGCTGAGGGCCCCGTCCCCGGCATTGACCCGGCCGGCCTTGCGCCGCTGGCGGGCGCGCAGGAGCGCCAGCGCCAGCTGCGAGGCGAGGAGCTCGTCGTAGGCCAGCCGCTTCCGGGACGGCGTCGCGGGCGGCGGCTGGAGCGGATCCTCGGCCTTCGGCGGCGGCGCCTCGGGGCGGTGCTCGAGGCGGAGCGCGTCCGCGAAGGGCGGCAGGCGGTTCCGCTCCAGCCAGGCCGGGTCCTGCCATTCCGGCAGGACCGGCAGCCGGTCGAGGGCCGCGACCGCGAGCTTGTTGATCGCCCGGGAGGTCAGCCCCTCGGTCGCGCCGTAGACCGGCTCGACGGCGGGCAGCTCGGCCAAGCCCGCCTCGTCCACGATCCGGGACGGGTGGACCATCTGGCGGGTGCCGTCCCAGAGGTCGATCCGGCCGGTGATGTAGCGGTGCGCCCCGAGCGGCAGCATCTTCTCCACCCGGGCGCGGGGCATGCCGAAGAACACCAGTGCGATGTCGCCGGAGGCATCCTCCACCAGCACCCGGTGCGGGCGCCGGCCGGGCCCGGCCTGGGCGGGGCGGTGCGCCACCACGGTCACGCCGATCGTCACCGGCTCGCCGGTGGGGGCCTCGCTGATCGAGCCCATGAGCTTCCGCGCGACGCCGCCCTGGGGCAGGTGGAACAGCAGGTCCACGACCCGGGCCTCGCGCTCGGGGGTGCCGAGCAGCTTCTCGATGAGCGGCGCCATCTTCGGGCCGATCCCCGGCAGGGCGCGGGCCGGCGCGAAGAGCGGGTCGAGGATGCTCGGCCGCAGGGCGGGTGCCGCGGGCGCACGGCCAGCCCCCTCCTCCGGCGCCTCGTCGGCTGCGGAGTCCTTCAAGGCCGGGTCCTGAGGCGCGCGTGCATCTGTCATGGCGGTTCGGCGGACATGGTGCCGGAGGCGCCTTATCATCCGGTGCATCCCGGCGCGCCAGTGCGGCAGGATGGAGACCGGATCCCCATGGCCAGTGACTTCGCCAGTGACTTCGCCAGCGACTTCCTGCCGGGCTTCGCGCGACACCGGATCGAGACGGCCCCCGGCGTCACGATCCACGCCCGCTCGGCCGGCTCCGGGCCGCCGGTCCTGCTGCTGCACGGCCACCCGCAGACCCTGTCGACTTGGCTCCACGTCGCCCCGCGGCTGGCGGAGCGCCACACCGTCGTGGCCATGGACCTGCGCGGCTACGGCGATTCGTCGAAACCTCCGGGCGGCGCGCGCCATGAGAACTACGCCAAGCGCGCCATGGCGGCCGACGCGGTGGCGGTGATGCGGGCGCTGGGCCATGAGCGCTTCGCCGTCGTCGGCCACGACCGGGGCGGGCGCGTCGCCCATCGCCTCGCCCTGGATCACGCCCGAGCCGTGGAGCGGATCGCCCTGTTCGACATCGCGCCGACCGCGACGATGTACGCGCGCACCGACAAGGATTTCGCCACCCGCTATTTCTGGTGGTTCTTCTTCATCCAGCCCCATCCGCTGCCGGAGACTCTGATCGGGGCCGATCCGGAATTCTTCCTGCGCCACCACGTCGAGGGCCAGTCCAAGACCCCCGGCTCGACGCCGCCAAAACTCTTCGCCGAGTACCTGCGCTGCTATTCCGACCCGGCCTGCCGCCACGCGATCTGCGAGGATTACCGGGCCGCCGCCGGGATCGACCTGGAGCACGACGCGGCCGATGCCGAGGCCCGGATCACCGCGCCGCTGCTGGCGCTCTGGGGCGCGAAGGGCGTGGTCGGCCGGACCTACGACGTGCTGGAGACGTGGCGCGAGAAGGCGACCGACGTCTCGGGCCGGGCGCTGGATTGCGGCCACACCCTCCAGGAGGAGCGGCCGGACGCGGTTCTCGCGGAGCTGGCGGCGTTCCTGGATTGACGGGCTGCGGCTCCGTGGCCCCGCGTCGCTGGTCTTGGCAGATCCGTTGAAAAGCGCAGATACGGGACGTGCCGGGCTCGCGACCAGCGTCCCCGGTTGATGAATGCGACACCTCCGCCTCGTGAGCGGAGCGAAGCGACCCGGGGCACCACGCGTCCTGACGTCCCGCTGCCCCGGGTCGCTTCGCTCCGCTCGCGATGACGGGGCCGCACATCGACCGGAACCCTGGGAAGCCCGACGCCACACTGTCCCGAGTGGGACGCGTCGATCGTGCAGGACACCATGCCGGAGGACACTAACACCGTCTTCGACGTCGCCGTGGTCGGGGCCGGGGCCGCGGGGCTCGCCGCCGCGCTGGCGGTCGCCCGCGAGGGGATCCGCACGGCGCTGGTCGGCCGCCACGCCCCGGTGGCGGACGGGCGGACCGTCGCGCTCCTCGACGGGTCGGTGCGCTTCCTGGACGCGCTCGGCGCCTGGGAGGCGGTGGCGCCGCACGCGAGCCCGCTCGGCACGCTGCAGATCGTCGACGATACCGGCAGCCTGTTCCGGCCGCCGCCGGCGCAGTTCCGCGCCGCCGAGATCGGCCTCGACGCCTTCGGCTGGAACGTCGAGAGCGCCCGCCTGGTCGAGAGCCTGCGCGCCCGCGCCCGGGCGCAGGACAACCTCACCCTGGTCGAGGCGGACGCCGCCGGTACCGTGGCCGGCGAGACGGCCGCGCGCGTCGCGCTGGCGGACGGGACCAGCGTCGAGGCCCGGCTCGTGGTGGGGGCCGACGGGGGCCGCTCGCCGCTGCGGGCCGCCAGCGGCGTCCGCGTGCGCGACTGGACCTACCCGCAGAGCGCCATCACCACGATCCTGGCCCACGCGCGCCCGCACCGCGACGTCTCCACAGAGTTCCACACCCGGTCGGGGCCGTTCACCCTGGTGCCGCTGCCGGGCGGTCACCGCTCGAGCCTCGTCTGGGTGACCGGGGAGGGGGCGGCCCGGCGGCTCGCCGCCCTCGACGACGCGGCGCTGGGCCAGGCGGTGGAGCGGCAGGCCCGGGCGATGCTCGGCGCCATGCGGGTCGACGGCCCGCGGGGCCTCGTGCCGATGCGCGGCCTCGCGGTGGCGACCCCGGTCGCCCCGCGGCTCGCGCTGATCGGGGAGGCGGCCCACGTCTTCCCGCCGATCGGCGCGCAGGGGCTCAATCTCGGCCTGCGCGACGCCGCGACCCTGCGCGACACGGTGCTGGCCGCCGCCCGCGACCGCCGCGATCCCGGCTCCCGCGCCGTGCTCGACGGCTACGCGCGGGCACGCCGCGTCGACACGGCCGCGCGCACCGCCGCGGTCGATCTCCTCAACCGCAGCCTGCTCAGCGACCTCCTGCCGGTGGACGCGCTGCGCGGTCTCGGCCTGCTGGCGATGACGCAGCTCGGGCCGCTGCGGCGCCTGGTGATGCGGGAGGGCGTGCTGCCCCGGATCGGCGCGCCGGAACTGATGCGCGCGGCGCGGTAGGACCGCGGCCCGATCGTCTCGCGACAGACGCGCGCCCTCTCCCGTGCGGGAGCGGGGACCCGCGCCTCGTCCGGGACGGGATCGGCTGTCGACCCCGTCCCGGGCCACGGCCCTCCGGTCCCGAAGTTCCGGAGCGCGAGCGGAGGCCCTGCGGGCGCCTTCGAGGCGCGGCGACGCGGATCACCTCCGCATGACGCGGTGCAATTGAACGGCCATTGCCCCGAGCAGCCTCCGTCCCGGCGCGAGCGCCCGGACGCCGCGCCCTCAGCGCGCGCTGAGGACAGACCTCAGAGATCCGGCTGAGCGGCCACGTAGGCGCCGAGCCGGGTCGCGAGATCGACCGGGCCGCCGGCGCGGGCCTCGCCCGAATCACCGATGAGAATCACCGGGATACCGCGCTCGCGCAGCTGGCCGCGGAGGCGGGCGGCGCGGCGGGCGTAGGTGGGGTCCCGGCGGGTGGGTGCCTGGAGCAGCACGGCGGCGGGGCGGGCGATCACGGTCAGCACGTCGTCCGCCGCCTCCATCGAGGCGGTCACGCTCGCGTATCCGAGGCTGGCCAGCTCGCCCGAGAGGGACCGGTCCACGGCGCGGACGCCGTCGTCGACCACGAGCACTTGTTGCAGCGCACCCATAAGCTTGAGCGGTACTCCATCCGGGACGGCTTGGAAAGATAGCCGTCACGACAATCCGATGCAGAACCCGCGAACAGGCGGATCGGATCCGTCGGTTCGTGTGCAGATGCGAGATTATCCGCGCCGCCTGAGTGCCGGATGAACCGACGACCGTCCGCCGTTCAGGCGGACGGGACGGTCGCGGCGATCGCCGTCACCGTCCCGTCCGCGCGGAGCGGCCGGAAGCCCGTGCTCCGCCACGCCCGGGGATCCGGCGCCGGGGTCTCGCCGCGGGCGATCGGGGCCGCCGCGCAGGCCGTTCCCCGGCAGGCGAGGTCGCCGTCGGCGCCGGCGGCGAGATCCAGGAGGTCGCGGGGCAGGAAGGCCTGCCCGGGCTCGGCCAGGGTCGCGGCGAGGTCGTCCGGGCCGGGGCGGGTCAGCACCAGCGCCTCGCCCAAGACCAGCGAATCGATGCGCTGCGGGCCCGCGGGCCCGGCGCCCGGCGGGATCAGCCGGGCGGGCGCGCGGTGGACCACGTCGAGGACCCGGACGGTCCAGGGCAGGGGCAGGGCGGCGAGGGCCGATTCGACCCGCGCCGGGACCACCAGCCGGGTCGGCACCGGCCGCAGCAGGGCGGCGCGGAACCCGGCCTCGTCGAAGGGCAGCACGGTCTCCAGGCCGGCGCCGGCCGCCAGGGCGGTGCCCAGGCCGGTCACGAGGCCGCGCAGGTCGTGTCCGGGCAGGAGCGTCAGGACCCGCTCGTCCGCGGTCAGGGGCAGCGCGTCGAGATGGGCGGCCACCGCTGCCGCCAGGGCCGCGGCGGTGCGGTAGACCGGGCGGCCGGGATCGCCGCCCGCGAAGGTGACGAGGCCGCGGCTCGGCGCCGGATCGACCACGCCCCGCTCCAGGGCCATCGCGTCGAGGCTGATCACGCCGTCCGGCACGCTCGGGCCGAAGGCCGCGAGGTAGCGCAGGCCGAAATGGCGCATGGCCGCGCGGGTGAGGTCCTCGGCGGGCCGGCGCGCGCCGCGGCGGCCCTCCGTCAGCACGGCCACGAGACCCGCCGCCTCGATGCCGGCGGAGAGCTCCGCCTCGTCCCAGAGGGCGGGCATCGCGCAGGGCAGGTGGCCGGCCGCCTCGACGGCGAGGTGGGCGAGGGCCGATTCGGCACCGCCCGAATACCACAGCCCGATCCGGCTGCCGGCCGGGAGCCGCCACGCGGCGATCCCGCGGGCGAGCCGCCCGACGATCTCGGCGGCGGCCGCGTAGGTCCAGGTGATGGACGGGCGCCCGCACCACGCGACCCGGTCCCCCGAATCACGCAGGAGGGTGCGCTGCGGGCCCGACAGGGCGGCGGCGAACAGGCGGGTCGCGAGACCGTCGGACAGGGCGCCGGACACGCCTCCGAACGGCGCGTCGGCCCGGCCTTCGGGCGCGTCCCCGGATCGCGCGGACGCGTCCGGTGCGGCGTCGGCCGCCCACTCCGCCACCGCCAACGCGCTCAAACCCGCCGCCCCCGCCGATCCTGCAGAACTCCTATCATCTCGGCCCGGCAGGGTTAACCGACCGCTAAGAGGGCCGCGCCGCCGGGCACCGCCGGACGCCGCCGGAGGCCGGCCGGCGGTGCCCGGCGGCGCGGCGCGATCACGCGCTCGTGCCTCGCGGCCGCGCAACGTCGCGCTTGCGGCCGGGCGGATGGGAGCCTATCGGGGGCCGGGCGCGGCCAGGACGGTTCCGACAGCCTCCCCGGCCGCGGTGTCATGCCTTCGCCTCATTCCAGGGGAAAGGCAGGCCGCCCGGTCGCCGGGGAGAGGGATGCGCGCAGACGGCGCCCGTCCCGCCCGATGGCCGGACCGATTCATCCGGAGTTCCGGGCGGCGCGCCAACGCGGCGGGCAGCCGGACGCTCCGGCGGACCTGCCGCCAGGCCGGCTCCGCATCCTGCCAGCCACACCACGTCTCTTCCAAGGGGTCAGAGCCGATGTCCTTCACCCGCACCGCGACGCTCGCCCGCGCCGCCCTCCTCGGCCTCGCGGGCCTCGGCCTCGCGGCCGCGCCGGCCCTTGCGCAGCCGAAGAAGCCCGCCCCGGCCGCCCCGGCGCCGACCGCCCCGGGCACCCCGGCGGCCAACACCCCGGCCGCCCAGACGGGCCCGCAGATCGTCGCGGTGAAGTCCGAGCCGAGCCAGGCCGACTGGACCAAGGTCTGCGGCAAGGACCAGGGTTCGGGCACCGACATCTGCTACACGACCCGCGACTTCGTGTCCGACCAGGGCCAGCCGGTGCTGGCCGTGGCGGTCTACGAGATGAAGAACCCCGCCCAGAAGCAGGAGGTGCGCGTGGTGCGCTACCTGCTGCCGCTCGGCCTGCTGCTGCAGCCGGGCATCCGCTTCAGCGTCGACGGCCAGGCGGCGACCGCCGGCCGCTTCGCGGTCTGCTTCCCGAACGGCTGCTTCGCGGAGGCCGGCGGCGTCGATGCCGGCGTGATCGCCGCGATGAAGAAGGGCACGACCCTGAACGTCTCGGTCCAGAACCAGACCCAGCGCGAGGTCACCTTCGCGGTGCCGCTGGCCGGCTTCGGCAAGGCCTTCGACGGCCCGGCCATCGACCCGAAGGTCCTCGAGGAGCAGCAGAAGAAGCTCCAGGCCGAGCTGGAGAAGCGCTCCGAGGACATGCGCAAGAAGCTCGAGCAGCAGGGTGGCGCCGCCGGCGCGGCTCCGGCCGCCGGCGCCGCGGCCCCGGCCGCCAAGTAAGCGGATCGCGCGACCGTTCGATATCGGCCCGCCGCCTGCGCGGCGGGCCCAATGAGGGCCGGGCCGCATGGTCCGGCCCTTCGCGTTTCGGAGATCCGGACCGGGTGCGGCGCCCGATCGCGCGGCGACGGAGTTCACGACTCAGCCAGAGCCGGGACGATCGCGGACTCGCGCCGGAGCACCGGCCGCCGGCCTCGAGCTCGGCGGCCCTGTCGCTGGCGCGGGCCGGATCTGGCGGCGCACGCGCGCGACGATACCGGCCGTCACGGGCGGCTATCGCGGCGGGATTGCCAGGATCATGCCGAGATCTTGCGAGGATCTTGACGACCCCGCCCCGCTCAGTTCGTGGCGCGGTCGCGCATCCGGTACGCGCCGGCGGCGTCGCGCTCGAACATCTCGGCGATGCCGGCGTGACGCAGGGCCTCGCCCGACGTGTCGGGCAGGAGGTTCTGCTCCGACACGTAGGCCACGTACTCGGTCTCGGCGTTCTCGGCGAGCAGGTGGTAGAACGGCTGGTCCTTGCGCGGCCGGACCTCCTCGGGGATCGACAGCCACCATTCCTCGGTGTTGTCGAACACCGGGTCGACGTCGAACACGACGCCCCGGAACGGGTAGATCCGGTGGCGCACCACGGCGCCGATCGCGAATTTCGCGGTTCTCAGTGTCACGTCCGACATGGTTCAACCCGTCCAGATCGGACAGATAGGTCCGATGACGGATCGTGTCACCCGGTCGCCGCGGAAGTCGGCGTTTCCGCGACTCGGGCCAGGCGGTCCCGGACGGCGATCGCCTCCGGCAGCGGCCGCCACAGGACGGTCATCTCGGCGATGCGCCCGGCCGCGTCGAGGCGCCAGTAATCCATCCCGTCGAGCCGGTGCGGGCCGGCCGTCGCGCCGAAGAAGGCGGCGACGTGCGCGGGGCCTTCCAGGATCTCGCGGATCTCGAAGGCGTCGACCGCCGCCAGCAGGGCGTCGACCACCGGCCGGATCGCCGCCTTCCCGCGCAGGGGCTCGGCGGCGAGCGGCGTGTTGAGCACCACCGCCTCGGTCATCTGCGCCAGCATGGCGTCCCGGTCCTTCGCCGCCAGGGCGGCCGCGAAGGCGCGAACGTGGGTGAGGTCCATCGGAGGTCTCCTAGGGGATCCGGATGCCGAGCTCGGCCGCGATCGCCCGGGCGGTGGCCTCGCGCCGGGCCGTGATGTCGGCCGCCGCCGCCCGCACCCGCGCCACGGTGTCGGGAGAGGCCGTGCGGGGCGTGCCGCTGTCGAAGGGGGGCTCGGGGGCGTACTGGATCCCGAGCTGGATGGTCCGGGCGGCCTCCTCGCCGCGCAGCGCCGCGGCGAGCTGCAGCGCCCCGTCGATGCCCGCGGTGACGCCGGCCGCGAACACCCAGGTGCGCCCGTCCGCGTCACGGTCGATCACCACGCGCGCGTCCACCGGCTCGGCGCCGAAGAACGGGAGGAGGTGGACGGCGTTCCAGTAGGTCGTGGCCCGCCGCCCGACCAGCAGGCCGGCCGCGCCGAGGATCAGGGCCCCGGTGCAGACCGAGAAGACGTGGCCGGCCCCGGCCGCCTGGTCGCGGATCCAGCCGAGCACGGTCGGGTCCCGCATCAGGGCCTCCTGGCCCGTGCCGCCCGGGACGTGCAGCACGTCGAGCCGCGGGGCCTCCGCGAGCGTGGCATCCGGCAGCATCCGGAGGCCGCGGACGTCGCGGACGGGTTCCGGGCCGGGCGCGTAGACCCGGTAGGTGCTGTTGGGCACCCGGGACAGGACCTCGAACGGGCCGGTGAGGTCGATCTGGTCCAGCCCCTCGAACAGGAGCGAGCCGATCTGCAGGTGGGTGTCGGGCGGGATCATGCCGGGCCTCCGTGGTGGACAGGGCGATCCTAGCGCGTCAGGATCTGGCTGAAATGCCAAAGAGCCCTCGTTTCTCGCCAGATCCGCCGCGCCCGGTCGAGGTGCTGGCCTTCCCGTCGGTGCAGCTCCTCGACGTGGCCGGGCCGCTCCAGGTCTTCGCCACCGCCAACGAGCACGGCGGCGCCGGCATGCCCTACGCGCCGCGGGTGATCGCGGCCGGCGACCCGGGGCTCACCGCCTCGGCGGGACTGCGGCTGGTGGCCGACCCGCTGCCGGAACCCGACGCGCCTCTGGACACGCTGGTGATCGCGGGCGGCCCCGGCGTCGTCGCGGCCTGCGACGACGCCGCCCTGGTGGCCTGGGTGCGGGCCCGGGCGGGTCGGGCCCGCCGGGTCGCCTCGGTCTGCACCGGCGCGTTCCTGCTCGGGGCGGCGGGGCTCCTCGACGGGCGGCGGGCCGTGACCCACTGGAAGCATTGCGGGGCACTCGCCGCGCGCTACCGGCGCGCCCGGATCGAGCCCGACCCGATCTTCGTGCGCGACGGCCCGGTCTGGTCCTCGGCGGGGGTGACGGCGGGCATCGACCTGGCCCTGGCGCTGGTCGAGGAGGATCTCGGCCGCGCGACCGCGCTGACGGTGGCGCGCCACCTCGTGATGTTCCTCAAGCGCCCCGGCGGGCAGGCGCAGTTCAGCGCGGCGCTGGCGCTGCAGGCGGGCGAGGAGCGGTTCGGGCGACTCCACGCCCACATCGCCGACAACCTGTCCGGCGACCTGTCGCTGCCGGCGCTCGCCGCGGCGGCCGGGATGAGCGCGCGCAGCCTGAGCCGGCACTATCGCGAGGCGACCGGCCTGACCCCGGCCAGGGCCGTGGAGCGCCTGCGGGTCGAGGCGGCCCGGCGGGCGCTCGCCGAGACGGCGCAGCCGGTCAAGCGCGTCGCCCGGACCTGCGGCTTCGGCTCCGAGGAGACGATGCGACGCAGCTTCCTGCGGCACGTCGCGGCGACGCCGCAGGAGTACCGGGCGCGGTTCGGCGGGTGAGGGGCCTAGAGCCGTATCCGACCATGTTGCAACGGTCGGGAAGGACGGCGAGCCCGGTCTCGCCAGCCGCGCCAAGCCCCCTCTCCCGCACGGGAGAGGGGACCCGCGCCTCGTTCGGCACGGGCTCGCCGATCGCCTCCGTCCCAACCCGATCGGGAACGGCTCTAGAGCGTTTTCGGTTTGGGCTGAGTCGGCTTGGTGGGGTTCACGCGGCGCTGGGAGGCTGATTCACTAGGCCGGTCGACAGCCGGAGTGATGCATGGGCCGCCCCTACAGCTTGGACCTGCGCGAGCGGGTGGTGACCGCGGCTGCGGCGACCTCGCGCCGTCAGGCGGCCGCCCGCTTCGGGGTCGGCCAGGCAACCGCGATCCGCTGGATGGCGGCGCTCGCCGCGACTGGGACGGTGGCCGCCCGGCCGCAGGGGCGTGCCCGCCGCTCCAAGCTCGACCCGTACGAGACGTTCCTGCGTACGCTGATCGACGAGAAGGTTGACATCACCCTGGAGGAGATGCGCGCCCGGTTGCAGGACGAGCATGGCCTCACCGTCGGGCTCGGCACGCTGTGGGCCTTCCTCGACGCGCGCGACCTGACGTACAAAAAAAGACGGCCCACGCCGCAGAGCAGGATCGGTCGGACGTGAAGGCCGCCCGGGAAGCGTGGTTCGAGAGCCAGCCCGATCTCGACCCGGACCGGCTGGTGTTCCTCGACGAGACGTGGACCGCCACCAACATGGCCCGCACCCGCGGGCGCTGTCCCCGCGGCCAGCGGCTGCGCTCCCCCGTCCCGCACGGTCATTGGAAGACCACGACCCTGGTGGCGGGCCTGCGCCTGTCCGGGATCGCCGCGCCGTTCGTGCTCGACGGGCCGATCAACCGCGACGCCTTCCAAGTCTACGTCGATCAGGTCCTGGTGCCCGAACTCGCACCCGGGGACATCGTGATCATGGACAATCTCGGCAGCCACAAAGGCTCGGCCGTGCGCGCGGCGATCGAGGCGGCGGGCGCGCGGCTCCTGTTCCTCCCGCCCTACTCGCCGGACTTCAATCCGATCGAGATGGCGTTCTCGAAGTTGAAGGCGGGGCTGCGCAAGGCCGCCGAGCGCACGCGCGAAGGGCTCTGGACCACAATCGGGCGGCTCGTCGATGCCGTCACGCCCGACGAGGCCGCAAACTTCTTCGTCGCGGCAGGATACGACCCCGATTAAACCGAAACCGCTCTAGACCGTGTCGCGGCGCTCGAGGGCCGCCGGGATCGTCTCGCGCACGCCGTCGCGATGCTCGTGGATGTCGGCGTTCGGGGCGCGGAGCAGGGCGAAGCCGAGCGATTCGAGGATCGCGGTGCGCGTCGCATCCCGGGCGATCGCGTGGGCGGTCGCATGCGTTGCCCCGTCGACCTCGACGATGAGTTTGGCCTCGACGCAGGCGAAGTCGACGACGAACCGGTCGATCGGGTGCTGGCGGCGGAACTTCCAGCCGTTGAGCGCGCGATTGCGCAACACGCGCCAGAGCTCGGCCTCGGCGCTTGTTTGCGCGCGCCGCAGGCTGCGGGCGCGCGGGATCGATCGGCTCACCGCACGGTTCCGGCAACGCCGTTGCGGACCCGGTGGATGATACGGGGGCGTCGCTTGCGCGGGCCTGACCCGGCGAATTGTCCGGCTCCGCGGCCTCATCGGTTCAGAACGGCACGCGGGTCCCCTCTCCCGTGCGGGAGAGGGGGCGCGTCGCGACTCGCGGACGCCGAATCGGGACCGCCACACGCGGCCCCGGCAACCCGCTCACCCCAGCTTGTAGACCGCCGCCAGCTCCGGGTCCTTCGCGGCGACCAGCCTGGCGAGGTCCACGATGACCTTGGCCTGCTTCCAGGTGGCGTCGTCCTGCATCTTTCCGTCGAGCATCACCGCGCCGGTGCCGTCCGGCATGGCCTCGACGATCCGGGCCGCGAAGGCCACCTCGGCCGGGTCCGGCGCGAAGACCCGCTTGGCGATCGCCACCTGGCTCGGGTGCAGCGTCCAGGCGCCGGCGCAGCCCATCAGGAAGGCGTTGCGGAACTGCGCCTCGCAGGCATCCCCGTCGGAGAAGTCGCCGAACGGGCCGTAGAAGGCCTTGATGCCGTTGGCCATGCAGGCGTCGACCATCCGGGCGATGGTGTAGTGCCAGAGGTCCTGCTGGGCGGTGGCGCGGGGCGCGTCACCGGAGGGATCGCTGAGCACCCGGTAATCCGGGTGGCCGCCGCCGACCCGGGTGGTCTTCATGCCGCGGGACGCCGCGAGGTCCGCCGGCCCGAGGCTCATGCCGTGCATCCGCGGCGAGGCCGACGCGATGGCGTCGACGTTGGCGACGCCCTCGGCGGTCTCCAGGATCGCGTGGACCAGGATCGGCTTCGTCACGCCGTGGCGCGCCTCGAGCTGGGCGAGCAGCTGGTCGATGTAGTGGATGTCCCACGGACCCTCGACCTTGGGCACCATCACGACGTCGAGCTTGTCGCCGACCTCGGCCACGATCGTGAACAGGTCGTCCAAGATCCAGGGCGAGTTGAGGGCGTTGATCCGGGTCCAGAGGCCGGTGCCGGTGGCGGCGAAGTCGGTGGCCTGGGCCATGGCGACGAAGCCCTTGCGGGCCGCCTCCTTCTGGTCGGCCGGGACCGCGTCCTCCAGGTTGCCCAGCACCACGTCGACGGTCCCGGCGAGCTCCGGCACGCGGGCCCGGACCTTGTCGTTGTGGGGCGGCACGAAGTGGATCATCCGCTCCAGCCGCACCGGCAGTTCGCGGAACGGGGCCGGCGCGCCGGTGGCGAGGGGCTGGAAGAAGCGGCGGGGCAGTTTCATCGGGTGCCTCTTGTCAGGGCTGGCGTCCGAGCCCCGTTAAGGCAGCTGGGGCGGGCGCGTAAAGCCGCGCCGCGCGGAAGTGATCCCGGACGTTCGTGACTCTCGGACGTCCGGCACGGCGCGCCGCAGAGCCCGCGGATCGTCAGCCCCGGCCGCCGCGGCGCCCGGCGAGGCCGATCCGGTTGAGGATGCCGCCGGCCTCGCTGCCGGCCACCACCACGAGGCGCCGGACCTCGCCGCGCAGGAAGGCCTGCAGGAAGCGGTTGTAGTCGCGGAACGAGACGCAGCCGTTCGAGGCACCGGGCTGCCGCAGCATGTAGGTGTGGGCCAGCAGGCCGTCGCGGCCGTGGATCGCGGCGCTGCCGCCCACCGGGTTGAGGCGGATCGCCCGGACCCCGTGGAACAGGCGCTCGCGCTCGGTCAGCGTGTAGGTGCCGGGCGGGGTCGAGCCGCGCATGCGCAGGTGGACGTAGCGCGGGTTGTCCATGGCCTCGCCGAGGCCGGAATGGGCCTCCAGCACCTCGCCGGAGGGCAGCGTCACCGTGCGGGCGGTGATGTCGTAGACGGCCGTGCCGACCACCGAATCGGGCTCCGGGCTGATCCGGGTGCGCGGCGCCTCCTGCGGCAGGGCGTCCGGGCTGGCATAGGCCAGCGCCTGACGGGGCTCCTGGCGGGCCTCCTCGCGCGGCGCCGCGGCGCCGACGCCGAACAGCTTCTCGAAGAAGGATGGCTCCTCGGCCATCGCGGCGCGGAACACGTCGCGGGTCCGGGGCAGGGCGCGGCTCGCCACCCGCGCGGGCGGCGCCGGCGCGCGCCGCAGCTCGGCCGGGCGGGCCACCGGCAGCGGCACGAGGGCGGGTGCGAGAGCGGGGGCGAGGGCGGCGGGCGTGGGCTCGGCCGCGGCCATCCGGACCGGCGCCCCCGTTCCCTTCTCGCCGCCCTTCTCGCCCGCCCTCTCGCCGACCTTGTCCGCCGCTCTGTCCTCGGCCCTGGCCTGGGCCATCCGGACCTGGGCGGCCCGCGCCCGCTCCGCCTGCGCGACCTGCCGGGCGATCTCCCGGACCGCCGGGGACGGGGCGGCGGCGGCGACCTGGAAGCCGGCGGCCGGCGGGGCCTCGCCCCCGAACGCCGTGGCGGTGCCGGCGCCCAGCGCCGGGCTCCGGTCGAGCATCCAGGCGAGGCTCGTCCGCGGCGCCGCCGCGGCCTGCGGGACCGGGGCGGCGGCCGGCCCGGCCGCCGCGACGGTCGCGGCCTCGGTCTCGGCCTCGGGGCGGGCCGGCCCCTGCGGGTGGCTGAACACGGCCCAGCCGGCGAGGCTCACGCCGGTGAGGGCGATGAGCGCCGTCAGCCGGGCGCGGCGCCGGGCGCGCCGCATGGCGCTCGGGTAGGGCGCCCGGGTGCGGACGACCGGATCGTAGGCGGTCTCGACGTAGGTGGGGCGCGGGGGCGCCGGTCGCCGGGGTTCCGCGCTCGGATACACGGTCTGGAACGCGGCGAGGGACAACGCAGCCTGGGCCATTCGGGAACTCGCGTACGCGCTTCCCCTGGGCAGCCGGCGCCGTTCGCCCGCGAGAGCCGTTCTCGCGCACGTGGTCCGGGTCGCCCGTCTGGGGAGGACATCAACCGTCCACCCCATTAAGCCGCGGTGTGGTTAATCCCCGCTAAAGGGACAGTTTCCGCGCGCGTTCCCGTGTTGGGACACAGCCTCAGGTCGCCGATCCGGGGGCCTCCGCCGGAACCTCCATCGGCCCGTGCCGGCGCGCGACCAGCAGGCAGAGCAGGGCCACCGGCACGCCGATGAGCGACGTGCCGACGAAGAACCACGCGAAGCCCGTCCACTCGATCACGAAGCCCGAGAACCCGGCGAGCAGGCTGCCGGGCAGGGCGCAGAGCGAGGTCAGCAGGGCGTACTGGCTCGCCGCGTGGGCGGTCGCCGAGAGCCGCGACATGTAGGTGATCAGCACGATCGACGCGAAGGCGTAGGCGAAGCCGTCGATCCCGACGGTCAGCGCGAAGGTCCAGAACGCCGCCCCGCCGTGGCCGCCGTGCCAGGCGAGGTAGGCCAGCGCGAGGTGCGAGGCCGAGGCCGTCACGGTGCCGATCAGCAGGCTCGCCATCATGCCGATCCGCGGGATGATGGCGCTCGCCAGGAAGGTGCCGCCGAGCGCGATCCAGAAGCCGAACAGCTTGGTCACGGTGGCGATGTCGGTGTTCGAGTAGCCGAGCGTCTTGAACAGCGGGATCGCCATGGCGTTCGAGACGTAGCCGGGCATCCGGAAGCCCGCGACCAGCGCCAGCACCGGCAGGGCGAGCGGCCCGAGCCGGGCGAGGAGGTCGCGGATCGGCGCCCAGACGGTCTCGACGAAGCCGCCGGTGGCGGGCGTCGCGGGGGCGGGAGGTTCGGGGGCCAGCAGCGCCGCGACCGTGCCGGGGGCCATCAGGGCGGCCATGCACAGGTAGGCGGCGCGCCAGCCATACGCGTCAGAGAGGTAGAGGGCGCCGGCCCCCGCCGCGAGGTTGCCGACCCGGTAGCCGATCTCCGACCAGGACGACATCAGCGCCTGCTGCTCGGCGGGCGCGGCGGTGATGCGCCAGCCGTCGATCACCACGTCCTGGGTGGCGCCCGCGACGCCGAGCGCCAGGGAGAACGCCACCGTCCAGGCGAGCCAGTGGGCCGGGTCGCCGAAGGCGACGCCCGCGAGCGCCAGTGCCACCAGGATCTGCGTGGCGACGATCCAGCCCCGGCGCCGCCCGAGCCAGCGGCCCAGCAGCGGCGCGTCGTGCCGGTCGAGGAAGGGGGCCCAGAGGAACTTGAGCTTGTAGGCGATGGTGAGCTCGCTCATCAGCCCGATTGTGGCGAGCGGCACCTTCGCCTGGACGAGCCACGCCGACTGGGTCGCGTAGACGAGCAGGAACGGGATGCCCTGCGCGAAGCCGAGCCCGAGCACCGCGGCGACGCGCCGGTCGGTGAACAGGGGCGTGAGGAAGGCGCCCGGCGCGGCCTTCACCGGCTCGGGCGCGCCGGTGATCGGCGCCGGGTTTGCCATCCACGCGTCTCCTCACGCCGCCCCTCAGGATGAGGGGTCTTGCCGGGGCGCAGCGCCCCTCACGCCGCCTTCTTCGCCCGCTCGGCGATCTTCACGAGGCTGCGCAGCACCTCGGTGGCGGTCTTGAGCCGCGCCGGGACGGTGGTCAGCTCGCGCACGAACACGACGCTCATGTCGGGCCGCACCTTCGCGAACGAGGCCTGCTCGGCCACGTACGCCACCAGCCCCTGCGGGTTGGCGTAGGACTTGTCGCGGAAATGGACCACCACGCCCTTCGGCCCGGCCTCGACCTTCTCGACGTTGGCCTTGAGGCAGAGGATCTTGATCGTGCCGATCTTGAGGAGCTGCTCCACCTCCGGCGGCAGCGGCCCGAACCGGTCGATGAGTTCCGCCCCGAAGCTCTCCATCTCGGCATCGTCCTGGATGGTGGCGAGCCGCCGGTAGAGGGCGAGCCGGACGCCCAGATCCTCGACGTAATCCTCGGGGATCGTCACGGGTGCGCCCAGCGCGATGGTCGGCGACCACGCCTCCTCGGGCACGTCCTCGATGCCGGCCTTGAGCGCCGTGACGGCGTCCTCCAGCATCTGCTGGTAGAGTTCGTAGCCGACCTCCTTGATGTGGCCGGACTGCGCGTCGCCGAGCAGGTTGCCGGCGCCGCGGATGTCGAGGTCGTGGGAGGCGAGCTGGAAGCCCGCGCCCAGCGTGTCGAGGCTCTGGAGCACCTTGAGGCGCTGCTCGGCCTGGGCGGTGAGCTGGCGGTTCGCCGGGGTCGTGAACAGCGCGTAGGCCCGCGCCTTCGATCGCCCGACCCGGCCGCGCAGCTGGTAGAGCTGGGCCAGCCCGAACATGTCGGCCCGGTGGACGATCAGCGTGTTGGCGGTGGGGATGTCGAGGCCCGATTCCACGATCGTGGTCGAGAGCAGCACGTCGAACTTGCCCTCGTAGAAGGCCGTCATCACGTCCTCGAGCTGGCCCGCCGCCATCTGGCCGTGGGCGACCGCGACCTTGATCTCGGGCATCTCGGCGTCGAGGAACTTTTTGACTTCCGCCAGATCCTCGATCCTGGGCACGACGTAGAAGGACTGGCCGCCGCGGTAGCGCTCGCGCAGCAGCGCCTCCCGGATGGTCAGCGGGTCGAACGGCGTCACGAAGGTGCGCACCACCAGCCGGTCGACCGGCGGCGTGGCGATGATCGAGAGCTCGCGCACCCCCGTCATGGCGAGCTGGAGCGTGCGCGGGATCGGCGTCGCCGACAGCGTCAGCACGTGGACGTCGGCCTGGAGCGCCTTCAGCCGCTCCTTGTGGGCGACGCCGAAATGCTGCTCCTCGTCCACGATGATCAGGCCGAGATCCTTGAAGGCGATGTTCTTCGCCAAGAGCGCGTGCGTGCCGACCACGATGTCGACCGTGCCGGCGGCGAGCCCTGCCCGGGTCTGCTTCATCTCCGCCGCGGAGGCGAAGCGGGAGAGCTGCGCCACCTGGACCGGCAGCCCCTTGAAGCGCTCCGCGAAGGTCCGGAAGTGCTGGCGGGCGAGCAGGGTGGTCGGGACGATCACCGCCACCTGCTTGCCGGAGATCGCCGCCGCGAAGGCGGCGCGCAGCGCCACCTCGGTCTTGCCGAAGCCGACATCGCCGCAGACCAGCCGGTCCATCGGCCGGCCGGCGTTGAGGTCGTCCAGCACCGCGTCGATGGCGTTGGCCTGATCCTCGGTCTCCTCGAACGGGAAGCGGGCGGCGAACTCGCCGTAGAGCCCCTCCGGCGCCTTGAGGGCCGGGGCCTTGCGGACGAAGCGCTGGGCCGCGACCTTGATCAGCTCGCCCGCCATCTCGAGGATGCGGCGCTTCATCTTGGCCTTGCGGGCCTGCCACGCGCCGCCGCCGAGCCGGTCGAGGGCGACCTCGGCATCCTCCGAGCCGTAGCGGGTCAGGAGCTCGATGTTCTCCACCGGCAGGAGCAGGAGGCCCCCGGTGTATTGCAGCTCCAGGCAATCGTGCGGGGCGCCGGCCGCGTGGATCGTCTTGAGCCCGACGAACCGGCCGATGCCGTGGTCGGCATGGACCACGATGTCGCCGGGCTGGAGCGCCTGCACCTCCAGGATCACGTCCTGGGGCCGCTTGGCCTTGCGCTTCTGGCGGACCAGCCGGTCGCCCAGGATGTCGCCCTCGGAGACGACGGCGAGCTCGCCCGCGGTGAAGCCCGCCTCCAGGCCCCAGACCGCCACCGCCGCGTCGGTGCCGCGCTTCAGCGCGTAGACATCGGTGAGCCGGGTGATCGCCACGGGCTTCTTCAGGCCGTGATCGGTGAGCACGCCGCAGAGCCGGTCGCGGGAGCCGTCGGACCACGCGCCCAGGATCACGTGATGACCGGATCCCTGGAGGTCGCGGATATGCGCCACCGCGGCGTCGAACACGCTGGTGTTCTCGTCGGCCCGCTCGGGGGCGAAGCTCCGTCCGGCCTTGGCGCCGCAATCGATGACCGCGCGCTCCGAAGATTCGGGCTGCGCGAAGGGGGTCAGCCGCGCCACGGTGGCGGTGGCGATCCGCTCCTTCAGCTCGTTCGGCATCAGGTACAGGGCGCGGGGCGGCAGCGGCTTGTAGGGGGCGACGCCGGCCTGCGGCGTCTTCATCGCGCCCTCACGGGCCTGGTAATAGTCTTGGACGAGGCTGATCCGCTCGGCGGCGGCATCCTCCACCTGCGGGTCGAAGACCAGCGGCACGCCGCCGAGATAGTCGAACAGCGTGTCGAGGTGGTCGTAGAACAGCGGCATCCAGTGCTCGAGGCCGGCGTAGCGCCGCCCCTCGCTCACCGTCTCGTAAAGCCGGTCGTCCCGCGTCGCCGCGCCGAAGCTCTGGATGTAGTTCTGGCGGAAGCGCCGGATCGTCTCGGTGGTGAGCTGGACCTCGCTCATCGGCATCAGGTCGAGGGAGCGGAGCTGACCGGTGGTGCGCTGCGTCTCCGGGTCGAAGGCGCGGATCGATTCCAGCGTGTCGCCGAAGAAGTCGAGGCGGATCGGCGCCGGCAGGCCCGGGGGCGACAGGTCGAGGATGCCGCCGCGGACGGCGTACTCGCCGGTGTCGCGCACCGTCCCGGTGCGCAGGAAGCCGTTGGCCTCGACCCAGGCCACCACGTCGTCCATCGACACGACGTTGCCGATCGCCGCCGAGAACGCCTCCTTGGCGATGTGGGCGCGGGGTGGGACCCGCTGCACCAGGGCGTTGACCGTGGTGCAGAGGATGCGCGGCCTGTCCTCGGCCGAGCGGGTCCGGGCGAGGCGGGCGAGCGCCGTCATCCGGGCGGCGGCGACCGCGGTGGTCGGCGAGACCCGGTCGTAGGGCTGGCAGTCCCAGGCCGGCAGGCTCATCACGTCCATCTCGGGCGCGACGAAGCCGAGCGCCGCCTGGAACGCCGCCGAGCGCCCGGAATCGCGCGCCACGTGGACCAGCACCGCCGGCGCGTCGACGGTGGGCGCCAGGGCGCGGGCGAGGTCGGCGAGCGCCAGCGCGTCGAAGCCCTCCGGGGCGTTCGCCAGGACCGGGCTGTCGCCGCGCTTCAGGGCGTCGATGGCCCGGGCGAGCGCGGAGGATTTCGGCAGCGCGAAGCGCGCGACCTGCGGCTTGGCGGCGGGGGCGGGGGGCTTCGGCTGAGGCTTGGCCATCGGGTCTTTCGCGGGAAATCCCGCCGGGCGCGTCAGGGGAGGAGGTCGGGTGGCGTTAGCCGATCGGGCCGCCGCGATAAAGCGTCCCCGCGGTCACGGCCGAACGCACCCTATATGGCGGTTCTGCCGCGGCATGGAACGGCTGTTCGGCCGCGCTTCGGGGACACGCATGGCCCGGCCCAGAGCACCTTGGGTATCAGCCTCTCCCAGGGCGGAAGAGACGGCCCCATCGTCTCTGCGAGCGCAGCGAAGCAATCCAGCAGCGCCGCACCTTCGAACGTCGCGCTGCCCTGGGTCACGTCGCTGCGCTCGTGATGACGGAGCGGGCCGCATCGGCCGAGCGCTCCGATCGGATGCGACGGAAGCCCGCGGCTTACGCCTACGCCCCTCGGGCGCCCCTCACGCATCCGGCCCGACGATCTCCGCCAGCGCCGCCTCGACCCGGCCGCGGAAGAAGTCCGCGTTGGGCATGGGCTCGGTCATCGCGGCGGCGCGCGCCGTCGCCTGCCGCAGGATCTCGGCGCGCAGCGCCGGATCGGAGCGCTCCATCATCTCCAGCATGATGCGCACCACCAGCTCGGTGGCGATCGACCGGGCCGGGTGGTCGTAGTTGGGCTTGGGCTCGTCCATCGCGGGCTCTCTCGACCGGTCGCTCTCAGGAGTGGATCGGCGCGTCGTGCCGGTGGAACGCCCGCACCCGCCGCCAGACCGACGTGTCGTAGTTCGAGGGCGTCTCGACCTCGCCGGTCAGCCACTTGAACAGGTCGCGGTCCGGCACCTCGATCAGCGCCTCGAACTGGTCGAGCTCCGCCTCCGAGAGCTCGCCGATCTCGGCATCGGCGAAGCGGCCCATGATCAGGTCCATCTCGCGGATGCCCCGGTGCCAGGCGCGGTAGAGGAGGCGGCGGCGGCGCGGATCGAGGTCGGCGCTCGTGCGGGTGGTGCCGGACATGGATGTCGGACCTCGGCTCAGGGAATGGCAGGGCCTAGATAGGCGCCCGGGACCGGCGGATCCAGAACGGGGCCGCGGCCGGGCGGGTTACAACCGGCGGGCGAGGGGCCAAAAACGAATTGCCTCCGGCGGGCGGTCCGTTATCTCGGGCTGCAACGCCCCGGACGGGGCGGCGAGCGGGAGTCCAACGATGCCGAAGGCGATCCGGGTCTACGAGTACGGCGGTCCCGAGGTGATGCGCTTCGAGGACGTGCCCCTGGCCGAGCCGGGCCCCGGGCAGATCCGGGTCAGGCAGGCGGCCATCGGCGTCAACTTCATCGACATCTACTTCCGCACCGGCGCCTACAAGTCCCCGCACATGCCCTACACCCCCGGCAAGGAGGGTGCCGGCACCGTCACGGCGGTGGGCGAGGGCGTCACCCAGTTCAAGCCCGGCGACCGGGTCGCCTACGGCTCGGTGGCGGACGGCTGCTACGCCGAGGAGCCGGTGATCCCGGCCTCCGCGGCCGTGCCGATCCCCGACGGCGTCGACGAGAAGACCGCCGCCGCCATGATGCTCAAGGGCCTCACCGTCGAGTACCTGCTGCACCGGACCTACGCGGTGAAGCCCGGCGACACGATCCTGTGGCAGGCGGCCGCCGGCGGCGTCGGCCTGATCGCCTGCCAGTGGGCCAAGCACCTCGGCGCCACCGTGATCGGCACCGCCGGCAGCCCCGAGAAGGCGGAACTCGCCAAGCGGAACGGCTGCGACCACGTCATCCTCTACCGCGAGGAGGACGTGGCCAAGCGCGTGCGCGAGATCACCGGCGGCAAGGGCGTGCCGGTGGTCTACGACGGCGTCGGGCAGGCGACCCTGATGGGCTCGCTGGACAGCCTCGCGCCGCTCGGCCTGCTGGCGAGCTTCGGCTCGGCCTCCGGGGCGATCACCGGGCTCGACCTCGGCCTGCTCGCCCCGCGCGGCTCGCTCTACGTGACCCGCCCGACGCTCGCGACCTTCTCGTCGAACCGCGCCACCCTGGAGGAGGCGGCCGCCCGCCTGTTCAAGGTGGTCCGCGACGGCGCGGTGAAGATCGCCGTCAACGCCACCTACCCGCTGGCCGAGGCGCAGCAGGTGCACCGCGACCTCGCGGGCCGGGAGACCACCGGCTCGACCGTGATGCTGCCGTAGGGACCGGCCGTGACGCCCGGCAGCGCCGACCTGCTCCTCGTCGTCGACGTGCAGGTCGACTTCCTGCCGGGCGGGGCGCTCCCCGTCCCGGGGGGCGACGCGGTGATCGGCCCGATCAACGACCTCCAGCACCGCTTCCGGCACGTGGTGCTGATGCAGGACTGGCATCCGGCGGACCACGTCTCCTTCGCCGAGACCCATCCGGGGCGGGCCCCGTTCGAGACCGTGGCGCTGCCCTACGGTCCGCAGGTGCTGTGGCCGCGCCACTGCGTCCAGGGCAGCCCGGGCGCAGCCTTCGCGCCGGGCCTCGCCACCGACCGGGCGAGCCTGGTGGTCCGGAAGGGGCTGGATCCCCGGGTTGACAGCTACTCGGCCTTCCTGGAGGCCGACCGGGCCACGCGCACCGGCCTCGCGGGGGCGCTCCGGGAGCGCGGCATCGCCCGCGTCGCCGTGTGCGGCCTCGCAACCGATTTCTGCGTCGCCTGGAGCGCGCTCGACGCGCGCGACGCGGGGTTCGACGTCTGGGTGGTGGAGGATGCCGTGCGCGGGATCGACGTGGACGGATCCCTCGCGCAGGCCTGGGCGGAGATGGAGGCGGCGGGCGTCCGCCGGATCGCGGCGGCGGAGATCGGCTGAGGCGCTGCGGTGACCGGGAGGCGAACCGCCGCACGCCGCGCGGGAGACCGTCCCCGCCCCGGTGCGTTGGCCCGACATCAGCATCCGACAGGAGCCCGCATGTCGTCCAAGCACCCGAAGACCGACACCCCGACCGACGCCGACCTCAAGGGCAATCCCGGGATCGGCACCTCGAAGGGCATGAGCGGCGCCGACCCGGCGGATCTGCAGGCGGATTCGACCTTCGAGGGCGACGTGGACAACGAGACGAAGCTCGACGGCGGCATCGACCCGGACCACCGGCCGCGCAAGAACGCGTGACCGAGAACGTGTGACCGGATGCCCGGGCCGGCGCGGCCCGGGCCGATCTCAGCGACTGCGCGCCGGCGCCTTCGGCCGCCGCGGAGCGGGGGCTGCGGGCCCGGCGCTCGGGCCGCCTGCCGGAACGTAGATCTGGGCCGGGCTCGCGGTGTAGCCGCGCAGCTGAGCCGCGTCGGCGGCCCCGAAAGCGGATGTGCCGTCGGCGCGGGCGGCGGCCGCCGCGAGGACCGGGAGAAGCGCGGCGGCCAGGGCCAGGAGGGCGTACTTCGGCATGGGCAGGGTCCTCGTGCGCGCGCGGGCTCGAACAACCCCGATCCGTGCCGGATCGCTCCGCTCCGGGACCGATCTCACCTGCCCGACGTGCGGAACCGCACAGGCGCCGTGCCGCGCCTGACCGAGCGGGCGCTTGCCCCGGAGGCCGCGTCAGAGCGCCAGCCCGAGCTGGAGCGGCGCCTCGGGCGCGTCCTGCGCGAAGCCCGACAGCGACACCCCGATCAGCCGCGCGCTGCGCCGCAGGGGGAACAGGCCGGCGAGCAGGTCGAGGCCGATCCGCTCCAGCCCCGCCCGGTCGGCGACGGGGACGGGCAGCGACCGCGCCCGGGTGACCTGGGCGAAATCCGAGAACTTGAGCTTCAGGGTCACGGTCCGGGCGCGCATGCCCTTGGCGTCGGCCCCCGCCCAGACCTTGTCGAACAGCGGCGCCAGCCGGGCGGCCAGGACCTCGAAGGCGGCCGTGTCGTCCGAGAAGGTGGTCTCCGCCCCGATCGACTTGCGCACCCGGTGGGCGCGGACCGGCCGCGCGTCGATCCCGCGGGCAACCGCGTGGTAGTAGGCGCCCGCGGAGCCGAAGGTCTCGCGCAGGCGCTCCGGCGTCCAGGCGCGCAGATCCGCCCCGGTCTCGATCCCGAGCCGCTTCATCCTCGCCTCGGTGACCGGGCCGACGCCGTGGAACCGGCCGATCGGCAGCGCGGCCACGAAGTCCGGCCCCATGGCGGGGGTGATGACGAACAGGGCGTCGGGCTTGCGGTGGTCGGACGCCACCTTGGCGAGGAACTTGTTGTACGAGACCCCGGCCGAGGCGATCAGGCCAGTGCGCTCCAGGATCTCGGCCCGGATCGCCTTCGCCACGGCCGTCGCCGTCGGCAGCCCCAGGAGGTTCTCGGTGACGTCGAGATAGGCCTCGTCCAGGGCCACCGGCTCGATGATGGCCGTGTGCCGGGCGAAGACCGCCCGGATCTCCTCGGAGACTGCCCGGTAGACCTCGAAGCGCGGCTTCACGAACAGCAGGTCCGGGCACAGCCGCCGCGCGGTGGCCGACGGCATGGCCGAGCGGACGCCGAATCTGCGCGCCTCGTAGCTCGCCGCCGCCACGACGCCGCGCTCCCGGGAGCCGCCCACCGCCAGCGGCCGGCCGCGCAGGGCGGGGTCGTCGCGCTGCTCCACGGAAGCGTAGAACGCGTCCATGTCGATGTGGATGATTTTTCGGAGCGCGACCTCCGGATCCATCGCCGCCTCGGAGATCCGCCCTCGGTTCCTGCTCTGTTCTGAATGAGCGCGGCGGGGCAGCGGGGTCAAGGCGTGTCGGCCAGGGCTCAACAGGAGTCCGGCCCACGCCCGTCGTCGCGAGCGCAGCGAAGCGACCCAGGCAACGCGACGTCCGTGAGCGTAGCCAGCCGGGTGGCTTCGCTGCGCTCGCGAGGACGGGGTTCGCCTTACGCCACGCTGCCGTACAGGTCGTAGGCCTCGGCCCGGTCGATCTTCACCGTGACGATGTCGCCGACCCGGACCGGGCGCCGGAAGGCGGCGTGGACGGTGCCGTCGATCTCCGGCGCGTCGGCCTTGGACCGGCCCCGCGCGACCCCGCCCTCGACGGCATCGACGATCACGGGGAGCCGCTTGCCGACCTTGGCCCGCTGAAGCCGCAGCGCGATGCCGTTCTGCGTCTCCATGAACCGGCGCTTGCGCTCGGCCTTCACCGCCGGGGGCACGAGGTCGCCCAGCGCGTTGGCGGTGGCGCCCGCCACCGGCTCGTACTCGAAGCAGCCGACCCGATCGAGCTTGGCCTCCTGCAGCCAGGCCAGCAGCTCCTCGAACTCGGCCTCGGTCTCGCCGGGGAAGCCGACGATGAAGGTCGAGCGGATCGCCAGCTCCGGGCAGGTCTGCCGCCAGCTCCGGATCCGGTCGAGCTGCCGCTCCTGGTTGCCGGGCCGGCGCATCCGCTTGAGCACGGAGGGGCTCGCGTGCTGGAGCGGCATGTCGAGATAGGGGAGCACCTTGCCCTCGGCCATCAGCGGGATGACCTCGTCCACGTGCGGGTAGGGGTAGACGTAGTGCAGCCGCACCCAGGCGCCGAGCTCGCCGAGTTCGTTGGTGAGGTCGTAGAACTTCGCGCGGACCTGACGGTCCTGCCAGGGGCTCTCAGCGTAGCGGATGTCGACGCCGTACGCGCTGGTATCCTGGCTGACGACCAGCAGCTCCTTCACGCCGGCCTTCACGAGCTTCTCGGCCTCGCGCAGCACGTCCGCCGCCGGGCGGCTGACGAGGTTCCCGCGCAACGACGGGATGATGCAGAAGCTGCAGCGGTTGCTGCACCCCTCCGAGATCTTCAGGTAGGCGTAGTGGCGCGGGGTGAGCTTGATCCCCTGCGGCGGCACGAGGTCGAGGAACGGGTCGTGGGCCGGCGGCACCGCCTCGTGAACGGCGGCCACCACCGATTCGTAGGCCTGCGGCCCGGTCACCGCCAACAGGTCGGGATATTTTTCGCGGATCTCCTCCGGCTGCGCGCCCATGCAGCCCGTGACGATGACCCGTCCGTTCTCCGCCATGGCCTCGCCGATCGCCGAGAGCGACTCCGCCTTGGCCGAGTCGAGGAAGCCGCAGGTGTTGACGATCACCACGTCGGCGCCGTCGTGCCGGCGGGCCAGCTCGTAGCCCTCCGCGCGCAGGTGGGTGAGGATCCGCTCGGAATCGACCAGCGCCTTCGGACAGCCCAGCGAGACGAACGAGATCTTCGGGGCCGAGGCCTTCGGGGCGGATGGGGGAAGGGAGGTGGCAGTCATGGGCGCATTCGACGGGTCGGACGCCACCCGCGCGCGTGGCCGGTGAGACAGCCACACGGAGCGCGAGGACGAGAATTCGGAATCCCGCTCCTATAGCGGTTCCAGGCCGCCCGCGCGAGGCCGGCAGCCGCAGGGGTGGCCAGCCGCGACCGCGAGGCTTTCCGAAAAGCAGAAATGTGACGATCTCGCAGAAGTTTGTCGGACGAACCTGAGGCAGAACATCAAGACTCGGTGCGGTCGCCCTGCGCCTGGGACGCGTCCAGCCTGCACCTCACGGCGTGTGCCTGCGTGGAACTGCCGCTTCCCCCGCGGCACCGCCTGTGCGACGGCAGCATGACGCACAGCCCGAGGATACGGCCCCGAACCCGGTCATGTGGACCCGAGAGATCCCCTTCATCGATCCCGTCGCGGCCGCCGCCCGGCTGCGGTCCCTGCCGGGGCTCGCCTTCCTCGACAGCGCCATGCGGCACGACCCGCTCGGGCGTTACGCGATCGTGGCCGCCGACCCGTTCGCGCGCTTCCGCTTCCGCGACGGGGTCGCGACCCTGAATGGCACTCGCGTTCCGGGCGGCCCCTTCACGGCCCTGCGCGCCTGCCTCGCGCCCTACCGGATCGCGCCCGACCCCGAGAACCCCTTCCCCGGTGGGGCGATCGGCTACTTCGCCTACGATCTCGGCGCGGCTTTGGAGCGGGTCGCGGCGCCGGCCCGACGGGCGGGGCTGACCGACGACATCGCCCTGAACCTCTACGATACGGCCCTGGTGATCGATCAGGCCGCCGGCACGGCCCGGCTCGTCGCCACCGGCTTCCCCGCGCTGGAACCCGCCGCCCGGCAGGCCCGCGCGGAGGCGCGGCTGGCGGCCTTCGCAGACCGGCTCGGCAGCGAACCGGCAGAGGCCCCGGGCCGATCCGGAAAACAGCTCACGTGGCGCTCGAACTTCGACCGGCAAACCTATGAGGATGCTGTCGAAAAGGTCCGCGCTTATATCCGCGCCGGCGACATTTACCAAGCCAACATCGCCCAGCGCTTCAGCGCCGACCTGCCGGCGGATTTCGACGCCTTCGCCCTCTACCGGCGCCTGCGCGCCACCAACCCGGCGACCTTCGGGGCCTATCTGGAGTGGGAGGGGCTGACGATCGCCTCGTCCTCGCCCGAGCGCTTCATCCGGCTGGACGGCCGGCACGTGGAGACGCGGCCGATCAAGGGCACCGCCCGCCGCCTCGACGATCCGGAGGCCGACCGACGGGTCGCCGAAGCCCTCCAGGCCAACGTGAAGGAGCGGGCCGAGAACGTCATGATCGTCGACCTGCTGCGCAACGACCTGTCGCGGGTGTGCGAGCCCGGCAGCGTCGCGGTGCCCACCCTGTGCGGGCTGGAGACCTACGCCAACGTCCACCATCTGGTGTCGGTGGTGACCGGACGACTCCGCGACGGGCTCGACGCCCTCGACCTCCTGGAAGGGACCTTTCCGGGCGGCTCGATCACGGGAGCCCCAAAAATCCGCGCCATGGACATCATCACGGAGATCGAGGGGGACGCGCGGGAACTCTATTGCGGCGCCATCGGCCGGATCGGCTTCGACGGGGCGATGGACAGCTCGATCGCGATCCGCACCGTGTTCATGGACGACCGGCAGGCGGTCCTGCAGGCCGGGGGCGGGGTGACGCTGCTGTCGGAGCCGGGCCCGGAATACGACGAGACCCTGGCCAAGGCCGCCCGCGTGTTCGAGGCCTTCGCATGATCCTCGTCCTCGACAACTACGACTCGTTCGTCTTCAACGTGGTCCGCTACTTCGAGGAGCTGGGCGAGGAGGTCCGGGTCGTGCGCAACGACGCCCTGGACGTGCCCGGCATCCGGGCGCTGGAGCCGGAGGCCCTGGTGGTCTCGCCCGGGCCCTGCACCCCCGCGGAGGCCGGGATCTCCCTGCCGGCGATCCGGGACCTGTCGGGCGCGGTGCCGATCCTCGGCGTCTGCCTCGGCCACCAGGCGATCGGCGCGGCCTTCGGCGGCACGGTCGCGCGGGCGCAGCGCCCCCTGCACGGGCAGATGACGCCGATCGCGCACACGGGCGAGCGCCTGTTCGCCGGGCTGCCGGCGCCGATGCCGGTCGGGCGCTACCACTCGCTGGTCGTGAATCCCGGCCCCGACATGGAACAACACCTCTCGGTCGACGCGGTCTCGCAGGAGGGGGAGGTGATGGCGCTCTCCCACCGGACCCACCCGACCTACGGCATCCAGTTCCACCCGGAATCGGTCCTGACCGAGGGCGGGCACGCCCTGTTCGCCAACTTCCTGGGACTGGCCCGCGCGTGGCGGGAACGGCCGGAGGGGCGCCGCGATGCTGTGGCGTGACGGGGCGCTCGTTCCCGGGACCACGGCCCCCCTCGACCACACCGACCGCGGCCTGACGCTCGGCGACGGCCTCTTCGACACGGCCTTGGCGCTCGGCGGCCGGGTCGCCTTCGAGGACGCCCATATCGCCCGGCTCGCGGCCTCCGCGGCGACGCTGGGGATCCCGGCCGAACCCGAGCGGATCCGCGCGGCCGTGCGGGACCTCGCGGGGCAGGGGGAGCGGCTCGCGATCCGCACCACCCTCACCCGCGGCTCCGGCCCGCGCGGCCTGAAGCCGCCGGACGCGCCGAACCGGACCCTGTTCGCCACCGCGGCCGCGAGCCCCGGGGCCGTCGCCTTCGCGCCCCTGCGCCTGTGGCCGACGGCCATCGCCCGCAACGACACCTCCCCCGCCAGCCGCCTGAAGACGCTGGGCTATCTCGACGCGGTGCTGGCCGCCCGGGAGGCCGCCGCCGCGGGGTTCGACGAGGCGCTGTTCCGCAACACCCGGGGCCGCGTCGCCTGCGCGGGCACCGGCAATCTCTTCGCCCTGGTCGGTACCAGTCTGGTCACGCCGCCGCTCGAGGACGGCGTGCTCGCCGGCATCGTGCGGGCGGAGGTGCTGGGCCTCGCCGCCGGATGCGGGCTGCGGGCCGAGGAACGGTCCCTCGGCCTGCCCGACCTGCTCGGCGCCGAGGCCGTGTTCCTGACCAACTCCCTGCGGCTCCTGGCCCCCGTGACGGCCGTCGGCGACACGGCGTTCCCGGGCGCCGGCCACCCGGCGGTGAGCCGCCTCGTGGCGGCCCTGCGCGCCCGCGTGGCGCAGGCCTGCGGCGTGGCCGAGGACATGGTCGCGTGATCGAGGGGCCGATCGAGGGGCCGATCGAGACTTGGCGGCGGCGCCTGCGCTACGCCCTCGCGGCGATCTACCTGTTCATCGGCGTGGTCCACCTCGTGGCGACCGACGCGATGCTGCCGCTCATGCCCGACTGGGTGCCGCAGCCGCGGCTCGTCATCCTGGCGACCGGCCTGTGCGAGATCGCCGGGGCGATCGGCCTCGTCACCGGGCGGTTCCGCCGGGCGGCCGCGCTCGGCCTCGCCCTCTACGCGGTCTGCGTCTACCCGGCGAACCTCAAGCACGCCTTCGACCACGTCCACGTCGACGGCATCCCGGATTCCTGGTGGTACCACGGGCCGCGCCTCGCGTTTCAGCCGGTCTTCGTCTGGGCGGCGCTCTGGGCCGGCGGCCTGATCGACTCGCCGTTCGGCGGGGGCCGCAGATCCGCCGAGGCCGCGACCGAGATCTCCGGTGATCCGGCACGGCCGCCGAAAGGTCCGGGTCCCGACGCGCCAGCAACCATCCGCGAACCTTGATCACAGGATCCCGGGATCCCCGGATCCCGGCAGGCTTTGATCACGGGATCCTGGCCGATCGACCGGCCGGAAGCCGCCGCGCGGGCCGGAAGACCGGTCGGCCCGGCGCCGATACGGGCGGACGACATGCCGAAGCGCCGCGACCCGGGCCGATCGACCCCGCCCCCGCCGGAGAGCGTGCCGGACCGCGACGCCGTGGAGCGCGCCCTGGAGGCCGTCCTCGACCGCCTGCGGCCGAAACCGGGCGCCGCCGCCCCGCGGGCCGGACGGAAGCCGCGCCCGGACGGGGCCGGCCGCTGAGCCGCGAAAGGTTCCTCCACAGGGCGAAGATATCGTCCGGATACGGCCGGCCGGACCGGAGTTCCCCGGAGGACGCCGCCGACACCGAGTGCGGCTCCCAACGGAGACAGACCGAATGGCCAAGCAGAAGACGCTGCAGGACGCCTTCTACGAGACCCTGAAGGACGTCTACTACGCCGAGAAGCAGTCGGTGAAAGCCCTCAAGAAATCCGCCAAGGCGGCGGAGCACGACGACCTCCGCCAGGCCTTCGAGACCCATGCCGAGGAGAGCGCCCAGCAGGTGGAGCGCCTGACGCAGGTCTTCGAGATCATCGGCAAGCCGGCCCGGGCCAAGACCTGCGAGGCGATGCAGGGCATCGTCTCGGAGATGGAGGAGGATCTCGACGACTTCGCCGACAGCCCGGCCGCCGACGCGGTGCTGGCCGCCTGCGCCCAGGCGGTGGAGCATTACGAGATCGCCCGCTACGGCACCCTGAAGACTTGGGCGGCCCAGCTCGGCTACGCGGACGCCGCCAAGCTCCTGGACGAGACCCTGCAGGAGGAGAAGCGGACCGACGCGCTGCTCTCGAAGATCGCCGAGTCGATCAACGCCGCGGGCGAGCCCGGCGGGGCCGAACCGGACACGGAGCCGTCGAAGGGCAGGAGCAAGAAGGCCGCCTGACCACATTCCGGCCGCGCGGCGGGCCGCGGTCAGTTCGCCTTCTCGATGGCGCTCAGCGGCGTCCAGTAGCAGCGGTCCTGCGTGTCCTTCACGGCGAGGCAGCCGTAGCTCATCGTCCGGGACTCGAGCCGGACCTCCTCGCCGGGCTTGAACGACCGGCACTCGCCGCTGGCGAGGCTGCCCTGCAGCAGCTGGCCGAACCCGGATTCGTCGCCCGCCATGACCAGCTTGAACAGGCGGTCCGTGACCTCCTGGGTGTGGCAGCCGAACCGCTCCTGGAGGACGGTCTCGGCCGCGGCGGGCCGGGACAGGGCGGCGGTGACGGCGAGGGCGGCGAGGACGGGCAGGGCGAGGCGCATGCGCGGAACATATCCGCGCGCCGCGACGTGTCGAGCCCTCGGGGCGCGGGGGAGCCGCGGAGGATCGCCGCGGGTAAACCCGGCGCGGGTCGCGGCGCGGTCGATCAGGACCGTGGCAGCGCCCGGCCTCGGAACCTGGACGGGGAAGGTTCCCTCCATGCGAGCCGGCGCGTCCGGAGCGGGAATCCCGGCATCGGCGGCCGCCGACGCGCGCCCGGAAGCCCTCTGTCGGGAACGCCGTCGCCTCGCGGGATCAAGCCGCCCCCGGCTGACACCGCGAGGGCCGCCGCGAGGGCCGCGGTCGCCGGCGTGCCGGGCACGCGCCGGTCCGCTCTAGGCGGCGACGGGCCTGACCACGACGTCCTCGGCGTAGACGAGGGTTGCCATGACGCCGGACCGGATCCGATCGAACACCGCGTCGAGATCCCCGACGCTCTGCATCAGCACGGCGCACGAGAGGGCGACGATCTGCGGGGTGCGATCCGTCCCTTCGGCGAGGAAGTCGCGGATCGCGTCGACGAGGGACGCGGTGGCGTCCGCCTCCGCGGAGGCGCCGAGGACATGCAGGCAATCCTGCCGCAGGGACGCGAGATTGCCGTCAACGACCGAGACCCATTGCCGGTCGTGATCGTAGATGAGCCAGCGCACCGATCCCGCCGCCACGGGGGCCAGTCCCGCGAGATAGCGCTGAGCGGCTGCATCGTCGAACATGGCACGGGTTTAACGCCCGGCGGCCGCAACGCCAACGCGTCGGATCACCGTTGCGGAGCCCGGCGGATCCGCCGCCCGAACGGGGACGGGCGAGAAGGTCCCGGTCGCGGATCTCGCGAGGCGGTCGCCCGCTTCGGATCCGGGCCACGCTCCGCTAGGACCCGCCCGCCGCCTCGTCGCGCTTGGCCGCCTGCCACGCCGCCTCCATGGCGGCGAGGTCGGAGCGGCCGAGGGCGCCCCCGGACGCCGCGAGATGGCGCGCCATGGCGGCGAAGCGGCGCTCGAACTTGGCGGTGCCGTCGCGCAGGGCCGTCTCCGGGTCGATCCCGGCGTGCCGGGCGAGGTTGGCCACCGCGAACAGCAGGTCGCCGATCTCCTCCGACAGGGCCTCCGGGTCGCCCGCCGCCAGGGCCTCGGCGACCTCGTCGGTCTCCTCGCGGACCTTGTCGACGACCTGGGCGGCGTCGTCCCAGTCGAAGCCGTGGGCGGCCGCCCGCCGGGAGATCTTCTCCGCCCGGGCGAGGGCCGGCAGCGCCCGCGCGACGCCGCCGAGGGGGTCGGGCGCCAAGTCACGCGCCAAGTCACGCGCCAGCCCCGCGCCCCGCCGCTCCGCCTGCCGGGCCGCCCGCTCCTCCGCCTTGATCGCCGCCCACTGCGCCTCGACCGCCGCGGGATCGCGCAGGGCCGAGCCGGCGGGCAGGGGCGCGCCGTCCGGGGTGAAGACGTGGGGGTGGCGCCGGACCAGCTTGTCACCGATGGCGCGGGCCACGTCGTCGAACGCGAAGGCGCCCTGCTCCTCGGCCATGCGGGCGTGGAACACCACCTGGAGCAGCAGGTCGCCGAGCTCGTCGCGCAGGTCGCCGAGGTCTCCCCGCGCCACCGCGTCGGCGACCTCGTAGGCCTCCTCGATCGTGTAGGGAACGATGGTGGCGAAGCTCTGCGCCACATCCCAGGGACAGCCGGCGACGGGATCGCGCAGGACCGCCATCAGGCGCAGGAGCCGGCCCAGGGGCGCCTCCGCGGCGGGATCGTCGTCCCGCACCCCGTTCGCCCCGGACCGGCCCGCGTCGCGTGTCTCGCTCATGACGACGGCGTTAGAGCATGGCGCGGCGCAGGGAAATCCGTCCCGCGGATCGCCGGGCCTCAGACCCGGGTCTCAGACGCGGCTTGGGTCGCGCTCGCGCACCTGCTCGGCCTGCAGCCCGTTCAGGTAGCCGGTGAGGCGGCCGCTGACCGCCGGATCGGCGCACTGCACCCAGAGGGGCGCGGGGAGGGCGCGGATGGGCAGGCGCAGCAGGAAGGCCTCGGCCGAGAGGGCCGCCTCCCGCTCCGAGGCGGCGGCGAGCAGGCGCGCGCCCGCCTGCGTGCCGATCAGGATCGCGATCGTGCTCATGGCCCCTCTCTCGGCACCCCGCGCGGCGCCCCTCACGGCGCCTGTCGCGGCGCCCCGCCGGGCCGCGCCCGTGCGGGACAACGGCGCGCGGGCCGCGGGCGTTGCACGGCGCGCCCATCCGCGGGGTTCCGCCGCGGCCCTCAGCTCGTCGGCCGGACGCAGAGCGGCTCCCGGGCCAGCGCCAGGGTGAACGACCACAGGATCCGGCCGACGGAATCCGTCAGCACCGCCCCGGTCAGGAGCATGTTGGCGGCGGCCCGGCACCGGTCGCGGGCGCTGCGGATCGCCGCCTCGACGTCGTCCGCCTCCAGGCAGTCGCTGGCGAAGGCGAGGCCGCAGCGGGCGTCCGCGTGCTCGAGGGTGCGTCAGAGGTGATAGGCCGGCATCGCTTGAACCCACGCGAGGCGAATCACCGGCCGCCCGCGGCGCGGGCGGGAGCCGGCTGGCCAAGCTAGCGGCCCGGCGCGGGCCCGCGACTGATCCAGATCAAGCCGACGCGCATCCGCCGCCGCCCGGTCACGTCCCGGTGTCGCAGGCTGTCGCAGGGTACGCCCGGCGCCGGCGGCCGCTGCGGGAGGTCCGCGCGAGGCCGTGCCGGGTCTTGTTCCAGCGCAGCGGCGCGCGAACCAGCTCGATCAGCGCCAGCCACGCGGCGAGGCTGACCAGCAGGAAGTAGGCCGGCATCCACGGGACCGACCGGGCGAGATCTCCCCAGCCGCGCCGGGCGCAGCCGACCAGGGCGGGCAGGACCAGGGCGGCGAGCCCCGTCCCGAACAGCGTGAGGGCGAGCCCCGTGGAGAGGTTGTCCAGGAAGACGGGGGCGGCCGGGATGTCCCGGACCAGGAAGGACCACGCCGCCGCGGCGAGGCAGACCGGGTAGGCGAGCGCCGAGACCACCGTCCCGGGGACCAGGGCGGCGGCGCAGAGCGTCTCCAGGCCGCCGAGCCTGCGGGCGTTGGCCAGCGGGCACCGCCCGTGAGTGAGGCTCGTCTGGACCAGGCCCTTCAGCCAGCGGGTGCGCTGGCCGAGCCAGGGCCCGAGGCGGGCCGGCGCCTCCTCGAAGGTGGGGCTGGGCAGGTCACCGACGGTGTAACCCGCCAGCGCGAGGCGCAGGCCGAGATCCGCGTCCTCGGTGACGTTGTGGGCGTCCCAGCCGTGCAGCGCCCGCACCACGCGGGTGCGCAGGTGCATCGAGGTGCCGCCCAGCGGGACCGGCAGGCCGCAGCGGGCGATGGCCGGGTTCAGGACGTCGAACAGCCCGGCATATTCCAGGGCGAAGGCGCGGGCGAGGCGCGAATCGCCGGCATTGTCGATCACGAGCCGCCCCTGGAGGCAGGCGGTGCGCGCGGGCAGGCGCGCGAACAGGGCGGCCGCCAGCCGCAGCTGCCCGGGATCGGGCACGTCCTCGGCGTCGTAGACCGTGATCAGGGTGCCGCGGGCGAGCGGCAGCGCGGCGTTGAGCGCCCGCGGCTTGGTGCGCGGGCCGCCCGGCGGCACCGTGATCACCTCGAACCGGGCCGGGAGGGTGTCGCGGGGGATCGCCGCGGCGGTCTCCGCGTCGTCCGCCTCGAGCAGCAGCTTGATGTCGAGCTTGGCGGCCGGATAGTCGAGGGCGGAGAGCGCCCTGAGCAGGTCCGGCACAACCGCCGCCTCGCGGTGGAGGGGGACGAGGATCGTGTAGACTGGCAGGTCGGCCTCGGCGAGGGGCACCACCGCCTCCGCGGCCACCGGGGCCGCGATGGCGAGGGCCGCGATCCGCAGGGCCGCCATGGCCAGGAACAGGACCTGCCCGGCCGCCACCGCCGCGCGCGCCAGCGGGGCCGGCAGCGCCGCGCACAGGCAGAGCGCCGCGGTGACGGCGAGGGCGAGGACCAGCAGCCAGCGGAGCGCCGGCTCGGGGGCGGCCGCCCGCTCGGAACTGTGCCGCCGCAGGTCGTGCGCCACGTGATCCGCCACCTGCCCGGGCACGGACGCGAACACGGCCTCGCGCAGGCGGGTGGGGCTGGTGATCGCCGGAACGGCGGCGCGGCCGGGTGCGCGGCCGGCCGCCTCGAGGAGGTCCGCGATCGCCCGCCCGCGCGGCGCCAGCACCCAGGGCGCCACCGCGCCCGGCGCCAGCGGCGCGAGGCCGGCCACGAGGCTGTCGGGGAAGCGCAGGCCCAGGCCGAACGGGATCGGTCCACCGAGGTAGGGGGCGCCGAGCGCCCGGGCCAGGGCCGCGTAGTAGGGCGCTAGCGGCGTTCTTAACACGCCTAAATCATTGAATTCGCTAGCCTAGACTGCCGCTATCGATGCCGCCAAATGGCTGCTGGTAACCTATGCCGCTGGGACACCAAAATGCCCGACAAAAAGTACCTGTTCAAACGAAGGCAATCACAGAATTGGTACGTGCGGCTACAAAACGTCGAGATAAATGGTCACGTATATAAAAGTTTTGAGAAGAGCCTTGGCACACCAGATGTCGACTTAGCACGCATAAGAGCCGACAAGCTTATTTACGAACATAGGATTAGATTGTTCACAAAGAAGCAGTCGAATAACGGTAGATACGAGCACCGCTTAAAGTACGACATCAATAAAATGATCAAACTTTCAGACGGAAGCACAATTATTGCGGACGAGAAAGTTGCAAAGATCTATGATCGAAACGGCACCTTCGTGAAAAGCGAGCCCAACGAAAAGATAGTTGTGTATCAGGCCACACCCGAGAATGATAACGAGCGAAAGCTGGTGAACCGTTTCATGGGCGAGACAGGCCAATCCGTCAAAACACCGAACGATATTATCACCAGCTGGGTAAAAGAAAATAATGTAAGCGCGCGAATAGCCAAAGATGGTAGGCGCACATACGAGCAATTTATATCATTCATCAAGGGCAAAGACATTTCGGACTGCAATCGTACTGAAGTAAAATTGTTCGCAAATTATCTATCTGACAACGGCATGAAATCGGCTACCGTCGCAAAAAAATTGTCATTCTTACGAGCCGCTTGCAATATTGCAGTCGATGACAATAAGATGAAAAGCAACCCATTTGTGCGCATCCCGTTAAGGAAAGACGACTCGCTGCAGCGGCTTCCATTAAGTGCAGCCGACATGATTAAGGCACGCCAAAATCTTGGAATTCTCACAGAACACGATCAATTACTATGGGTGTGGCTCGCGAGTACTGGAATGCGGCTAAGCGAAGCCTTCCAGATCACAGAAGAATTTGAAGAAAACAGCATTAGATATATCATCGTCGGAACCAAAACCAAAAGCAGCCGGAGACGGATACCGATACCACAAGCGGTAATCGATTTTGGGCAAGGTCCGATCACATCCAGTGTATTCGACGGTCGCCCAGCCGCAGCCTCGCATCGGTTGCTTGGTTTTCTAAGAAGGCTGGAGATCAGTTATGATAACGAAGCCAAAACAGGGAATAGATCCAAAGTTGTTCATTCACTGCGCCATCGAGCGAAGGACAGGCTAAGAGCCTCGCGCTGCCCTCTAGAATTACAATACGAACTCCTAGGGCACGAAGTGCTTACTGTCGCCAGAGGGTATGGCAACGGATCACCGCTAGACATTCTGAAAGAGGCGATAGATCAAGTATCATATTAGTTTCGGACGATAATATTCAGGATATTAACCAGCACATCTGACGTTACAACCATATAATATTCACCTTTCGCCCCGCAATCATATTGACTCGGCACCATAAAAATGATATAAATACCTTTACAGTCTGCGAGTTGACATCCGGGGACTGCCATAACAGGTATACTGCCATTTGAAGGCAGCTTGACGAGTTTGCTTAGATTCAGGTTCTAATTGCCAACGGAAAATGTCAGGCAGAGTATACACGTAAGACTCAGCGTTAGAGTCACGATGAAGGCGAAGTACCTTCATACGTTGTGACATCGATCATTTTAGTAATTTGATGATCGTCGTGGTCGGTTCCTATGGCCGTCGCAGCGTAACCGTTTGTTAGAACAGAGCATAAAGGGAGACAGGCAAACCGCCCCTCCCCATCATCTTGTCGAATTATTTGATGATGGGTCGCTCTATAGGGACGTGTGCACATGGCTCCGCCTATAATGCACGCTTTTACTTGATAGGTAGAAGTGTGTCCATTCACCTTCTATAATAAATCCAATTTATTAAATGAACAATCGAAACATACAACAGACACGCAAAGCGTGTTGCCGTAGGCAATAACTATAGATTATCTATAGATACTGATCATAATCTACAAGATATAGAATCGTCTCTGCAGTCTTATATCAAACCAGGCTTGAAGCAGACCACTTACTTCATCCCTTCGACAAAATAATAACAAGGCAAAATTGATTAACCGGGTGACTCCTGAGAAAATGTAATGGCCTTATTGAAATTCGTGTGTAGCGACTGAAAAATTCTCGTCTTCTCAGCCGTTATTGCCTATGTGTGGTCGAAACTTGCATGTCCACGAGCCAATTTCTGTATCGGAAGGTGCTATTAAATTTGCGATTATAGACTTGTTTCAAGGTAGATAGAACGTTGTTAGAGGAAAAGGATCCGAGTAAAGCACCTATTTGCGATGATTGCAGAGATCCAAAATTGCCAGTATCTATTACGCCGAGACGACTGCCAATTATCGTAATTTCATGGCGTACCTGACTCGTGACGTATGCCCGGAGTGTCAGGGGGCGATGGTAGAGGCCTGACGCATCGGACAGGGGGTAGCCCACTTTGGTGCCCCCATCATCCGTCCATGGGTCCCGTTATCGTTCCGAGATACTGGCCTCGAATAACTGTTCTGCGGTGGTGGCCAGCCGAGCATTCCAGGCCAGTTGGGCGAACCATTCCTCTGGGATCGAAGACACCCGTACGTTGCCCCTGCTATCTGGCCGGTGATCGAGCCTAACCCAGTCTGCATTATCCGCTAGGTTTACTGCAACAAGGACGGCATCTCGGCAGGTCGCCGTTTCAGCCACATACCTTACAGCACATTCCAAGCTATCAGTCACGTAGCCCGATAACAGGACGTCGCACGGCTCGATCAGCCCGACTTCTCCGACGGACTCAAACGTGTCGATAAAGAGGTATCAGGTCTTTGATATGCGTCCCGTCGTTTCAACGACCTCGTTATCGATCCATGCGGTTAGCTCAATCCTAATTAAATCTAACAATCGATTTTATCGTTATCATTAGGTACAGCCCATCAAACCAGTCATTATTGATGTCTTGCCATTCAATAACGATGCGGATCATCGAATAATACTTAACAATATTGCTGAATATTATGACCGAGATCCGATGGAAGCAGTGAGGATGATGGCATCGCCGAACCTGATACATCAATACAGTATAATAACAAGATGATCGTTTGCATTGAAGAATGTTCTTTGCCATCAAGAAACCAATACAGACAGAAAGTTTAATCTTATAAACTCTAGCATTATAAACTATGTATTAACAGAGCCATCCTCACGAATCATGTTGTGATCATATAGGGGGCCTTCGGTCAACAATCAACGACGACGTGCATTCTCATCAAAAGTGACAGCGCTCCTAGGATCAAAAGTCGTAGCCCAGCTGCTTAGATGTAGCAGAAGGCGGTTGACTTGCGCAGACTTGGGTAATTTATTTTGTCTTGTTAGATTCCGCGCCACTAAGGAGACTGGCATGAAATTTAGATCTATCCCGCTCGTGATTGCAGTCGCAGTCAGCTTTAGTTGTCCCGCGCGTGCACAGCAAAGCATATTCCCCGAAGTTATAGGTACCTGGTCCTCTGAAGGACGCGGACTAACTATCAGCAAATTTGGAAATGTATCGACTAGGAATGGAAGCTTACAAGGACGCGTCGCAGAAACTTGGCGCGGTGGAGGAAATTTCGCTTTCGAGGGCGAGTTCGACGGGAGACTTTATCGCTGCATATACGACATCAGCTTTTCGACAGATAACATCCATGCGCAATGGCGGGTGATCGATCGGATCAGTACTCCCGGAGTGTGCCCTGAAGGCGATTTCAGTAGAGTAAAGAACTTTTGATTGATTTCCGCCGGGCGCGGCGAATCATTTCTGCGGCCAGTTCTCAACTCAAACTAGCACAGCAAAAGATTTCTCGCGCCCGATTTAAACTGCAGTGATTTCGCGGGCCAAGGATAATCAATAAGTATAAAGCGAAATAGAAGGATTTGATAGAAATGTCGTACATCAAAAGCTTTGCAGTTTGCGGCACAGCTGTACTCGTAATGCAGCCATACATATCTGTAAAAGCTTTGTCAGCAGAGACGTCCTTTGAGCGAAGAATGCAAAACATAGAAGACAAGCTCGATTACCTTATTTCCATTCAAAAAGCAAACTCGAGTGTAAAGACCGATAATATAGAGTCGGGCTCTAAAGAGTATCCTTCGATCCATTCTACCGAAACCGCATGGTCTAAAGCAACGATGCTGCTCGGGAAGTGGGTATCCAAGGATGATGGAAACACTATAATTTTTGGTGACGACAACAAATTCGATTCAAAGACTATGGGCGCGGGCGACTATGCCACATCAACACAGTCGGGCGCAAACTTTGAGCTCAAATCAAAGGACTTGAAATGTCTCTACGATGTAGAGGCTTTGTCTGACGGGCAGATTTATTTTCGGCCAGTTGGAGTGGATCGCTCAAAAAACTGCGTACGCGGCCTTTTCTTTAAAGCCAAGTTATTCTGACTTGCGGCTTCTGCCACGATTTTAGCAGTTGTAATTACGCTGTCGTGATCGGTCGCTGATCAGATATCGATCGTTACGGGGGAGGAAGACGGTGCACCGTTCGAAACAGATCACCGCTTTAGCATCAGTGTTACTTTTACATGTCGCTGCCGGCTCCCCTGCACCGGCTCAAGAAAGTATGTTCGAGCTTTTGGTCGGCAATTGGTATGATAAATCTACACAGACGAACGTAGAAATTTCCAAATTTGGAAGTGTTTCATCGAATTTCTCAAAAGGACTTGTTGGGCGAGTTAAAGAGAGCACGAAAGGGAACTCAAACTTTGGTTTTTTTGCTGAAGATCGTGAATGCTATTATAGAGTAACCTGGTTAGGCGATGGCAGCAGAAGTAATTGGAAATTAGTATTCGACGAACCTAAGGGATACTGTCCTCCCGGTGGGGATTATGAAATTGCGGCGGATCCTGAAGATCTATTGAAGAAAAAGAAACAGCAAGCCGATCAATTGGAAGCCGCACAGAAGAAGGCAGACGAAGCTGCTCAAGCAACGGCCGAAGCAGTGCGTAATGCAGAGGCGCAAGCTAAAGCAGCTGCGGAAGAAAAGGCGCGAGCTGATAAGCGTAGAGCCGATGCAGAGGCGAAACGCGCTAAAGGTCCATCTGAACTTAAAAATGCAGATATAGTTTATTTCGAGAAACCGAGCGATGATGGTGTTGTATCGACAGCACTCAGTTCGAACAATGTTGTGTTCAGTACGAGAGCTGGAGAGAATGGTGGGGTGTCAGATACAATTACCTGCACACCTGATGTGGATATTACGGCGTTACAAAAACTCGCTAACATCCTTATAGACGCGGGGGTAGGTATTCGGAACATTTCTCCTTCGGTATATGGTAGCAAATTTATAAACAGAATGACAATTGAAAGCTATTCAGTGCCTGCCGCCGTTCCCCCCTTGAGCAAATATCAGATCGAGAACCTATCTTCCTGTTCGCAAAAACGGAACTATATCACAATCGAAAATAAATGTTCAACTCCGGTCAAGGTCTATGTCCGGTACAACCGCGCAACCGATGGCAAATGGTCAACTATTTATGGTGGAGTTTTATCTCCGTATTCAAAACGATCCCTAAAAGACGACTCCGGATATTACTTGACAACGGATTCAGTTATTCATTACTTTTATGGATGGCGAACAAGAGATGATGGAGCAACAGGGCAGTTCATGGGGCAGGGTGAGAATTCGTTCCCAATCGGTAGCGGGCAAATCAAAAGCTTTATCAAAAGTAATTCCGCTATAGATCAACTAACGTGTGACGAGTGATTCTTCGAAAAGTGATTCAAATAGACCTTTGCAGTTTCTTCTAACACTCCATCAAAGAATGATCACTTGATGCTTAGACGAGCCTGCCACATGCCGAGGACGTATTATGGTTGAGCTAATCCCAGGTCTGATTGTTTGGTTGGGAATATTGATATGCGTCGTTCTTTCGAAATATCTTGATCGTATTACTAGGATACTTGCTGCGCTCCGGATTGAGACCGACAGTTGGGAGTGTGGGCCGCCGGGTGTAAAGTTCCAGAAGACGGATAATGGCGGTGTAGAAACAGTTGGAGCTGATGGCTATCGGTATTTTAAATCCCACAAAAAATTTACGAGGTTTCTCTCAAGCCGTCCAGATCGCTTCTAGACATTGAATTTAGACTTTACTTCTATCGTTTTGTAAGTTTTGTAGACAACGGAATTTATAATCTTTATTACAATGTAATCGATTGCCTCTTCAGATATCTCTTTGGATTGCCGGTTACGAATAGTTCAAATACAAGAACGGTGCTAGAACAGCACTGTTTGAAACATAATCAACAGCTCCCGGCTCTCTATTCTATCGTCCTATCGTCTATGTGTCAGAACGTAGGCTTCTTGGGCCGCCGTCTCTATTGCATCTGGCCGGACTGCCCGGACCCGTTCAATCGCCCGTCTCGGATCCTCGCCCATTATAATAACGAGCACGGCAGCGACCATCCCCGCACGCCCTAGGCCACCCCGGCAGTGGACCAGGACCGACTGCCCATGACGTAACTGTGCGACGAGGCGAGGCCCTATGGTGCGCCATGCTGCATCGAAGGCCCGCCCTGGAACGCTGACATCAGGAGTCGGGGCATGGTGCCAGATCATGCCCGCATCCCTAACGGCCGCTGGTAAGCCGCGCACATTTAGTAGGTCGAACTCATGGGCTTCGAGCAGCGTAAGGACGGATGACGCCCCCCAAGCCCGGATGACCTCTATGTCTGCCGTCAGGTCGCGATCCCAAGAAGGTCCGAAGACGGATGGCCCCTGCTTGCCGGGACAGAATGTAATTCCGATCCTCCCACCGTTCGCGCATACGGATATGCACGTAACTTCCAGTGGATGGCTTCGCGAAGTGCGCGCCGCAGCCTTCAAAGTTGCTGGGCGGTGTGATCCAAAGGCTGACGATTTAGCGTACCAGCCACCATCTGTCATCATCAGAATTCCTTTGGTCTAATATATCATCATAGCAGCGCGAATACAAATTGGCCGATATGCCGTGGTGCGCACTCTTCGACGATCTGGTTTTCTGTTTTTCGGAAGAAACATGACACATCATAAGTACTGCGCCATTTTCACAGTGTCGGCATCCATTCTACTATACGACGGATTTGTAGGTAAATCCTATGCCGAAGATCTGACAACTATTTCTGGTATCTGGGCTCTAGACAGAGCAGCTTGCAAACTATCAACGCCAGATTATGATGATCGTCTCCGAATTTCACGGGATGGAAAGAACGGAAGCGCCGAGGATCAATGCGCTGCCAGCAATATTAAGAATTATGGCTCGTCCATCGCGTTCAAGAATTCCTGCAAATCGGAAGGTGCTCGACACACCACTAACGTCAGAATTCAAATTGTCTCGGCGTCGGAAATCAAATGGATAGAGGGACGTGCGCTTGCTGTGAACTATGTACGATGCCCCGAATCCCAGCAATCCGAGAAAAGCATCAGCACTACGGTAGCAAGAAACACTAAGTTCGAATCTGGATCCTTTTCACTTTCGAGCCATGGTTACAGCGCAACAATAACGTCTTTGACGGGTTCCGACACTTCCAACGCTATTATGTTAGGGACGGTCACGCGCGAAGACGCTGCGGAAGAATGTGAACGAAACTCGCCTGGCGGCAATGGCCTTAAACCTAAAGCGATGCAATCTTGCGTCGAAAGAACTCTAGATCAAACAGCGGGTAAAGTATTTCGGTCAACCGCGGACTGCAAGTCGCAAACTATTTCGCCCAATTTCGGTGGTCTGTATCGTATCGTTGGCAGAGATGAAACCGATAGCTTGAGAATCTACGACGCCAAGGGCCGCGAAGTTGGTTATTCTTCCGCTGCCGGAACACCGTCAATTGAGGATCAGTTCAAGCATATGTGCCCGAGGACATCGGCCAATATCAAAGGCAAGGCTTAAGTAAGGTAAGGGCGCGACTTTGGTCGAATGGGCGGATGATCAATCAGCGCATCGCCCATTCGTAGAACAACTAGAAAAGGCACTGTTTTTCAATGAGTATAATTGTATGTAATGGGTGCTCGACCACTTCAGACGATATTATTATTGGTCGCTTGTCCTAAGCACTATGCAATATGCGGTAGACCGACGCCCGCCCCACCTTCAGTTCCTTGGCGATAGCACTGGCACCCATTCCACTGGCGGCGAGGGCTTTGACCCGTTCAGGATCGATGGTTGGCTTGCGCCCCTTATACACCCCTTGGGCTTTGGCCTTCGCTACGCCTTCCATCTGACGCTCTCGCCGGATGGCCGTTTCGAACTCGGCAAAAACTCCGAGCATCCCAAGGAAGCACCGTCCAGCGGCTGTTGACGTGTCGACGGGTTGTTCAAGGACCTTAAGGGACACGCCCTTCGCCTCCAGCCGCTGCACGATGGTCGCGAGGTCTCCAACCGAACGTGCGAGCCTGTCGATACGGGTGACCGAGAGCGAATCCCCGGCCCTGGTGAACTGGATTATCGTTTCGAGTTCCGTCCGGCCTTCCAGCTTGGTTCCCGTCTGCGTTTCAGATCGGATGATGTCACAACCTGAAGCTTGCAAAGCCTCGTGCTGGATCGCTAAGCTTTGTGACACGCTCGAGACGCGCGCATAACCGTAGGTGGCGATAGGGACCTCCTGTCTTGTTAGCTTCTAGACCCACCCAACATACCGTCTCGAAATGCCGATGTCGATCTTAATGAGACATCGTTGCCGCCGTGATGATGTCTCGCGCTGTCGTCTCGCAAGGGTATACCTATTCGATACTAGTCAGTATTCCTGCCTGTAGAGAGAACCTGAATGTCTGAATTGAAAGACTTTGTCGCAGAGTTCGCAGGCGAAGGAGGATCCTTACCTCTAGTTCACACAACTGACAGATTTACTCTGCAGGCAATTCGCGACAGTTCTCAAATCAAAGTTACAGAAGACAAGGTCTATCCTGGCGAAAGTCTCATATATATGTTCTACGGCCGGCCATCATTCAGGGTCAACAGCGAGGTAAAGCACACAACAGCATCATTCTTTGCGCCAGTTTGTCTAGTTTTTGATAGAGATTTACTCAATACAGCATACCGAATTATGCCCTTTGACTCCGGGGCACATGCCGCTGGGATGCTAAAAGAAACTATACACAAGCGAATGGAAAGAGAAAAATTCGAATTGGAAGTAAGCCCCGAGTCTCCCATGAAGCTGATACGGTGCTTTTATGGAAGCGAGCAAGCATATCTGGAAAATTCACCCCAAACCGACGGTCCAACAATTACAGAAATACAAAACGAACAGAAGCATTATGTCGAAGCATATTATCATCTCGTGCATCACCGGTCGAACTCAGCGCAAGACGAGCGTGTAAACTCGATAGAAGTCCAGTTCGATAAAGACATTGAAATCGTCGGCAACCTTCAGGCTGTTATCATTCCGTCACGATTCTATAGCAAAGAAATTGTCGCTGAAGTTGAAAAGGAGTTCAATGCGACAGTCATAGTATATGATATGCCGGCATCGTACCGTCCTTCGGAACTGATGAATACCATATATGAAAAGCTGTACAATTTTGTTCAAGGCAAACGGCAGTCAATTTAAATGGAAATCGACACGTCAGATCTGATCTGCCGTCTTATCGGGTACTTAGATGGCGGAATGGATTCGCCAACTTTCGTGATGCCTGTGTTTATTGATCTGGATACAGATCAACATGTAATTCAAGTGACCGGACCTGACGATAAAATTGTCGGCTTTGAACCAATATCAACTGGCTACCAGACAATCGCCACATCAGGGCAAGTTATACGCAGAGTTGGGGATGACGCTCTGTATAGTATAAGAGTGGATGGAAGGCCGATATTGTTTCAGGATCGCGCCAATTTCGATGCAACAATGTTAACTTATCTTGACTCTGGCCTCTTTGACAAGTTTCCTGCGTTTGGGTTGACTGTGGCAAAGATGCTTAATAGTCGCGACAAGGTTGGTGACTTTAAACATCAACTGTTCAACGAAATCTCAGACAGTGCGCTAAAGACCAAAAAGTACTTCCTTGAGAATAATATTATTAGAGAGGAGTTAGAGTCGATCATGCCATCTGACTATCGCTCGATAGTCAGAAAGATGAAGATCGATATTCAGAAGTCGCGCATATTAATCTCCGTTCCAGACAACACCGATGGACAGGCCAGACAAGAACTAGGTAAAAAAGTTACAGATCTATATAGAAAGTTTACGAAAAGTACTTCGGTTGATCTTTCATTTGATCATAGCGCGAGACAGCTTGATGAAATTGCGGCGGAATTAACGACCATAAAATCAGGAAAATTTGAATTTGATCCGGAAATGTTTGATCTGCCAAATCATTGGCAGAACATATCCATGCGCGAATCTCTTATAGTCGTGCCCGAAGCTGCGAGGTATTATTACCGTGTAAGGCGGAATGCATCATGGGCAGTTAGCCATCTAACAAGTACCAAGCTTCCATTCGAGCCGCTTTCAATGCCGACGGCCCGTAAGATCGTGGAACTCGAAACAGTCTCGACAATTAGCGCTATGCTTTTCCGTGTCTGGACGTTTGGCGATGTATACGAAGCGAGATTGTCGTCACAATTTAAGCTTCATGTTTGTTGTTACCATATCAAGATCGAAATGTTCGATACCACGGCTGCCGCTGCCGTCAGAGAATTTCTATTCTCATCGCAAGGCGCATATGGCGTCGACTTTCTGATGCCAATATCAATGGTAACTTTCATGGTAAATCATGAAATTATAAAAAAGTCCGACGCCTTGGAGATTTTTGAATTCAGGAGGTCTGGAAGATTTGTCCCATACTTCATAATCAAAACTGTACGGGAGAAGTGGCTAGACTATTGCGCAGACTTTGACAGAGGGCTTGACGTAGAATTGGCGTTGGAGATATCCAACCAGTCAAGTGGCGAGTATCTGTTATAAAGCAAAACCGAAAATTTTCTTCGGATAATACTAGCGTTTCTGCTTTTTCTCATAACTATTCATTCGGGCGCTCCGGCATCACGGGCGCCGATAATCTTGGCTTTAATCGACGTACCATTATCGTTTGCTGACATCACTCTCGCTGTCTGATCCAGACTACCGCACCCTCGTATGTGCGGCAATATGTCTCTGACGATCCTGGCGGGTTACTGCCTCTATTGAATGTCTCTACTGCCGCTATTTCGCACAATAAGTCATTGCGGCCATTAAGAATAGAGCCCCGTAGTAGGCGGATTCCGCGATCAGGCCGGCATTCATCAGCGCGGTCGCCGCGTCGGTCCCGGCCGCGGCCGCCGCGGCGGCGGCCCGGAGCAGCCGCGTCGCGTCGACGCCCTCGTCCAGCAGGAAGGCGATCTCCGGCGGCAGGCCCTCCGGCCCCGCGGGCGGGCGCTGGGACGACACGCCGCGCGCTCCCCCGGCGGCCCGAGGACGTGGTAGAGGAGGGGGGTGAGCCAGTCCCCGCCCCCGCGCTCCGAGAGGAGCACCGCCCCGTCCCCGTCGTCAAGAGGCGATAGGACAGCCATCCCATCCCGGATCGCGGCGGCCGCGGTCGCGGCGCTCCTCGCGGGGCCGGCCGCCGCCGCGGCGCCCCCGGCCGCGCCGGCCACGGGCGTCACCGCCACGCCCGCCGTCACGATCCCGGATTTCTGGAACCCGCGCAGCCGGGGCGAGCGCGTGGAGGCGCCGCAGACCGGCCGGGCGGTCCGCTTCCTCACGGACGACGAGTTCCCGCCGCTGCACTTCGCCGGCCCCGACGGCAACCCGACGGGCTTCGTGGTCGAGCTCGCCCGGGCGGTCTGCGAGAAGCTGACGATCACCTGCACGGTGCAGGCGCGCCGCTTCGACACCCTGCTCGACGCCCTCGACGGCAAGCAGGGCGACGTGGTCGCGGCCGCCATCCCGCTGACCGCGTCCCTGCGGTCGAGATTCCTGGCGACGCGGCCGTATTTCCGCTGGCCGGCGCGCTTCGCGGCCCGGACCAACAAGGGCCTGCCGGTCCCCTCCGCGGCGGCGCTCGCCGGCCGTAGCGTCGGGGTCATCGCCGGCAGCGCCCACGCGGCCTACCTCAAGGCGTTCTTCCCGAAGGCCGTGCCGAAGGACTTCACCGATCTCACGGCGGCCGAGAGCGCGCTCAAGCGCGGCGAGATCGACTACCTGTTCGCCGACGGCCTCAACCTCGCCCTCTTCGTCGGCGGCCAGGACGCGGAGAGTTGCTGCGCGCTGACCGGCGGCGACTACCTGGAGAACCGCTATTTCGGGGAGGGGATCGGCCTGATCACCCGCCCGGAGGACGCGGCCCTCTCCCGGGCGCTGGACGACGCGCTCCAGCGTGTCTGGGACGACGGCAAGTACACCGAATTGTACCTGCGGTTCTTCCCCGTCAGCCCGTTCTGACAGGGGCGAAAGGCTTCCACCAGACGCGCGAATCGGGGATCCTGCACGGCGTCGGATCTCCATGGATCAGGAGCGGCGCATGACCGATCTGCTCGAGAAGGCCGTGGCGAAGGCACGGGTCCTCGCACCGGAGATGCAGGACGAGATTGCCCGCCTCATGCTGGCCTTCGTGGGGGATGAGGGATCGGTCTACCGGTTCAGCCCGGAGGAGGCGGCGGAGCAGGACGAAGCCGACGCCGAGGAGGCGCGTGGTGAGTATGCCACCGAGGCGGAGGTGCGCGCCATCTGGGCGAAGTATGGCCTGTGAGGCTGCGGCTGACCCGCACCGCCGCGCGCCAGCTCGACCACGTGCTGGCCGACATCACGCGCCATAACCCATCGGGTGCCGACGCGGTCCTGCTGCGGATCGGCGCGTGTTTGGAACTCCTTCTCCGCCATCCCTATGCGGGCCAGATGACCGACCGGCGCGGCATTCGGCGCATCGCGGTGTCGCCTTACCCCTACATCATGACCTATCGCGTCACTGCCGATGAGGTCGTCGTGCGCACCATCCGGCACGCGGCGCAGCGGCCTCTAGCCTGAGCGACATGCCCGCAATGGAGCGCGTGCGGACGAATGGATCAGCGCCTTGCACGACCGGGCGTTCCGCTCCGGTGCGAACCGCTCTAGGGTGCGCGCGTCCAATTCGCGTACATCCCAGAAGACATGCCAGCCGCCCCCCCAGCCCTGACCCTCGACCCCGACCTCGTCGAGGCCGCCGCCAACGCCGCCGCCTGGCCCTTCGAGGAGGCGCGCAAGCTCGTGGCCCGGCTGGAGAAATCCGGCAAGCGCGAGGTCCTGTTCGAGACCGGCTACGGCCCCTCGGGCCTGCCGCATATCGGCACGTTCGGGGAGGTCGCCCGCACCTCCATGGTGCGCCACGCCTTCCGGGTGCTCACCCGCGACGCGGTGCCGACCCGGCTGATCGCCTTCTCGGACGACATGGACGGGCTGCGCAAGGTCCCCGACAACGTCCCGAACCGGGCGATGCTGGCCGACCATCTCAACCAGCCGCTCACCCGCGTGCCGGACCCATTCGGCACCCATGACAGCTTCGGGGCGCACAACAACGCCGAATTGCGCCGCTTCCTCGACGCCTTCGGCTTCAGTTACGAGTTCCGCTCGGCGACCGAGTGCTACCGCGCGGGCGTGTTCGACACGGTGCTGCTGCGCGTGCTCGAGCGCTACGATGCCGTGATGGAGATCATGCTGCCGTCGCTGCGGGCCGAGCGCTCGGCGAGCTACTCCCCGTTCCTGCCGCTCCACCCGGTCACCGGCCACGTGATGCAGGTGCCGATCGACGAGGTGCGGGCGGAGAGCGGCACGATCGTGTGGCGCGATCCCGCCACGGGCGAGCGCTACGAGACCCCGGTGACCGGCGGCCACGCCAAGCTGCAGTGGAAGCCCGACTGGGCGATGCGCTGGGTGGCGCTCGGCGTCGATTACGAGATGGCCGGCAAGGACCTGATCGACTCGGTCAAGCTCTCGGGCAAGATCGCCCGGGCGCTCGGCGGCGAGCCGCCGGAAGGGTTCAATTACGAGCTCTTCCTGGATGAAAAGGGACAAAAAATCTCGAAGTCGAAGGGCAACGGCCTGACCATCGACGAGTGGCTCAGGTACGGCACGCCGGAATCGCTGGCCCTGTTCATGTACAACAAGCCGCGCGAGGCCAAGCGCCTGTTCTTCGACGTGATCCCGCGGCACGTGGACGAGTATATCGGCTTCCTCGACCGCTACGCCGGCCAGGACGCGAAGCTGCGTCTGGGCAACCCGGTCTGGCACCTCCATGCCGGCACCCCGCCGGAGCCCGAGCGGGTCGAGGGCGCGAGCCTGACCTTCGCGATGCTGCTCAACCTCGCGGCGGTCGCCAACACCGAGGATCCGGCGGTGCTGTGGGGCTTCATCCGCCGCTACGCGCCGCGGACCGGGCCGGAGACCCATCCGGGCCTCGACCGGCTGGTGAAGCACGCCCTGAAGTACTTCTCGGACTTCGTGCGGCCGGCCAAGACCTACCGGGCGCCGACGCCCGAGGAGCGGGCGGCCCTGGAGGACCTGTCGGAGACGCTGGCCGAGCATGCCGGCTCCACCGACCCGGAGGCGCTGCAGGCGGCGGTCTACGAGGTCGGCCGGCGCCACTTCCCCGACACGTCCGGCAAGGCCAAGAGCCCGGACGGGCGGCCCGGCGTGTCGCAGGCGTGGTTCACGAGCCTCTACAACGTGCTGTTCGGCGAGGCGCGCGGCCCCCGGTTCGGCTCCTTCGTGGCCCTCTACGGCGTCGACGAGACCCGGGGCCTGATCGCCGCGGCGCTGTCGGGGGCGCTGGTCGCCGAGCACGCAGCCTTCGCGGCCGGCAAGGCCGCCCCGGCCGCGTGAGGGCGCGATGATCGTCGACAGCCTCGCCGCGCTGGAGGCGCTCTACCGCGCGCCCCTGGCGCCCGCCTCCACGGCGAAGGTGGCGGCCGCGGTCACGCCCGACTACGCGGCGCTGATCGCGGCCGCGCCCTTCGCGGTGCTGGCGACCGCCGGCCCGGAAGGGCTCGATTGCAGCCCCCGCGGGGACCGGCCGGGCTTCGTGCGGGTCGCCGACCCGCGCACGCTGATCCTGCCGGACCGGCGCGGCAACAACCGGATCGACTCGCTCCGCAACATCGTGCGCGACCCGCGGGTGGCGCTGCTGTTCCTGATCCCCGGCTCGGGCACGACGCTGCGGGTGAACGGGCGGGCGGTGATCTCGGCGGACCCGGATCTCCTCGCGTCGTTCAGCGTGGACGGACACGCGCCGCGCACCGCGGTCGTGATCACTGTGGAGGAGATCTACTTCCAGTGCGCGCGGGCGATCATCCGGGCCGGGCTGTGGGACCCGGATTCCCGCGTCGACCCGGCGAGCCTGCCGAGCCCGGGGGCGATCCTGGCGGCGCTGACCGCGGGCGCGGTCGGCGGTGAGCGCTACGACGCGGACTGGCCGGAGCGGGCGGCCAAGACGATGTGGTGAGCGTGGCGTCCACGACACCCCCACCTTCGCGAGCGGAGCGCCACCTCACCCCACCAGCGCGAGATCCTGCGTCTCGGTGTCGGGGATGACGTCGACCTCGACCTTGAGGCGCTGCTTGCCCGAGCCGCTGACGATGCCGTCGACCGGCGCCACGTCGCCGTAGTCGCGGCCGCGGGCCACCACGATGTGGTCATCCCGGACCGCGACGCCGTTGGTCGGGTCGAGGCCGAGCCAGCCCGCGCCGCACCAGACCGCCACCCAGGCGTGGCTCGCATCCGCCCCGCGCAGGCGCGGGCGGCCCGGCGGCGGCACGGTGCGCAGGTAGCCGCTGACGTAGGCGGCCGGCACGCCCATGCCGCGTAAGGCCGCGATCATCACGTGGGCGAAGTCCTGGCAGACCCCGGCCCGGAGCGCGAAGGACTCGGCGAGGGGCGTCGAGACGGTGGTGGCCTTGGAATCGAAGCGGAAATCCCGGCCGATCCGCAGCATCAGGTCGTGGGCCGCCCCGTAGGCGCTGCGGCCCGCGGCGAAGCTCGGCCGCGCGTAGTCGGTGATCGCGGGCAGCAGCGGCACCCGGGTGCTCGGGAACAGGAAGTGCACCGGCGCCCGGCCGCCGAGGTCGCGCCCGGCCAGGACGGCGTCGCGGACCCGCTCCCAGGCCATCCCGGATTCCGGCGGCGGCGGGGCCGGGCGCTCGACACGCACGGTGGAGAGCGCCTCGACGCTGAAGGCGGTGTGCGGCGTCTCCAGGGTGATCGCCACCGCGTCGATCCCGAGATAGTCGCGCCGCATGACCGCGCGGGCGGGGCTCGGGTCGATCGTGACGGCGCTCGCCAGCACGCTCTGGCCCTCGCCGTCCTGCGGCTTGAGCCGCAGGGTGCAGCGGGCGAAGTGCACCGGCCGGCCGTAGCGGTAGGCGGTGCGGTGGCGCAGCGTGTAGATCACGCGAGCCCCGTCAGCTTCTCGGGGCGCAGCGCGTTCGGCCCGGTGGGGAAGTAGCGGGCCGCGATGCCGTCGGCGAGGCGCTCGAGGTCGGTCGCGAGCGCGGTGAGGCGCACGGCGTCGAAATCCGCGGCCTCGCCGCTGCGAAGCTCCGCCAGGATCCGGGTGGCGAGGCGGCACTGCGGCTCGGGGATCCCGTCCGCGGCCAGCGCCGGCAGGTCGGCGAGGTGCCGGCTGATCGCCTCGGCCTGGAAGGCGATCGAGCGCGGGTTGTAGGGATCGAGCAGCACCATGTCGCGGACCGGATCGAGGGCCGCCCCCTGCAGGTAGCGCCGGCCGTAGCTGATCTGCGAGTCGCACAGGGACAGCATCACCCCGAGGCAGCCGGGGGTCGCCTCGTCGTTGGCGAAGGCCAGCGCGAAGGCGCCGGTGTTGATCGCCCGCTCGATCCGCCGCCCGAGCTCGATGAAGTGCCAGCCCTCGGCCCGGCTCATGTTCTCGTGGGCGAGGCCGGCGAGCGCCGCGAGCTGGCTCAGGGCCCGCTCGGCGCGGCCCGCGAGCTGCGACTCGGTGCAGGCCCGCTCGGGGTCGAGGGACAGGAACTCGTACAGGTCGGCGAGCACCCGCCACGCCTCGCCCGACAGGCGGGCGCGGAGCGCGGCGGCGTTGCGGCGGGCCGCGAGGACGTGGGACCGGGCCGAGCCCGGCCGGTCGCGCCCGGAGAGCGCCTCCTGGGCGAGGCGGGCGGTGGGCAGGTCGGCGGCACTGACGGCGCCCCACTCGTGCAGCAGGGCCCGCAGCGCCAGGGCCGCCGGCGTGTCGAGGGCGCCCGAGATGTCGGTCCCGACGGCGTCGCCGACGCTGCGCAGGTGGGCCAGCACCAGCCGGATCACCGCCTCGCCGCGCTCGAGGTAGCGGCCGAGCCAGAACAGGCCGTCGGCGGCCCGGGCGGGGAGGTGGCCGCCGACCCGCCGCACCCGCGGGGCCGCCTGCGCGCCGATCAGGGGCGCGGCGACCGGCTCCTCGGACAGGACCCAGACGTCGGCGGAGCGGATGCCGAGCCGCAGCTCGATCGGGTCGACGTCCTCGCGCTCCGAGACCCGGCAGAAGCCGCCGGGCATGACCTGCCAGCCGAGCGGCGTGCGCGTGGCGAAGACGCGGACCACGAAGGGGCGGGGTGTCAGGAACAGGCCGTCCGGGCCGCGCTCCCAGCCCGGCATGGTCGAGAGTGGCGCCGCCTCCTGGGCGACGTAGTCGAAGGGCCGGTCGCGCAGGGCCGCCACGACCCGCTCCCGCTCCGCCGCCAGGACCGGACCGGCCAGGATCGCGTCGCGCCCCGCCCCGCGCTGGGGCGTGGCGGCCGGGCGCAGGGTCAGGCTGTCGAGGTTGGCCCGCGCGTGCGCCAGGCCCTCGAGGTCGCCGCACCACCACGTCCGCGGGTGGCCGAGCCGCAGGGGCTCGCCGAGGACGCGCCGGGCGATGCCGTCGAGATAGGGGGCGAGCGCGGCCGACTCGACGAGGCCCGCGCCCGGCATGTTGGCCATCACCAGGGAGCCGTTGCGCAGGGCGTCGAGGATGCCGGGCACGCCGAGGCGCGAGGCCGGGTTCAGCTCCAGGGGGTCGAGGAAGTCGGCGTCGATCCGCCGCCACAGGGCGTCGGCCCGCTTCAGGCCCGAGACGGTGCGCACGTGCAGGCGCCCGTCCTGCATGACGAGGTCGTCGCCCTCCACCAGCATCAGGCCGAGGTAGCGGGCGAGCGCCGCCTGCTCGACGTAGGTGCTGCTGTAGGGGCCGGAGGTCAGCAGGCAGATCCGCGGGTCGGCGCGCTCGGCACCGAGCGCCAGGCCGTCGCGGAACGCCTGGAAGAAGGCCGGCAGGCGCTCGACGTGGAGGTCCTGGAAGAAGTCCGGGAAGGTCCGGGCCAGGACCATGCGGTTCTCCAGCGCCCAGCCGAGGCCCGAGGGCGCCTGGGTCCGGTCGGCGAGCACCTGCCAGCGCCCGTCCGGACCCCGGCCGAGATCGGCCGCGTAGAGCTTGAGGTAGTGGCCGCCGGGGGGCGCGACCCCGTGGAGCGGGTGCAGGAACTCGGGCGTGCCGGCCACGATCGCGGCGGGGAGCAGCCCCTCGGCGACCAGCCGGCCCGCGCCGTAGGCGTCGGCGAGGATCGCCTCCATCAGCTCCGCGCGCTGGACGATGCCGGCGCTGAGCGCCGCCCATTCCTGTCCCTCGATCACCAGGGGCAGGCAGCCCAGCGGCCAGGGGTGCTCGCGCTGGTCGCCGGCGATGCGGAACGAGATGCCCGCGTCCCGGATGTGCCGCTCCGCCGCGACGAAGCGGGCCATGATCTCCGGCTCGGTGAGGCCGCCGAGGCGGTCGAGCAGGCGCGGCCACGCCCCGCGGGGCGCGCCGTCGGGGCCCAGGAACTCGTCCGGCCTTCCGGGGGCGGGGCGGTAGCCCGCGCACCAGCGGGCGACGCGCTCCCGCGCGCCCTCCGGCCGCTCGGCCCGGCCGCGGCTGCCCGCGAGCGCCGCCTCCATCACGGATCCCCGGTCATTGCGGGGCCGGCGTCCGCAGGTCGAGGGTCAGCGGGAACTCGGCGCTCGGTTCCGGGCGCGGCATGTCCACCCGGCCCGGCGTGTGGCCGTTCGGCTGGAACCGGGCGAGGCGCCTTCCCTCCGCCTCGTAGGCGTTGACCGGATGGGTCTCGTAGTTGCGCCCGCCCGGATGGGCGACGTGGTAGCGGCAGCCGCCGAGGGAGCGCCCGCTCCAGGCGTCGAGGATGTCGAAGGTCAGCGGCGAGTGGGCCGGAATGGTCGGGTGCAGGGAGGAGGCCGGCTGCCACGCCTTGAAGCGCAGGCCCGCCACGGCCTCGCCGCCGCGGCCGGTGGAGGTCATGGGCAGGCGGCGGCCGTTGCAGGCGATGACGTGCCGCTCGGGCACGAAGCCCTCGACCCTGACCTGCAGCCGCTCGACCGAGCTGTCGACGAAGCGCACGGTGCCCCCGCTGGTCCCTTCCTCGCCCATCACGTGCCAGGGCTCCAGCGCCTGGCGCAGCTCCATCCGGACCCCGCCCTGCTCGACCGTGCCGAAGACCGGGAACCGGAACAGGGCCTGCGCCTCGAAGGCGACCGGATCGAAATCGTACCCCGCCGCCCGGAGATCCTCCAGCACCGCGAGGAAGTCGGACCAGAGGAAATGCGGCAGCATGAACCGATCGTGGAGGTTCGTGCCCCAGCGGACACAGCCGCCGGTCTGCGGCTCCCGCCACAGCCAGGCCACGAGGGCGCGGAGCAGGAGCTGCTGCGCGAGGCTCATCCGCGCGTCCGGCGGCATCTCGAAGGCGCGGAACTCCAGCAGGCCGAGGCGCCCGGTCGGCCCGTCCGGCGAGTAGAGCTTGTCGATGCAGATCTCGGCCCGGTGGGTGTTGCCGGTGACGTCCACCAGGATGTTCCGGAAGATCCGGTCGACCAGCCAGCGCGGGATGTTGGGCGCGTCGGGGGCGGGGACCTGGGCCAGCGCGATCTCCAGCTCGTAGAGGCCGTCGTGGCGGGCCTCGTCCATGCGCGGCGCCTGGCTGGTCGGGCCGATATAGAGGCCCGAGAACAGGTACGAGAGCGCCGGGTGGCGCTGCCAGTAGAGCACGAGGCTCTTCAGCAGGTCGGGCCGGCGCAGGAACGGCGAATCGTCCGGCGTGACGCCGCCCATGACCACGTGGTTGCCGCCGCCGGTGCCGGTGTGGCGCCCGTCGGTCATGAACTTCTCCGCGCCGAGCCGGGTTTGCCTCGCCTCAGCGTACAAGTCGGTGGTGATGGCGACCGCCTCCCGCCACGAGGCGGCCGGGTGGACGTTCACCTCGATCACGCCCGGATCGGGCGTCACCTTGATCACGCCGATCCGCGGGTCGTAGGGCGGCTCGTAGCCCTCGAGGTGGATCGGCAGCTTCAGCGCGGCGGCGGCCGCCTCCAGGTGGCCCGCGAGTTCGAGATACTCGTCGGCGCGCTGCACCGGCGGCATGAACACCCGCACCACCCCGTCCCGGGGCTCGAACGACAGGGCCGTGCGCACCGCGACGCCGGTGATGCCGGAGCCGTTGACCACGGCGGCGCCGGGATGGCCCTCGGGGTGCCCGTCGGGGAGGGGCGGGCGCGGCTCCAGCGGGTCCTGCGGCTGGTAGTAGGGATAGTGCTCCGGCGGCACGTAGGGCAGGGACGACAGGGGCAGGCGGAAGCCCACCGGCGAATCGCCCGGCACCAGGAAGGCGGCACCGCGCCGGAAGTCCCACTTCTCCGAGATCCAGACGCGGTCGGCCCCGCCGTCCCTGCCATCCTTGCCGGTGGGCAGGCTCGCCAGCGGCAGGACGTAGCCGGCCGCCTCCCCGAGGCCCCGCGCGTAGACCCGCCGGATCCGGGCGTCGAACTCCACCGAGCCCGACTTGGCGTCGGCCGGCGTGACGTTGACCGGCAGCTCCGCGGTCTTCCGCTCCCAGAGTTCCCCGTCCTCGAAGGCCGGGAAGACGTAGTCGGCGAGGCCGAGGCGGCGGGCCAGCGCGTCGGCGAGCGCCTGGGCCTGCGCGATGGTGGCGGTGCCGGCCTCCCCGGGGGCGGCTTCCGGGGCGATCAGGTCCGGGTTCCGCCAGATCGGCTCGCCGTCCTTGCGCCAGTAGAGCGCGAAGGCCCAGCGGGGCAGGCTCTCGCCGGGGTACCACTTGCCCTGGCCGTAATGGAGCAGCCCCCCCGGGCCGAACCGGTCGCGCAGGCGCCGGATCAGCTGGTCGGCGAGCCCGCGCTTGGTCGGACCGACGGCCGCGATGTTCCACTCGGGCGATTCGAAATCGTCCACCGACACGAAGGTCGGCTCGCCGCCCATGGTCAGCCGCACGTCCTGCGCGGCGAGGTCGGCGTCGACCCGCTCGCCCAGGGCGTCCATGGCGGCCCAGACGTCCTCCGAGAACGGCTTGGTGATCCGCGGCGTCTCGGCGACGCGGGTGATCGTCATCGCGAAGTCGAACGCGGTCTCGGCCGGCTCCATCGCGCCCGAGATCGGCGCGGCGGAGTGGTAGTGCGGCGTCGCAGCGAGCGGGATGTGGCCCTCGCCGGTGAGCAGGCCCGACGTGGCGTCCATACCGACCCAGCCGGCGCCCGGCAGGTAGACCTCGGCCCAGGCGTGCAGGTCGGTGAAATCCGACGACGCGCCGGTCGGCCCATCGACCGCGGTCGTGTCGGGCACGAGCTGGATCAGGTAGCCGGAGACGAACCGGGCGGCGAGGCCGATCCGGCGCAGCACCTGCACGAGCAGCCACGCCGAGTCGCGGCAGGAGCCGCTCTTCAGCCGCAGGGTCTCGGCGGGGGTCTGGACGCCCGGCTCCATGCGGACGCCGTAGGCGGTCTCCCGGGCGATCAGGCCGTTCAGCGCCACCAGGAACTGGACCGTGTTGGGCTCCTCCGGGAGACGGGCCAGCAGCGCCTCCATCTCGGGACAATCCGCGTCGACGGGCGTGCGGTAGGGGGCCAGCTCCTCGGCGAGGGCGGGGTCGTACGCGAACGGCCGGACCTGGGCGTATTCCTCCACGAAGAAGTCGAACGGGTTGATCACCGCCATGTCGGCGGTGAGGTCGACCTCGATCCGCAGCTCGTCGGTCTTCTCGGGGAAGACCAGGCGGGCGAGCCAGTTGCCGCTCGGATCCTGCTGCCAGTTCAGGAAGTGGTTGGCCGGCGTCACCGTGAGCGCGTAGGCCGGGACCTTGGTGCGGGCGTGGGGGGCCGGGCGCAGGCGGATCACCTGGGGTCCCAGGCTGATCGGCCGGTCGTAGCGGTAGTGCGTGACGTGGTGCAGGGCGGCTCTGATCGACACGATGACTCCGTCGGAAGGATCGAACGCGGTCGCGCTGCCGGTCCCTGGCGCCGGCGCCCACCGCACGGTTATGCGATACTGCCCCGCCGGCAAGCAATTTCCGTGCGGCGCCGTCCCCCGGTCGCCTGGCAGGAACTTTGCCGCCCGGCCCCGCTTGACCGGCAGTGGGTCGGCCGCCGGCCCGGGACCGCGCGATGAAGATCTTCCAGTGCCAGGCCTGCGACCAGCCGGTCACCTTCGAGGCGACCGCCTGCGAGAGCTGCGCGCGGCCGCTGGGCTACGCCTGCGCGGTCCACGAGGTCTCGGCGCTGGAGCCGCAGGGGCTCTCGGCCCACCCGCTGATGGGCGGAGCGCAGGTCTTCCACGCCTACGCGGATCCCGGCCGGCGCTACCGGCTGTGCAACAACGCCCTCGCGCAGGCCTGCAACTGGCTGGTGCCGGAGGACAGCCCCGACATCTACTGCACCGCCTGCCGCCACAACCGCGTGGTGCCGGACCTGTCGCAGCCCTGGAACCTCGCCCGCTGGCGCCCGATCGAGGCGGCCAAGCACCGGCTGTTCTACTCGCTGCTGCGCCTGGAACTGCCGCTCGCCACCCGCGCCCAGTACACGGACGGGCTGGCCTTCGACTTCCTGGTCGACCCGTCGGAGAGCTTCTCCGGCGGGCCGCCGGTGCTCACGGGCCACATCAACGGCCTGATCACCATGAACATCGCGGAGGCCGACGACGTCGAGCGGGAGCGCCGCCGGATCCTGTTCGGCGAGCATTACCGCACGCTGCTCGGCCATTTCCGGCACGAGATCGGGCATTACTTCTGGTACCTGCTGGTGCTGAACAGCCCCTCTTGGGAGCCCTTCCGGGCGCTGTTCGGCGACGAGCGCCAGAACTACGTCCAGGCCCTGCAGGACCATTACGCGAAGGGCGCGCCGGCCGACTGGGACGAATCCTACGTCTCGGCCTACGCCACCGCCCATCCCTGGGAGGATTTCGCCGAGACCTTCGCGCACTACCTGCACATCGTCGACACGGTGGAGACCGCCTCGACCTTCGAGCTGCACGTGCGCCCGCGCCTGCGCCAGCGGGGGCAGTCCGGGCCGGCGGCGCCGACCGTGATCGATTTCGACCCCTACAACACCCTCGACCTCGACCGGCTGATCGCCGCGTGGCTGCCGCTGACCTACGCGATCAACTCGCTGTCCCACAGCATGGGCCAGCCGGCGCTCTACCCGTTCAAGCTGACGCCCACCGTGATCGCCAAGCTCGCCTTCGTCCACGAGCGGATCTACGCCTCGCGCACCGGTACCCTGCCGGATGCCGGCGAGGCCGGGGCCGAGATGCTCCGGGCGGTGATCATGGGCCTGCGCCAGAAGGTGGCGGCGCCGACGGTGTGAGGGCGGGGTGGCTGCGGCAGACGCGCCGTCTTTGCGAGCGCAGCGAAGCCATCCAGTCGGCGCCACGCTCGCAGACGTCGCGCTGCCCTGGGTCGCTTCGCTGCGCTCGATGACGACCAGAGGCGGGCGGGCCGCCTTTACGCCCCCCCGTGCCGCTCCGCGAAGGCGCGGAACGCCGCGAGCGTCTCGGCGCTGACGTGGTGCTCGATCCCCTCCGCGTCCCGCCGGGCGGTCTCGGGGCTCACCCCCAGCGCGCACAGGAAGCGCTCGACGATGCGGTGGCGCTCCCGGGCCTGGGCGGCGAGCCGGCGGCCGGCCTCGGTCAGGAACACGCCGCGATAGGGCCGCTGCTGGACGAACCCGTCCTCGCACAGGCGCTTCAGCATCTTGGCGACGGTCGGCTGCGCCACGCCGAGCCGGGCCGCGATGTCCACCTGCCGCGCCTCGCCGCCGTCGCCGATCAGGTCGTCGATCAGCTCGACGTAGTCCTCCACGAGTTCCGAGCGCCGGGCCTCGCGCGCCTGGCGGAAGCTCTCCACGTGGCGCTCGGGATCGACCAGCACGGTCTCGGGCGAGCCCGGCTCGGACGGTTCCTGCATCGGCTCTCCCCCACCACGGCCCGCGCGGGCCGCCCCGCCCCCTGTCTAGCAAACACCGCCCCGGGGAGGGGAGTCCCGCGGGATCGATACCGGCGGCCGCTGCCAGCCCCTTGAAACCCGGAGACGAACCCTGAATATAGCATCCGCTATATCTTTGAGGAGAGGGTGAGTATGGTGGCGCCGAACGCCGCGACGGCCCCCGGGCGCGCCGCGCCCGGGGCGATGAGCCGGCGGACCGAGGGCGCCATCCGCGACGTCCTCGACGGCCGTCCCGGCGGCCGGGCCCGGTTCCTGCTGTTCGCCGGCCCCGCCGTGACGGCGTCGATCGCCTACATGGACCCCGGCAATTTCGCGACCAACATCCAGGCCGGCGCCCGCTACGGCTACGGCCTGCTCTGGGTGGTGCTGCTCGCGAACCTGACGGCGATGCTGTTCCAGGCGCTCTCGGCCAAGCTCGGGATCGTGACGGGCAAGAACCTCGCCGAGCATTGCCGGGACGCGACGACGCGGCCGGTGCGCCTCGCCCTGTGGGGCATCAGCGAGGTCGCCGCCATGGCGACCGACCTCGCGGAGTTCCTCGGCGGCGCCATCGGCCTGTCGCTGCTCACCGGCATGCCGCTGATGGCCGGCATGGGCATCACCGCGGTGGTCACCTACGCGATCCTGCTCCTGGAGCACGAGGGCTTCCGGCCGCTGGAGATCGCCATCGGCGCGATGGTCGGCACGATCGGCCTCTGCTACGCGGTCGAACTCCTGGTCGCACCGGTGGCCTGGGGCGAGGCCGCCAGGGGCCTCGTCACCCCGCGGATCCCGGACGCGCAGGCGCTCACCATCGCGGTCGGGATCATCGGCGCCACCGTGATGCCGCACGCGCTGTTCCTGCATTCGGGCCTGACCCAGGGGCGGGGCAACCCGCGCAGCGAGGCCGACCGGCGCCTGCTGGTGCGCTACTCGAACCGCGAGGTGGTGGTGGCCCTGATGCTCGCGGGCCTCGTCAACATGGCGATGGTGATCATGGCGGCGGCGGCCTTCCATCTCGGCCACAGCGAGGTCGCCGAGATCGGGGAGGCCTACCGGACCCTGACGCCGCTGCTCGGCCCGGCGGCGGGAGCGGCCTTCCTGGTGTCGCTGCTCGCCTCCGGGATCTCCTCCTCGGTGGTCGGCACGCTCGCCGGGCAGCTGGTGATGCAGGGCTTCACCGGCTGGCGCATCCCGCTCCTCGCCCGCCGGCTCGTGACCATGCTGCCGGCCTTCGCGGTGGTGGCGATCGGGGTCGACCCGACCCGGGCCCTGGTCCTGTCGCAGGTGGTGCTGTCGCTGGCCCTGCCGGTCCCGATGGTGGCGCTGGTGGTGTTCACCCGGCGCCGCAGCGTGATGGGGCCGTTCGCCAACGGGCCGCTCACCCAGGCCGCCGCCGTGGCGGGGGCGGCCGTGGTGCTCGGGCTCAACATGGTGCTGCTGGCGGCGGCCTTCGGGGTGCCGGTGCCGGGGCTGGAGTGACCCCCGGCCGACGGCCCCGCTCAGGTCGCCCGCACCACCACCTCCACGAGGTTGGCGCCCCCCGAGCGGATCCCGGCCTCGATCGCCGGGGCGATGTCGGCGGCGCGGGTCACCCGCCGGGCGGGCACGCCCATGGAGGCGGCGAGCGCCGGGAAGTCGATCCGCGGGTCGGTGAGGTCCATGGCGATGAAGCGGTTGGCGCGCACCGAGGCGTAGTGCGCCTGGCCCTTCATGAAGGTCTTGAGGATGTTGTACTCGGCGTTGTTGATCACCACGAAGGTGACCGGCAGCTTCTCGTGCGCGGCCGTCCAGAGGGCCTGGGGCGAGTAGAGCGCGGCCCCGTCGCCCACGACGCAGACCACCGGCGCCCGGTCGAGACCCAGGGAGAAGCCGACCGCGGCCGGCATGCCCCAGCCGAGCACGCCGCCGCGCATCGCCGCGTATTGATGGGCCGAGGGGCTGTCGAGGAAGGTGCGCAGGTGAGTGAGCGTCGCGGGCGCCTCGTCCACGATGGTGGTCTCGGCGCCGACCGCGCGGGCGACCTCCCGGGCGGCGACCAGCGGCGCGATCACCGGATCCTCGAAGGCCGCGTCGGCGGCGGCCGCGAGCTTCGCCCGGCGCTCGGCCCGGGCGGTCACCGCCCGGGCACGCAGTTGCCCGAAGGCGTCGGCCCGGTCGGCGAGGCGGGGACCGAGCAGCGGCAGCAGGGCGTCCAGCGAGGCGCGGATGTCGCCGACCGTCGACAGGCAGGTGGCGTAGGTCCGCCCGAGGTCGCGCACGTCCGCCGAGAGCTGGAACACCTGCACCCCCGGCGGCACCGCCGAGACCTCCGAGTAGAGGACGGTGATCAGCGACTTGCCGCCCAGCGCGAACACCGCGTCGTAGCGCCCGAGGATGTCGGCGATGGCGTCCGCCCGGGTCGGCAGGTTCCCGGCCCAGAGCGGGTGCGCGGTCGGGAACGGGATGTGGGCCGGCCAGGACGAGCCGTAGACCGGCGCCGCCAGCAGGTCGGCGAGCGCCACCATCTGCGCCGAGGCGTCCGAGGCGTCGATCTCGTCGCCCGCGATCAGGGCGAGGCGGCCCGGCGCGATGGCGGCGAGCTTCTCCGCCAGCCGGTCGAGGGAGCCCGCCACCGCCCGCTGGTCGATGGTCGAGGTCTCGCCCGCGGGGACCGCGCTCATCGCCTCCATCACGTCCATGGGCAGCGACAGGAAGACCGGCCCGGAGGGGGCGGCGCCCGCGTCGTGGAAGGCCCGGCGCAGCAGGATCGGGATCTGGTCCGGGCTCGTCACCTCGCGGGCCCACTTCATCACCGGGTCGGCGATGGCGACGAGGTCGCCCATCAGCAGCGGGTCGGTCAGCGCGTGGCGCAGGTCCTGCTGCCCGGCGGTGACCACCAGCGGCGTGCCGGAGACCTGGGAATTCACCAGCCCGCCCATGGCGTGGCCGAGGCCGCCCGCCGTGTGCAGGTTGAGGAAGGCGGGCCGGCGGGCGCCCTGCGCGTAGCCGTCCGCCATGGCGACGGCGGTCGCCTCCTGCAGGGCGAGGATGTAGGCGATGTCGGGCGCCTCGGTGAGCGCGTCGATGAGCGGCAGCTCGGTGGTGCCGGGATTGCCGAAGATGTAGCGCACGCCCTCCGAGCGCAGCACCTCCACCAGCAGGTCGGCGCCCCGGCGCCGGCCGGCGGTCTCCACGGTCTCGATCGGCATGCCCTGTCCTCTCCGACGGAATCAGCCGGAGGCTACCCCATGGGCGGACCGGGGCAATGCCGGCACCGCCCCGCGTCGGGCGGCACCGCCCCGCGTCGGGCGGCAACCGATCGGCAGCCTTTTCGGCGTAGCCTCCGGCCGGGACGCGCCCGCGCCCCCGGGCGCAGGCCCGACGATCCACGCCACCGACCAGGACGACACAGCATGCGGATCGCGGCCTCTCTGGCGCTCCTCGCCACACTTGCGGCCCCCCTGGGCCTCGCCGCGGGCGCGCGGGCGCAGGGGCTCGAGCGCGGGGCCCAGGAGGGCGCCTCGCGCGGCGAGGAAATGGCGGGGCCCCTCGGGGCGATCGTCGGCGGCGCGATCGGTGCGGCCGTGGGCACGGCCAACGGCATCCTCGGCGTCGACCGGCGGGAGCGGTTCCGCATCTACGCCCTCGGCGAGCGCCGCCCCTCCGTCGCGCTCGCCGGCCCCGTGCGGGTCGGGACGGTGCTCCCGGAGGACGGGATCGTGTACTACGATGTCCCGCGGGAGTTCGCCTTGCCGGATTACAGCTACACGATCGTCAACGACCACCCGGTTCTCGTCGATCCGGGGTCCCGCCGGGTCGTGGAGGTGATCGACTGACGGCCCGGGCGGGCGGCGCGGCCGGGACTCCGGCGCGACGGAGGGGGCGAGCCGATGCGGAGAGCGAAGGGGGTCCGGACCGCGACCCTGCCGGCGGCCCCGGTGACGCGCCCGGTGACGCGATGAGCGCCCGCGACGCCGCGGAGGCCGGTCGGCGGCACTGGTTCTACGACAGCCGGATCCTGGTCTGCACGTTCTGCCTGCTCGCGGTCATGGTCATCTTCTGGCAGGTGAGCCGGTTCGAGGGCTTCCAGCCGATCTTCACCTGCGCGCGGGATCAGGACGTCGATCGCGACCTGCTCTCCGTCGGGATGCGCGCCTGCATGGGCGACGCGCCCTCGCAGGCCGCCCAGGCGCGCTGTATGCACGTCGTCTACCTGCTGGCCTGCACGGACGAGCGGTGGCGCTGACGTCGCCGCGCGCGGGCGGGCCCGGCGGTCGGGCCGCCCCGGCGCGCGGCTGAGCGCCGGGGACGCCGTGGCCCGTCCCTGGCCCGTCCCTGGCCCGTCCCTGGCCCGTCCGCGGCCCGTCCGCGGCGGGGTGGACCGTGGCCCCGAGGATCGCGCGGGCCCGGGACGGGCTCCGCTCAGGCGCGCAGCTCCGCCACGAAGGCCCGGATGAACGGCGGCAACCCGTCGAGGTCGCGCAGGCACAGGGTCAGGTCGCGCCGCGCCCAGGCGTCGGCGAGGGGCACCACCGCCAGGGCGAGGCCCTGCGCGGCGCGGGCGGCGGCGCTCTCCGGCAGGATCGCCAGCCCGACCCGCGCCTCGACGAGCCGGCAGACGGCGTCGAAGTCCCGGAGCTGGACCCGCAGGCGCATCGGCCGCCCCTCGCGCACCGCCTGGGCGACGAGGAAGCGGCTGATGGCGCTGCGCCGGTCCAGGCCGACGAGGTCGTGGCCGAGAACCTCGGCGAACGGGATCGTCCCGCGCGCCGCCAGGGGATGATCCCGGGCCGCCACCAGCACGAACCGGTCCTCCCGGAACGGGAAGGTCCGCAGCGAGCCGGTATCCACCGTGCCGGACAGGATGCCGAGATCGGCCGCCCCCTCGGCCACCAGCCCGACGATCTCCTCGGAGGTGCGCTCGTCGATCTCGACGCCGATCCCGGGGTGATCGGCCAGGAAGGCCGAGAGCGCCGCCGGCAGGAATTCGGTCAGCGCGTTGGTGTTGGCCAGCACCCGGATCTGCCCGAAGGCGCTCCCCGAGAAGGCCGCCATCTCCTCGCGCAGGCGCTCCACCCCGGCCAGGACCTCCCGGGCATGGACGAGGAGCGCGCGCCCGGCCGGGGTCGGGCTGACGCCCTGCCGGCCCCGGGTCAGCAGGGCGGCGCCCAGGGACTCCTCCATCAGCCGGATCCGCGTCGAGGCCGCCGCCAGGGCGAGGTTCGCCCGCGCCGCCCCGTGGGTGATCGAGCCGGCCGCGACCACGTGCCGGAACAGGCCGAGATCGACGAGATCGAACCGCATCATCGCGAAGGCGCCTCCCGTCGCGCCGGCCGGCCGGCGCGCTCCGGGCTGCCCGGGACCCGTCCTGGTCTGGGTCTCCGTCGGGGGGCTGCGCGGCCGCGTCAACCCTTCGTCCCCGGGCCGGGCCGGGGCGGCCGCGGCGCGCGCGGTGACAGACGCGCCGATCCTTCAGGCGCCCGGGACCGGACGAGGCCGCCTCTCCGCGCGTCGATCGCCGCGGCTCGACCTGTCTCCAACAAACGAGGACACGAATTCACGCGCAACACTTCACTGAATAAAGCAAATCTACTCAATATAGCGTTGGACGACGATTTACCGCCCGTTAATGCCGCATCCCCCAATGCTGCTCGACAGTCTTGCGAGGCGTCGCGGCGATGGTTCCTGTGTCGACATACCCGGTCCGGCGACCGTCCCGGGATCGCCTGCGCCGGCCCGGGAGCCGCTGATGGACGCGCTCCTCGTCGACGACAGCGCCACCATGCGGATGCGGCTGCGCCTCCTGCTGGAGGCCAAGCCCGACGTGTCCGTGACCGATCACGGCGACCCGGTCGCCGCCATGGTCGAGGCGCGGATGCGGGCCTTCGACCTCGTCCTGGTCGACTGTCACATGCCCGACATCGACGGGATCGCCTTCATCCGGCAGATGCGGACCATCCCGCACTACGCGCAGGTGCCGATCGTGATGGTCACCAGCGACATCTCGGACGCGGTGCGGCTCGCCGCCCTGGAGGCCGGGGCGACCGATTTCCTCGACAAGTCCATGCAGGGCGTCGAGCTCACGGTCCGCCTGCGCAACATGATCCGGCTCGCTCGGGCGGTGCGGCGGCTGGCCGAGCAGGCGGCCTGGCTCGACGGCGAGGTGGAGGCCGCCCTGCGCCACATGCGCGAGCGCGAGGAGGAGATCATCTTCCGCCTCGCCCTGGCGGTCGAGTACCGCGACAACGACACCGGCGATCACACGTGGCGGGTGGCCCGCTACAGCCAGATCGTGGCCGAGGGGCTCGGGCTGGCGCCGGAGACCTGCCGCAACCTCTACCTCGCGGCGCCGCTGCACGACGTCGGCAAGGTCGGCATCCCGGACGGCGTGCTGCTGAAGCCCGGCCGGCTCGATCGCGACGAGTTCGACCTCGTCAAGACGCATCCGGCGATCGGCCGGCGCATCCTGGGCGGGAGCGCCTCCGAGCTGATCCGGCTCGCCGCGGAGATCGCCGAGTTCCACCACGAGAGGTGGGACGGCGGCGGCTACCCGCACGGGCTGGCGGGCGCCGCCATCCCCCTGTCGGCCCGGATCGTCGCGGTGGCGGACGTGTTCGACGCCCTGACGACGGCGCGGCCCTACAAGGACGCGATGCCCTTCGACGCGGCCCTGGACGGCATCCGCGCCGAGAGCGGCCGCCATTTCGACCCGGACTGCGTGGCGGCGTTCTGCGCGCGCTTCGCGGACATCCGCGTCGCCGGCGGGCGGAACCGGGCGGCGGTGCGGCCGAGCGCCGGGCCGGTCACGGAACCCTGGGCCCGGGTCCCGACCCTGCTGCGCGAGGCCGCCCCGGCCGCGCCGGTCCCCGCGGGGCGGGGCGCCGACACCCTCGACACGCTCCTGCGAGCGTCCCCGGCCGCGTTTCCGGCAGCCTCCCCGGACCAGCCGGCGAACCCGGAGGCGTTTGCGCCGTTGTTCCCCGACCCGCACGGATCACGGACGGAGCCGGACCATGACCCCGACCTGGAAGACGCTGCCGGAGATCGCCCTGGCGCACGGGATCTCCCTGGAGGATGCCCAGCGCCTCGTGGACGGGGCCAACTGTCCGAAGGTGTTCCGCGCGGACGGCACCGTCTACCTCATCTGAGTGCGCCCCGTGCGGGTGCGTCCCGCGAGTCCGTCCCGGGCGGATGACGCGCGTCCCGGCGGGCCCTAACCTGCCGGCATGCGCATCGTCCACACGCCCGATTCGAGCCGGCACGATCCCGAACGCTACATGCGGCGCGGCGCGCCGATCCCGCATCCCGAGCAGGCGGCCCGCTACGCGATCCTGCGGGACGCGGCCGTCCGGGGCGGCCACGACCTCGCCGAGCCGGCCGATCACGGCCTCGGCCCGATCCGGGCGGTGCACGACCCGGACTACGTGGCGTTCCTCGCCGAGGCCTGGGCGCGCCGGGACGAGATCCCCGGCATCGGCGACGAGATCCTGACCGGGTCCTTCGCCCGGCCGCAGATGCACCGGAAGCCCCCCGGCCTCCTCGGGCGCCTGGGCCTCTACACCGCCGACACCTCGACGCCGATCCGCGCCGGCACCTGGGCGGCGGTCTACGGGTCGGCGCAGTGCGCGGTCGCGGCCGCAGACGCGGCGCTGGCGGCGGGGCACGCCTACGCCCTGTGCCGCCCGCCCGGCCACCACGCCTACGCGGATTCCGCCGGCGGCTTCTGCTTCCTCAACAACAGCGCCATCGCGGCCGAGCGGATGCGCGCCGCGACCGGCGGCCCGGTGGCGATCCTCGACATCGACGTCCATCACGGCAACGGCACGCAGGGGATCTTCTACGCCCGACCGGATGTCCTGACCGTCTCGGTCCACGCCGACCCGTCCGACTACTTCCCGTTCTTCGCCGGCTACGCCGACGAGACCGGCGCCGGGGCGGGGGCGGGGTTCAACCGCAACCTGCCGCTGCCGCCGGGCTCGGGGGACGCGCCCTGGCTCGAGGCCATGGCGGCGGGCCTCGCGGCGATCGCCGCGCACCGGCCCCGGGCCCTCGTGGTGGCGCTGGGCCTCGACGCCGCGGCCGACGATCCGATCGGCGCCCTCGCGGTCACCCGGGCGGGCTTCGCCGGCGCGGCGGAGCGGATCGCCCGGGCCGGGCTGCCCACGGCGCTGGTCCAAGAGGGCGGCTACCTCTGCGCGGCCCTGCCGGACAACCTCGCGGCCTTCCTCGCCGCCTTCGACGCCGCGCGCTGAGCCGCGCGCCGCGGGCGCGATGTGAAGGCGCGATGTGAAGGCGTGATGCGATCGTGATCGCCGGGGCGCCGGATCGGCTGCCCGGATATGGTCGACCCGATGCCACAACCGACCTATCAGGGCGGGCCGGGCGCCGCAGACGCGTCCCGGGCGGGAGGAGCGGGCGATGGACGCGGGCGACGTGGGCATGCGCGAGGCGGCCGGCGCACCGTGGCACGCGGGTCTCACCCGGCGCCACTGGCGGATCCTGTGGGGCAGCTATCTCGGCTGGATCTTCGACGGCTACGAGGCGGTGGCCCTGGTCTACGCCCTGCGCCCGGCCCTGGCCTCGATCCTCACCCCCGAGCAGGCCCAGGCGCCGGCCTTCTACGTGGGTCTCGCCATCGGCATCACGCTGCTCGGCTGGGGGATCGGCGGCCTGATCGGCGGGATCGCGGCCGACTATATCGGCCGCAAGCGCATGATGATGCTGTCGATCCTGGGCTACGCGCTGTTCACGGGGCTCACCGCCTTCGCGGAGAGCTTCACGCAGCTCGCGCTGCTGCGCTTCATCACCGGGCTCGCCATCGGCTCGGAATGGTCCACCGGCATCGCCCTCGTGGCCGAGACCTGGCCGAACCGGGCGCGCCCGAAGGGCTGCGGCTTCCTGCAATCGGGCTTCGGCGGCGGCGCCGTGCTCGCCGCCATCGTGTGGGCCGTGCTCGCGGCCACCGAGCCCCTGGGCGCGGAATCCTGGCGGATCCTGTTCGCGCTGGGCGCGCTGCCGGCCTTCGTGTGCCTGTACCTGCGCCGGGCGCTGGAGGAATCCGAGCAGTGGATGCGGGCGCTCAAGGCGCAGCGCTGGGCGGCCACCGCGGAGGATGCCGCTGCCAGCCGGAAGAGCGGGCCGCGGCCGTTCTCGCTCACCGAGATCTTCCGCGAGCCCGAGAGCCGGCGGCGGGTGCTGCTCGCCACCGCCATGTCCTTCGCCACCACGGTGGGCTGGTGGGCGGTCTCGTCCTGGCTGCCGGCCTACACCGAGGGGCTCGCCAAGGCCGCGGGCGCGCCGGCCAATGTCTGGGGCCCGCGCATGGGCATCGTCTACAATGTCGGGGCGATCGCCGCCTACGTGATCTCGGGCTTCGTGGCCGACGCGATCGGGCGCCGCGCCTTCCTGCTCGTGACCTATGCCGGCTGCATCGCCACGTCGCTCGCCTGCTACCTCTGGACCGGCGGGCTCGTGCCGTTCATGGCGCTCGCCTTCCTGAACGGGTTCTTCACCCTGGGCTTCGCCTTCTCGTGGATGGCGATCTACCTCGCGGAGCTGTTCACCCCGGCGGTCCGGGCGACGGCGTCGAGCGCGGTCTTCAACGGCGCGCGGCTGATCGCCTGGATCTTCCCGATCCTCGCCGGCCAGATCGTGACCGCCTTCGGGGGCGTCGCCGCGGCGGCGCTGACCCTGTCCAGCGTCTACGTGATCGGCCTCGTCGTGCCGTGGTTCATGCCGGAGACCCGGGGCCGGCCGCTGCCGGAATAGGCCGGCTGTCCGTCCCGCCGGCGGGCGCTCCCGGGCCCGGCCGGACGCGAAACGGCCCCCGCTCCGACGGAGCGGGGGCCGCGTCCTGCACGGGCCGTCCCGGTGGCCCGGCCCTCGGCCGGGGACGGGTCGGTCCTAGTCCTAGTCCTCGTCGTCCTCGTCCTGGTGCCGGCCCTTGAGCTTGGCGAAGACCGAATCGGCGTCGAGCCGCTCCTCGCGGCCGCCGTGATCGTCCTCGTGCTCCCGCTCGTCGGCGTCGCGGGCCGTGGAGACCTCGGTCGGCAGCAGCGAGGCGCCGGACTCGGCCGCCACCGCGGCCGGGCGGTCGGCCGCCGCGCGCTGGACCTCGAAATCGAGGTTGATCTGGGTGGTCAGGCCGAGCGTGACCGGGTCCATCGGCTGGAGCGAGCCGGAGTTCCAGTGGGTGCGCTCGCGGATCTGCTGGATCGTCGACTTGGTGGTGCCCACCAGCCGGATGATCTGCGAATCCTTCAGCTCGGGGTGGTTGCGCAGCAGCCACAGGATGGCGTTCGGCCGGTCCTGGCGGCGGGAGAGGGGGGTGTAGCGCGGGCCCTTGGTGGTGCGCTTCACCTCCGGCAGCTTCACCTTCGAGACGGCGGGCTTCAGCTTGTAGTGCGGCGCCTTCTGGGCCTTCTCGATCTCGTCGCGGGTGAGCTGGCCGGTGGAGACCGGGTCGAGCCCCTTGATCCCGGCCGCGACCTCGCCGTCGGCGATGCCCTTCACCTCCAGCGGGTGGAGCTTGCAGAAATCGGCGATCTGCTCGAAGGCGAGCGAGGTGTTCTCGACCAGCCAGACGGCGGTCGCCTTCGGCATCAGCGGACCCTGGGACATGCTTCTCGTGCTCCGGCCTGGCGGGACGGGGGCCGGGCATCGGGCCGCGGGCTCCGGATAAACGATCCGGATGTCCCGTCTCACGCTGTTGAATGGGGGATGTCCGTATATAGGCCGCGGCCGGGAGGGGCGCAATCGCGGGTTGGGCCCGTTCGGAGCCCGGCGTGCCGATTCGGCGGCCGATTTTCCGGCGCCGCGCCGGGCCCTGTCGGGGACCGGGCGTCCCTCAGCGCGGGCGCACCCCGTCGAGGAACAGCCGCACCGCCGCCCGCCGCCGCCGCTCCTGCGCCTCCGGGTCGGTGGCGATGCCGTAGAGGGTCGCCTGGGACGACCGGCCGAGGACGAGGCTGAGGAACAGGTCGGCCGCGATCTCGGGATCGGCCACCGCGATCCGGCCGCGCCGCGCGAAGGCGTCGAGGAGCTGCGCCACGGCGCGCACGCCGCGCAGCCAGCCCTCCTCGTGGGCGAGGCGGGCGAGTTCGGGGAACTGCAGCGCCTGGGCCACGAGGGTGCGCTTGAGCATCGCCGCGCCCGGCGACTGCCCGTGGGCCAGCAGGGTGCGGCTGAGATCCTCCAGGGCGCTCTCGACCTCGTCGCTCCCGCCCTGCGCGGCCTGGGCCTCGGCCGCGGCCGAGAGCGGCGCCAGCCAGGCGGCGATCCGCTCGCGCAGGACCGCCTCGAACAGGGCCCGCTTGTCGCGGTAGCGGGCGTAGACCGTCGGCTTGCTCATCCCGGCGGCCTCGGCCACCGCGTCGATGGAGGTGGCGTCGAAGCCGCGCTCCAGGAACAGGGTCGTGGCGACGGCGATCAGGTGCGCCTCGCGCCGGGCCGCCTCCGCCCGGGTCGGCCGCCCGCCGCGCCGCGGGCCCGCCTCCGCCCGCTCGATCTCCTCGATCTCCGTGACCGTCACCCCGCGATCCTCCTTGCCCATCGGCGCCGTTCGTCTTATCAAAACGATACCGTACCGTTTTGATTCTGGCCAGACCCGATGGACGCACGTCGCAGCGACAGCTTCAAGAGCGCCGAACCGGTCGCGGGTGCTCCGGTCTCCGCGCCGGCCACCGCGGCTGCCGCCACCCCGGTCTCCGCTCCGGCGCCGCGCCGCCGCCGCGCGCGGGTCGTGCTGCCCCTCCTCGGCCTGCTCGCGCTCGGCGGGGCCGGGACCTACGGCTGGCACTGGTGGACCGTCGGGCGCTTCCTGGAGGTCACCGACGACGCCTATCTCCAGTCCGACAAGGTCACGGTGGCGCCGCGCATCGCCGGGATCGTCGCGGAGGTGCGGGTCGGCGACAACCAGCCGGTGAAGGCCGGCGACGTGATCGCCCGCCTGGACGACCGGTCCTACCGGGTCCAGCTCAAGCAGGCCGAGGCCGAGGTCGACAAGGACAAGGCGCAGATCCTGGGCGTCGCCGCGGCGATCGTCCAGCAGCGGGCGCAGGTCGCCTCGTCGCGGGCCGATCTCGCCAACGCCGAGGCCGCGCTGACCTTCGCGCAGCAGGAATACACCCGCTACCAGAACCTGCTGCAGACCGGGTCCGGCACGGTGCAGCGCCAGCAGCAGGCGGAGTCCGACCTCCGCCAGCGCCACGCCGCCCGCGACAAGGCCGCCGCCGCGCTCGACGCCGCGCAGAAGCAGATCGACAGCCTGAAGGCGCTCGAGGCCAGCACCCGGGCGAGCCTGGAGGGCGCGCAGGCCAAGGTCGAGGGGGTGAGGCTCGACCTCAGCTACACCACCATCCTGGCACCGATCGACGGCGTGGCCGGCGACCGGGCGCTGCGGGTCGGCCAAGTGGTCGCCCCCGGCACCGGGCTCCTGACCCTCGTGCCGATGGGCCGCGACATCTACCTCGTGGCGAATTTCAAGGAGACCCAGACCGGCCGCATGGTCGAGGGCCAGCGCGTCACCTTCACGGTCGACGCCTTCGGCGACCACGCGTTCGACGGCCGGATCGAGAGCTTCTCGCCGGGCACCGGCTCGCAATTCGCGCTGCTGCCGCCGGAGAACGCCACCGGCAACTTCACCAAGGTGGTGCAGCGCGTGCCCGTGCGCGTCGCCCTGGACGCGTCCGATCCGCTCGTGGCCCGCCTGCGCCCCGGCCTGTCGGTGGAGGCGACCGTCCACACCCGGGATCCGGTGGAGCCGGTGCGTCCCGCCCGGCCGAGGCCTGCCCCGGCCCTCGTCAGCGAGGCCCTGCCCCGATGAGCCCGGTGCCGGCCGTGCCAGAGGCGAAGGCCAGCGCGCGGGACTGGCTCGCCGTGTTCGGCGCGATCCTCGGCGCCTTCACGGCGATCCTCGACATCCAGATCACCAACGCGTCGCTCGCCGACATCCAGGGGGCGCTCGGCGCCTCGACGGAGGAGGGGAGCTGGATCTCCACCGCCTACCTGATGGCCGAGATCATCGTGATCCCGCTCACCGGCTGGCTGTCCTCGGTGATCGGCCTGCGCCGCTACCTCGCGGTGAACACCATCCTGTTCACCGGCTTCTCGCTGGCCTGCGCGCTGTCGACGTCCTTGAGCCAGATGATCCTGTTCCGGGCCGGCCAGGGCTTCACCGGCGGCGTGCTGATCCCCACCGCGATCGTGATCGTGCGCACGCGGCTGCCGAAGAGCCAGCAGGCGGTCGGCATCGCCCTGTTCGGCCTGACCGCGACCTTCGCCCCGGCGATCGGACCCACGGTCGGCGGCTGGCTCACCGACAACCTGTCCTGGCACTACATCTTCTACCTGAACCTGATCTTCGGTCCCCTCGCGGCGGCGATCCAGCTCGGCGCGTTCGAGAAGACCCCCGCCCGCTGGGGCGAGCTGCTCAAGGGGGACTGGATCGGCATCGGCCTGATGGCGACCGGCCTGCCGGCCCTGACCTTCGTGCTGGAGGAGGGACAGCGCAAGGACTGGTTCGGCTCGCCCGTCATCGTCGAGGCGAGCTGGCTCGCGGCGGCCGGCATCACCGGCTTCATCGTGCGCGAGCTGACGGCGGCGCGGCCGTTCATCAACCTGCGGGTTCTGGCCAACCGCTCGGTCGGCGGCGCCTGCGTGCTGATGACCGTGCTGGGCGCAGTGTCGTTCGGATCGATCTACATCATCCCGGTCTACTGCGCACAGATCCAGGGCTACAACGCCGAGCAGATCGGCACGGTGGTGATGTGGTCGGGCCTGCCGCAGCTGGTCCTGTTCCCGATGATGCCCCTGCTCATGCGCGCCGTCGACGCCCGCCTGCTCGTGGTCACCGGGACGCTGTTCTTCATCGCGAGCTGCTGGATCAATGTCGGGCTCACCCACGACGTCGGCGCCGACCAGCTGATCCTGCCGCAGCTCATGCGGGCGATCGGCCAGCCGCTGTTCACGATCCCGCTCTCGCAGCTCTCTACGGCCGGTCTCGCGCCCCGCGACACCGCCGACGCCTCGGCGCTGTCGAACATGATGCGCAACCTCGGCGGCTCGATCGGCATCGCCATGCTGTCGACCATGATCGACCGGCGGGAGCACTTCCATTTCTCGATGCTGGCCGAGGCGATCACCGTCAACGCCACCCGCACCCAGGACCGGCTCGCGGCGCTCGCCGCCGGGATGCACGCCCGCATCGCCGACCCGCTGGCCGCCAAGGGCGTCGCGCTGGGCCAGCTCGCCGCCCAGGTCCGCCGGGAGGCCACCGTCATGGCCTATGCGGACGGGTTCTGGCTGGTGGGGGTCAGCCTCGTGGCGAGCCTCGCCGTGGTGGCGATCCTCAGGAAGCCGCAGCGTGCCGCCGGGCCCATCGAGGCGCATTGACCGCCCGGCGGCCTTACCGGCCGGGCAGGTTGTGAACGATCGGGAAGAACGTGTCCTTCCAGTCCTTGGGCTCGGCCTTGATGGTCTTCATCGCGTAGAAGTGCCGGGCCTGGAGCATGATGCCGTAGGGCGTGGTGGAGAAGTTCGTCCCCGGCTCCTTCATGATCGCGACCAGGGTCTCGGGGGGCGTCTTCTCGTTGGTGGCCGCCACGTAGTCCTTGGCGGCCTTGAGCGGATCCTTGGCGATCTCGCCATTGGCCTCGTCGATGGCGGCCACGATCGCGGCGGCGAGCTTCGGGTTGCGGTTGTACCAGCCGGTCCGGGCGTAGAAGATCGCGTTGCTCACCGGCTCGCCGACCAGCTCGTAGGAGTTCAGCACCGCGTGGATCGCCGGATCCTGCAGCTCGCGCTGCTGGAACGGCGGCAGCGAGAAGTGGCTGTTGACCTCGTTGTGCGGGCTCGCCAGCGCCGCCACGGCGTCGGGATGGCCGAGCTGGACGGTGAGCGGGTCGAGCTTGGTGGCGTTCTCGGGCCCGAACGCCTTCTTGGCGGCGATCTGCAGCAGCACCGCCTGGGACGAGACCTTCACGGAGGGCAGGGCGATCTTGTCCTTGGACGAGAAGTCCTTGAGCTCCTTCACGTCCGGATTGCGCGTGAGCAGCATCATCGGCGTGGTGCCGACCCCGCACAGGCCCTTCACGTCGCCCTTGGTGCGGTCGTTGAGCAGCAGCATGTTGGTCGAGCCGCTGTCGACGATGTCGATGTTGCCCGAGAGCAGCGCGTCGTTGCCGGCGGCGCCGCTCGTCAGGTTGACCCACTCCACCGCGACGTCCCCGAGGCCGGCGGCCTTGGCGTGCTTCTCGATCAGCTTGTGCTGCTCGGCGAGCACGGCCGGCAGGTAGACGAAGCCCGGCTGCCGGCTGATCCGGACCCTGGCATCGTCGGCCCGGGCGGGGGTGGCCAGCGCCAGCCCGGCCAGCAGGAGGACCGATCCCGCCCGCAGGAGCCGGCGGCGGCCCGGCAGCAGCGAGCCCGTCCGCGACGTACGCACCATGACGCTTCTCCCCGTGGCCCGGCACGATCCTGAGCGGCGCCGGGCTTTCGTTGGACGGGGAGTGGACAGGCTCGGGCCGGCGCGCGCAAGGCCGTCTTCACGCTCCGCTAACGCAGAAGCTGCAAAATCTCGCAGGTTGAAATCATCCTCTTGCAATCATCATCGCGGGGGCGTGGGTGAAGATCGGGCTCGGAGCGAAGCTCCACACCATCACGGCGACCGCGCTGGTCGGCATCGTCGCGGTCTCGGGGATCGGCCTCGTCAGCCTGAAATCCCAGGTCGAGCAGGACCGGATGGCCAAGACGCGGAATCTCACCGACGTCGCCTACGGGGTCGCGGCCTATTTCGAGGGCGAGGAGCGGGCCGGGCGCCTGTCCCGGGCGGAGGCGCAGGGCGCCGCGATCCGGGCCCTCAAGGCCCTGCGCTACGACGACAAGGAGTACTTCTGGGTCAACGACATGCAGCCCCGCATGGTGGCCCACCCGATCAAGCCCGAGCTGGAGGGCAGGGACCTCGCCGCCGTGCAGGATCCCACCGGCAAGCGCCTGTTCGTCGACTTCGTCGAGACGGTGAAGCGGCAGGGCCAGGGCTTCGTCGACTATTACTGGCCGAAGCCCGGCGCCGACGCCCCCGTGCCGAAGCTCTCCTACGTGCGCGGCTTCGCCCCCTGGGGCTGGGTGATCGGCACCGGCATCTACGCCGACGACACCGCGGCGATCCTGCGGGACGCGGCCTGGAAGGCGGCGGCCGGCATGCTCGTGGTGGTGGCGCTGATCGGCCTGCTCGCGGCGCTGATCGGCCGGCGGCTGACGCGGCCGCTGCGCGCGCTGAACGGCGCCATGCACCGCCTCGCGGCCGGCGAGACCGGCGTCCCGGTGCCGGCGCGGGAGCGCCGGGACGAGATCGGCGCCATGGCGGGCGCCGTGCAGGTCTTCAAGGACGCGCTGATCGCCAAGGCCGAGACCGACGCCCGCGCCGCCGCCAGCGCCGACGGGGATGCCCGCCGGGCCGCCGCCCTCGACCGGCTGACCCGGTCGTTCGAGACCCGGGCCGGCACCCTGAGCCGCGGCCTCGCGACGGCGGCCGCCGACCTCGAGGCGACGGCGCGGACCCTGACCGTCACGGCCGCCCACACCACCGAGCGCACCGGCGCGGTGGCCGCGCAGGCGGCCGGCACCTCCGCCGACGTCCAGACCGCCGCCGCGGCCACCGAGGAGATGTCGGCCTCGGTCCAGGAGATCGCCGGGCAGGTGAACCGCGCCTCGGAGATTGCCGGGCAGGCCGCGATCAGCACCCGCGAGGGCGAGGCGACCGTGCGGGCGCTCGCCGCCGGCACCGAGAAGATCGGCGACGTGGTCGGGCTGATCGCGTCGATCGCCGGCCAGACCAACCTGCTGGCGCTCAACGCCACGATAGAGGCGGCGCGCGCCGGCGCGGCGGGGCGCGGCTTCGCGGTGGTCGCCTCCGAGGTGAAGGCGCTGGCCGAGCAGACCGCCAAGGCGACCGAGGAGATCTCCGGCCAGATCGGCCGGATCCAGGGCGAGACCCGGGACGCGGTCGCGGCGATCGGCGCGGTCGGCCGGACCATCGAGGAGATGCGCGGCATCGCGGTCGGGGTCGCGGCCGCCATGGAGGAGCAGAACGCCGCCATCCAGGAGATCGTCCGCGGCGTGGCGAGCGCCGCCACCGGGGCGCAGGGCGTGTCGGAGAACGTCGTCGACCTGCGCCGCGGCGCCGACGCGACCGGCAGCGCCTCCGAGCAGGTGCTGGCGGCCGCCCGCGACCTCACCCGCGGCTCGGACGAGCTCGACCACGCCGTGAAGGCGTTCCTGGCGGAGGTCCAGGCGGCCTGAGGCCGGCCCGAAGTCGGCCCGAGGGTCGGCCCGAAGTCGGCCCGAAGTCGGCCCGCGAGCGGGCCGGGCGGCGCTCAGCCCGCGGAGAAACCCCGGACCGCCGCCCGCACCAGCGCGTCGATCATCGGCCGCACGTCGTCCACGCCGAGGGGCCCGAGGCTGCCGAGATCGGCGAGGTAGGTCATGCCGTGGACGCTGGACCACAGCGCCCGCGCCATCACGGGGACCGCCGCCTCGGCGAGGCGGCCGCCGTCGCGCAGCACCCCCTCCAGGATCCCGAACAGGGCCGCGATGTCGGCCTGCACCGAGTCCGGTGCCGGCACCGTGCGGCGCTCGAAGATCGCCGCCCAGGCGGCGTGGTGCGCGCCCGCGAAGGCGAGATACGCGTCGGCGAGGCACAGGAGCCGCGCCTCCGTCTCCCGCGACGGGCAGGCCGCCAGCGCCCCCGCGAGGGTGTCCCGGAGCCGGCGCATCGTGACGGCGTTCGCCTCCAGCCGCAGCACTTCCAGGCTGTCGAACTGCGTGTAGACCGAGCCGACCGCCGTGCCGGCCCGCTCCGCGACGCCGCGGGCGGTCAGCGCCGCCGCGCCGCCCGCGTTCAGGATCGCCACCGCGGCCTCGATCAGGGCCCGGCGATCGGCCGCCCGGTCGCCCGGCTCCTTCCGCGGCCGCCCCCTCACTTTTTTATGAACGTCGTTCATTTTATCCCTTGCGGCCCGGCGCGTCCCGTGTTTACCTGTTTCATGAACGACGTTCAATCAAATCCGGACGCGGTCCGGTCCGTCGTTCCCGCGAGGTGAACCGTGATGAGGACCCTCTCCTTCCTGATGCGCGGCGTGATCGCCGACAACGCCCAGGCGATCCACGACGCCCACGCCGTGACGATCCTGCGCCAGCAGATCCGGGACGCCGCCGGCGCCCTGGCGACCGCCCGGCGGGAACTGGCCGTCGCGATGGCCTACCACGCCGCCGAGGCGCGCGCCCTCGACGCCATCGGCACCCGCATCGACACCCTGTCGGACGGGGCGCGCCGGGCGCTCGGCGACGGGCGCGAGGATCTCGGGACCGAGGCGGCGATCCACATCGCCGCCCTGGAGGACGAGCGGGCCGACCGCCGGGCCGCCGCCGAGCGCTTCGCCGCGGAGGTCGAGCGGCTGAAGCGCCTCGTCGCGCAGGGCGGCGAGCGGCTGCGGGACCTCGACCGCGGGCTCCAGACCGCCCGCACCACCGAGGCGCTGCGGCGAGCCGGGCTCGAGGGCCGCCGGGTCACGACCCTGTCGGCGGGGGCGCTGGGGGAGGCCGAGCGGACGCTGGCGCGCCTGCGCGAGCGGCAGGCGGCCGAGGCGGACGTCGCCGCCGCGCTGACCGCGCTCGAGGCCGAGGGCGGGATCGAGGGCGGGATCGAGGCCGACCTCGCGGCGGCGGGCTACGGCCGCCCCCGCACGGACCCGCTCGCGGTGCTCGACCGCCTCAGGGCCGGGGCCTGACCGCCGCCGCACGGATCCCCGCTCGATCATTCCTCAGGAGACCGCACCATGACACCGCAGATGCCCCATACCGGCGCCTGGAAGACCTTCACGCTGGTCAGCTTCGCCGCCGCCGCCGCCATGCTGACGATCGGCATCTTCTTCCTGCCCGCCGAGATCTGGATCAAGGGCTACCTCGCCATGGCGTCGCTGTTCCTCACGGGCACGACCTTCACGCTGGCCAAGACCCTGCGCGACGAGCACGAGGCGAGGCGGCTGATCAACAAGATCGAGGACGCCGCCACCGAGCGCGTCCTGCGCGAGGCGGTGCCGGGCCGGCTCTGACCGGATCCCGGAGGCCCGTTCAGCCCGGGGCGTCCAGGAACGCGGCGAGCACCCGGGAACATTCCGGGGTCCGCAGGTAGCCGTAGGATTTGTGCCGGTTCTCGGCGCCGTCCGGCCCCCGGTAGGCGTTGATCACCGGCACGTCCCGCACCCGCACGCCGGCGGCGTTCGGCGCGTAGAGGGCCGCGAGGTCGTCGCCCACCGTGGCGATGTCCTGGCGGTCCATCAGGTTGGTCCAGGCGGCGAGCGCCGCCGGCACCCGGAGGTCGCCGTGCTCGTCGGCGAGCTTCAGCTTCAGCTCGGCGAGTCCGAGGGGGGCGCCGAGGGTGACCAAGTCGCAGCGGGGCATCGGCGTCCCGTCCGCCTCGGCGGCGCGCAGCACGTCGTGGGCGATCAGGCCGCCCATCGAGTGCGCGGCGATCAGCACGCGGTCCGCCGCGGCCGCCGCCAGGGCGTCGCGCAGGCGCGCCCGCGCCGCCGCCCGGAACGCCGCGTCCGCGTAGTAGCCCCAGAGATCGTCGAGGCGGTATTCCAGGATCAGGTCGTCCACCGGCGTCAGCCCGGCGGCCTCCTGCAGGTGCGACAGGCCGCGGTAGATCCGGTCGGTGAGGGTCGGCTCGGCGCGCTCCGGCTCTCCCGCCGGGGAGGGGAACGGCCCGAGGCCGTGATCGGGGCGGTAGGGCTCCCGGTTGCGGTCGCCCGCGAGCGGCTGCGGGTAGCGCAGGTCCGCCCAGTAGACGAAGGTGAAGGGCAGGTCGGCCTCCGCGACCCGGAGCCCGAGATTGCGGTCGAGCCCCTCGCGGATCGCGGCGCGCCACCAGGCGGCCTTCTCGTCCCGGGGCGGCTTGTTGGCCAGCCCGTGGATGCCGATGATGTGCGTCCGACCCAGTGTCCGCTCCCAGACCGACGAGAGTGCCGGCCGGCAAGATAGGGCCGCCCCGCGCGGACGGAACTGCGGCTAAGTTTCCGCGCGGTCCGCCGTGGCCGCTCTCGGCCCGCCGCCCCCCCGCCGTCACCCCCGCCGTCACCCCATTGCCACGCGGCCGCTCCGCCATAGCTGCGCTGCGGGAACCGGATCGGGCCCGGGGCCTTCTCCCACGACAGATGATCCTGCCGCGCTTGCGTCCCGGTGCGCGCGGCCAATGACGAGGACGGTGGCCCGATGCGGCGCGCCCACAGCATGGAATTCGGGGCCGAGATGGTCGGGGGCGGCGTCCGCTTCGCCCTCTGGGCACCCACCGCCCAGAGCGTCGACCTCGTCGTCGACGGCGTCGACCACCCGCTGCCCGAATCCGGCGGCGGCTGGCGGCGCACCGCCCTGCCCGGAGTCAAGCCCGGCGCCCGCTACGGCTTCCGCATCGACGGCGACCTCGTCGTCCCCGATCCCGCCTCCCGCTTCCAGCCGGACGACGTCTCGGGCCTCAGCGAGGTGATCGACCCGCGCGGCTTCGAGTGGTCGGACGAGGCCTGGACCGGGCGGCCCTTCGAGGAGGCGGTGATCTACGAGTGCCATGTCGGCACCGCGACGCCGGAGGGCACCTATGCCGGCCTGCAGGCCCGGCTGCCGGACCTCAAGGCGCTCGGCGTCACCGCCCTCGAGCTGCTGCCGCTCGCCGACTTCAAGGGCTCGCGCAACTGGGGCTACGACGGCGTCCAGCCCTACGCGCCGGACGGCGCCTACGGCCGCCCGGACGACCTCAAGCGCCTGATCGACACCGCCCACGGGCTCGGCCTGATGGTCTACCTCGACGCGGTCTACAACCACTTCGGCCCGGCCGGGAACTACCTCCACGCCTACGCCAAGACCTTCTTCACCGAGCGCCACCAGACGCCCTGGGGCGCGGGCATCAACTTCGACGGCAAGGAGAGCGGCGCCACGGTGCGGCAGTACTTCATCCAGAACGCCCTGTACTGGCTGGAGGAGTACCATTTCGACGGCCTGCGCTTCGACGCCGTCCACGCGATCCTCGACGACTCGCCCCGCCACTTCCTGGCCGAGCTCGGCGAGACGGTCCGGAAGACGTTTCCCAACCGGCAGATCCACCTGATGCTGGAGAACGAGGCCAACCAGGCCCGCTGGCTGGAGCGCGACGCCGCCGGGCGCCCCAAGATGCACGACGCCCAGTGGGCCGACGACCTGCACCATTGCTGGCACGTGCTGCTCACGGGCGAGGACGCCGGCTATTATAAGAGCTTTGCCGACAAACCGGTCGCCCACCTCGCCCGCTGCCTCGCGGAGGGGTTTGCCTATCAGGGCGAGCCGTTCTCGACCCTCGACAACCACCCGCGCGGCGAGCCCTCCGGGCACCTGCCGCCCTCGGCCTTCGTGACCTTCCTGCAGAACCACGATCAGGTCGGCAACCGGGCGCTCGGCGAGCGGCTCAACCATCTGGCCGATCCGAAGAAGCTCGACCTCGCCCGGGCCGGCCTCCTGCTGGCGCCGCAGATCCCGATGCTCTGGATGGGCGAGGAATGGTCGGCCTCGGCGCCGTTCCTGTTCTTCGTCGACTTCGCGCCGGACGAGGCGCTGAACACGGCGGTGCGCGACGGCCGCCGCCGCGAGTTCAAGAGCTTTGCGGCGTTCGCGGACGACACCTCGAAGATCCCCGATCCGACCGAACGCGAGACGTTCGAGCAGTCAAAGCTCGACTGGTCCGAGCGGGAGCGCTCGCCCCACCGGGAGGTGCTGGCCGAGACGACCCGGCTCCTGGGGCTGCGCCGCGACGTCGTCGTGCCCCTGGCGAAGTCCGGCTACGACGGCGCCGCCGCCACGATGCCGCGCGCGGACGTGGTCGACTGCACGTGGCGCTTCGGCGCCGGCACCCTGCGCTTCGTCGCCAATGTCGGGGATTCCGCCTTCGCGCTGGATCCGGGCGGTGCCCGTGTGGTCTGGACCAACGCCCCGGACGGGGCCGGACGCGATCTCCCGTCTTGGACGGGCGTGTTCCTGACGGAGTCCCGCTCGTGAACGCCTCGAACGTGAGCGCCCTGGAACAGCTGGCCGACCTCGTCGGCGTCGCTGGCGGCTATACCGACGCCTTCGGCAAGCCCGTCGAGACGTCCCTGGAGGTGCGCCGCGGCCTGCTCGCAGCCCTTGGCTTCGCCGTGGAGGACGAGGCGGCGATCGCCGAGAGCCTGGCGCAGGTCGAGCGCCTGCGCCGGGGCCTGATCCCACCGCTCCTGCCCGTGGAGGCCCGCCGGGCGGCGCGCGTGCCGGTGCGGCTCCAGAACGGCGCGCCCCACACCCTGGTCTGGCGCCTCGTCGACGAGCGCGGCACCGCCCGCGAGGGCCGGGCCAATCCGCAGGGGTCGGAGCCCGGCTTCGAGCTGCCGCCGCTGACGCCGGGCTATCACCGCCTCACCGTGCAGGCCGGGCAGACCCGCACCGAGGCCTGGGTCATCGCCGCGCCGCAGCGCTGCTGGCGCCCGCGCCCCTACACCGAGGAGGGCGCCTCCGACTGGGGCCTGGCCGCCCAGCTCTACGGCCTGCGCTCGGCGACCAATATCGGCATCGGCACCTACGCGGATGCCGGTGAGGCCGCCCGCGAGGCCGCCCTGCGCGGCGCGGCTTTTTTGGGACTGAGCCCGGTCCACGCCCTGTTCGGCTCCGACCGGACCAAGATCTCGCCCTACTCGCCCTCCTCGCGCTTATTTCTAGAGACTCTGTTCATCGCGCCGCGCAGCCTCCCGGGGCTCGCGGGCTCCCGGGCCGAGGCGCTGCTCGCCGAGCGCGCGGACGCGATCACGGCGCTGCGCGAGGCCGCCCTCGTCGACCACCAGGGCGTGCACGACGTGCTCGATCCGGTGCTCCGCGCCCTGTGGGCCGAATCGCCGGCGCGCGCCGGCACCGATGCCGGCTTCGAGCGCTTCCGCCAGGAGGGCGGGGAGGATCTGGAATCGCACGCCCTGTTCGAGGCCCTGTCGGAGCACTTCCGGGGGCAGGGGGCGCACTGGCTGGGCGACTGGCCGGAGGCGTATCGCCGGGCCGGCACGGAGGCGGTGCGGGCCTTCGCGGCGGGGAACGCCGAGTTGGTCGGCTACCACGCGTGGCTGCAATACCTCGCCGACCGTCAGCTCGAAGAAGCCTCCGCGGCGGCGCTCGGCGCCGGCATGCGGGTCGGGCTCTACCGCGACCTCGCGGTCGGCGCCGACCGGGGCGGGTCCGAGATCTGGTCGCATCCCGAGCGCTTCGCCGACAAGGTCTCGATCGGCGCGCCGCCGGACCTGCTGGCGCCCAAGGGCCAGAACTGGGGCCTGCCGGCCTTCGACCCGCTGGCGATGGAGCGCGACGGCCTCGCCGCCTTCCGGGCCCTGGTCCAGGCCAACATGCGCCACGCCGGCGCGATCCGGATCGACCACGCCTTCCAGCTCGCCCGGCTGTTCCTGATCCCGCTGGGCGCGGGCGCCCAGGCCGGCGCCTACGTGGCGATGCCGTTCGAGCCGATGCTGGCGGTGCTGCGGCTCGAGAGCCACCGCAACAAGTGCTTGGTGATTGCGGAAGACCTCGGCACCGCGCCCGAGGGTTTCTCCGATGCGCTGATGCGGGCGGGGGTGCTGAGCTACCGGATCCTCGCCTTCGAGCGCGAGGGCGACGGCCGGTTCAAGCCGCCCTCGGCCTATCCGCGCGACGCGCTGACCGCCATCACCACCCACGATCTGCCGACCTTCGTCGGCTGGTGGCGCGGGGTCGACACCGACACCCGCCAGTCGCTGGGCCTCTACGATCAGGAGCGGGCCGAGACCGAGCGGGGCGAGCGCGTCGTCGAGCGCCGCCGCCTCGCCGAGGCGCTGGCGGCCGAGCAGCTGCTGCCCTCCGCCGAGCCGCCGGACTCGGCGCCCTTCGAGGCCGCCGCCCGCTACCTCGCCCGCGCGCCCGCGATGCTCACCGCCGTCCAGTACGAGGACGTGGTCTCGGAACTCGCCCAGGCCAACGTGCCGGGCTCGACCGAGGGCTACCCGAACTGGCGGCGCAAGCTCGACCGGGATCTCGCGGACATCGCCGCCCCCGGCGGGCCCCTGGCGAAGCTCGCGGCCGCCCTCTCGGCCGAGGCCCGCGGCCCGCGCTCGGGCGCCGCGCGCCTCGCCGCGCCGCCGCCGCGCGCGACCTACCGGCTGCAGTTCCACAAGGACTTCACCTTCGCGGATGCGGGCCGGATCGTGCCCTACCTCCACCGGCTCGGGATCAGCCACGTCTACGCCTCGCCGCTCCAGAAGGCGCGGCCCGGCTCGACCCACGGCTACGACATCGTCGACCACGGCGCGATCAACCCGGAACTCGGCGGCGAGGCGGGCTTCATCCAGCTCTCCGAGACGCTCCACGCCCACGGGATGAAGCTCCTGCTCGACATCGTCCCGAACCACATGGGCGTCGGCGGTGCCGACAACCCGTGGTGGCTGTCGGTCCTGGAGTGGGGCTCCCTGTCGCCCTTCGCCGACGCCTTCGACATCGACTGGCAGCGGCTCGGGGCCGGGCGCAACCTCGTGATCCCGTTCCTCGGCGACCGCTACGGCGAGGCCCTGGAGAAGGGCACGCTGGAGCTGAAGTTCGACCCCGACAAGGGCGCCTTCAGCGTCTGGCACTACGAGCACCAGCTGCCGATCCGGCCCCTGAGCTACCCGACCATCCTCAACCGGGTGATCGCCGCGATCGGGGCCGTGGACGACGACACCACCGCGGAGCTGCTCGCGATCTCGGAGCGGCTGCGGGCGATGGGTATCGACACCGACGAGAGCCGGCGCAGGAGTTTCCCCGAGGAGGCCGAGGGGCTGAAGCGCCGGCTCGCCGAGATCTACGGCGTGTCGCCGCTGATCCAGGAGGCCACCGCCAGCACGCTGGCGCTGCTCAACGGCTTCAAGGGCCGCCCGGACAGCTTCGGGCCGCTGCACCGCCTGCTGGAGGCCCAGGCCTACCGGCTGGCCCACTGGCGGGTGGCGTCGAGCGACATCAACTACCGCCGCTTCTTCGACGTGAACTCGCTCGCCGGCCTGCGGGTCGAGCTGTCCGACATCTTCCACCGCTCGCACGAGACCGTGTTCCGGCACGTCCGCGAGGGCCGGATCGACGGGTTGCGCATCGACCACATCGACGGCCTCGCCGACCCGCTGGGCTACGCGCGGGCGCTCCAGGCGGCCGTGGGCCCGGGCTTCTACGTGGTGGTGGAAAAGATCCTGGAGCCGGGCGAGCGGCTGCGGCCCTGGCCGGTGGCCGGGACCACGGGCTACGACGTGCTCAACCAGCTCGACGGGATCCTGGTCGACAAGTCGCGGCGCGGGAAGGTCGAGCGGCTCTACACCTGGGCCACGGGGTTCGACGAGCCCTACGGCTTCCAGCTCCGCGCCGCCAAGGCCGAGATCCTGGAGATCAGCTTCGCGAGCGAGCTGGAGGTGCTGACCTCCGACCTGAAGGAGGTCGCCGACGCCGACCGGCGCACCCGCGACTTCACCGTCAACGCGCTGCGCCGGGCGCTGATCGAGATCATCGCGCGCTTCCCGACCTACCGGAGCTACCTGCCGCCGGAAATGGAGGAGGGCGAGGTCGAGCCGGAGGACGTGCGCCTGATCGAGGGCGCCGTCGCCAAGGCCAAGCGCTGGTCGAGCCTGCCCGACCGCTCGGTCCACGACTTCGCCGCCGACGTCCTGCTCGGGCGGATCGAGACGGCGGGGCCGGGCCGGCCGGACCCGCGGGTCGCCCTGCGCTTCCGCCGCCGGTTCCAGCAGCTCACCGGCCCGGTCATGGCCAAGAGCCTGGAGGACACGCTGTTCTACCGCTACGCGTGCCTGCTCGGCCTCAACGAGGTCGGCGGCGACCCGGGCGAGTACGGCATCGACGCCGAGCATTTCCACGACCTGCAGATCGCCCGCGCCCGGGACTGGCCGAGCGCCATGATCACCACCGCGACCCACGATACCAAGCGCGGTGAGGATGCCCGCACCCGGCTGCTCGCCCTCTCGGAGATCCCCGAGGAATGGGCGAAGGCCTGGGACCTGTGGCAGCGGACCGCCGGACCGCACCTCGCCCGCATCGACGGCGAGCCGGCCCCCGACGCCAACGACCAGTGGATGTTCTTCCAGGCGATCCTCGGCGCTTGGCCGCTGGAGCTTCTGGAGCGGGACGAGGCCGGCGCGATCGAGGATTTCCGCGACCGGCTCATCGCCTACGGCGAGAAGGCCATGCGCGAGGGCAAGCGCCGGTCGAGCTGGGTCAATGTCGACGCGGTCTACGAGGGCGCGGTCAAGCGACTGTTCACGGCGCTGGTCGCCCCGGGCTCGGATTTCCTTCGGGATCTCAGGCCCTTCGTCCGGCGGCTCGCCCATCTCGGCATGCTGGCGAGCCTCGGCCGGACGGTCCTGAAATGCACCCTGCCGGGCCTGCCCGACACCTACCAGGGCACGGAGGTGTGGGACTTCTCCTTCGTCGACCCCGACAACCGCCGCCCGGTGGACTACCCGGCCCTGGAGCGGATGCTGGCGCAGGGCGGGGCGCCCGCCGAGCTGCTGGGCCACTGGCCGGACGGGCGGGTCAAGCAGGCGACGCTCGCGCGGCTCCTCGCCGAGCGGGCCGAGCGCCCGGACTTCTACGCCATCGCCGCCTACGAGCCCGTCGCGGCCACCGGCGCGCGGGCCGACCACGTCATCGCCTACCGGCGGACCGACCCCGTCCAGGAGGGCGGCGACCTGTTCGTGGCGGTGCCGCGGCTCTTCGCGGGCTTCGTCGGCGAGACCGGCTGGTCGGGCGAGGCTTTTGCCGGCACCCGGGTGGATCTCGGGACGGGGACCCGCTGGCGGGACCTCGTCTCGGGGCGGGTGGTCGAGGGGGAGGGGGCCGATCTCGGCAACCTCCTGCGCGACCTGCCCTACGCGGTGCTGCGGCGGGAGCCGTGACCGCGCCGTCATCGCGAGCGCAGCGCGACGACCCAGGACAGCGCGACCCAGGACAGCGCGACCTGGATCAGCGCGACCTGGATCAGCGCGACCTGGATCAGCGCGGCGCTACCGGATTGCTCCGTTCCGCGCGCAAGGACGGCAGTCCGGGCGTGACGTCCGGGGCCGCCTCCGCAACCCTGTCACGCGAGTCTGCTGAGACAGGGCCCACCGGATCGCGCGGCACGCCTGCGCGGTTCGGGCGTTACGACACAGGGAACGGGAGCCGAAGGGCCGCATGAACGCACCGACCAAAGCCGCCGCGACATCCGGAGCCGAGGCCGTCCTGCCGGCCTCGCTCGCGCCCCGGGCCGAGGGGCCGCGGATCTACAACCTGTTCCCGCTCCTGGTCGGGCGCGTCTCGGACTGGACCGCCGAGCTGCCGCGGATCGCCGCCCTCGGCTTCGACTGGGTCTACCTCAACCCGTTCCACCAGACCGGCGGCTCGCGGAGCCTCTACGCGGTCGCCGATCCCGAGCGCCTGGACGAGCGGTTCCGCGACCCCGACGGCACGCCCGACGACGAGCAGATCCGCCGCTTCTGCACCGCCGCCGAGGCGCTGGGCCTGTCGGTCATGACCGACCTCGTCATCAACCACACCGCCGACAACGCCCGGCTCGCCACCGAGCGGCCCGACCTGTTCATGAAGGAGCCGGACGGCTCGATCATGCACCCGGCCGCCGTCGATCCGGACGACCCGTCGATCCGCACCGTCTGGGGCGATCTGGCCGAGCTCGACTACCACACGCCCTCCGCCCGGGACGAGCTGACCCGGATCTGGGGCGCCTACGTGGCGCATCTCCAGGGCCTCGGCGTGAAGGGTTTCCGGTGCGATGCCGCCTACAAGGTGCCGCCGGAGACCTGGCGCGCCCTGATCGGGCAGGCCAAGAGCCAAGACCCCGCCTGCCTGTTCGCCGCCGAGACCCTCGGCTGCACCTTCGAGGAGGCCCGGGCCACGGCCGGCGCCGGCTTCGACTACCTGTTCAACTCCTTCGCGTGGTGGGACCTGAAGAAGCCCTGGGCGCTCGAGCAGTACGAGCGCCTGCGGGTGCTGGCCCCCTCGATCGCCTTCCCGGAGAACCACGACATGAAGCGGCTCGCCGCCGAGATCGGCGGCGGCCCGGAGGCGGTGGCGGCGCATCTGCGCACCCGCTACGCGCTCGCGGCCTTCTTCTCGGCCGGCGTGCTCATGCCGATCGGCTACGAGTGGGGCTACCGGCGGGCGCTGCACGTGGTGGAGACCACCCCGGGCGACCGCGAGAACGACACCGGCATCGACGTCTCCGGCTTCGTCCGGGCGATCAACGCCCTGCGGGCGGAGCTGCCGGCCGCCAATGTCGAGGGCGCGCAGATCCGCATCTCCGCCCCCGACAGCGACCTCGTGGCGCTCGCCCGCTTCGACACCGGCCACCCGGCCTCGGCGCGGCACGGGCTGATCGTGCTCTACAACCCGACCGACCGGCCGGTGCCGGTCGAGGCCGGCCCGCTCATCGCCCGCACCGGCGGGATGCTGGGCGCCTTCGTCGACCGGACCCCGGAGGCCGAGCCGATCGCCTTCCATCCCGGCAGCGCCATCGACCTGATGCCGGGCGAGCTGCGCGTCCTCGCGGCGAGCGCCCAGCAGGTCGCCCGCCAGCCGGAGCGCGGCACCCCGGACGGGGAGGGCCGGGTGGTGATCGAGGCGGTGACACCCGAACTCGACGGCGGCCGCTCGGCGGTGAAGCGGATCGTCGGCGAGTCCCTGCGGGTCGAGGCCGACATCTTCTCCGACGGTCACGAGATCATCGACGCCGCGATCCTGTCGCGGGTCGCCGGCACCGAGGTGTGGCGCGAGGACCCGATGGTCTTCGTCGACAACGACCGCTGGGCCGGGCACTTCCCCCTGGAGCGGAACGCCCGCTACGAGTTCACCCTGATGGCGTGGCGCGACGCCTTCTCGTCCTGGGTGCGCGACACCCTGAAGAAGCGCGCCGCCGGCGTCGACGTGCGCCTGGAGACGATCGAGGGCGTGGCGCTCGTCGGGACCGCCGCCTCGCTGGCCCGCACCCGGGGCGGGCGCGACGCCGAGCGCCTCGCCGCCCTGGTGGCCGCGCTCGCCGCCGAGGAGACCGGCTCGGCCGCCCAGCTCGACCGGATCCTGGCCCCCGAGGCGTCGAGCCTCGTGCGGCGCAACGCCGAGCGGGTGAACCTCACCCGCTATCCCGTGACCCTGCCGGTGATCGCCGACCGCCTCGCGGCTAGGTTCTCCGCCTGGTACGAGATCTTCCCGCGCTCCCAGTCGATGGACGTGAACCGCCACGGCACCTTCGACGACGTGATCCGGCGCCTGCCCGAGATCCGCGAGCTCGGCTTCGACGTCCTCTACTTCACGCCGATCCACCCCGTGGGCCGGACCAACCGCAAGGGGAAGAACAACACCCTGAAGGCCGAGCCCGGCGATGTCGGCTCGGTCTACGCGGTGGGCGCGGCGGAGGGCGGCCACGAGGCCGTGCATCCCGACCTCGGCACGCTCGCGGATTTCGAGCGGCTGGTCGCGGCGAGCCACGCCTACGGGATGGAGATCGCCCTCGACTTCGCGATCCAGTGCTCGCCGGACCATCCCTGGATCAAGAACCACCCGGAATGGTTCGAGTGGCGCCCGGACGGCACGCTGAAATTCGCCGAGAACCCGCCGAAGAAGTACGAGGACATCTCGAACGTCCACTTCTACGGCGGCGCCCTGCCCTCGCTCTGGATCGAACTGCGCGACATCCTGCTCGGCTGGTGCGCGCGGGGCGTGCGCATCTTCCGGGTCGACAACCCGCACACCAAGCCGATCCCGTTCTGGGAATGGGTGATCGGCGCGGTCAACGGCCAGTATCCGGACGCGATCTTCCTCGCCGAGGCCTTCACCCGGCCGAAGATGATGAAGAAGCTCGCCAAGGCCGGCTACCAGCAGAGCTACACCTACTTCACCTGGCGCAACACCAAGCAGGAGCTCACCGACTACGCCCTGGAGCTGGCCGGCGAGATGGGCGAATATTATCGCCCGAACTTCTTCGCCAACACGCCCGACATCAACCCGTACTTCCTCCAGACCAGCGGGCGGGCGGGCTTCGTCATCCGCGGCACGCTCGCCGCGACCCTCTCGTCGGTCTACGGCATCTACAACGGCTTCGAGCTGTGCGAGGCCGCGCCCTACCCGGGCAAGGAGGAGTACCTCGACTCCGAGAAATACGAGCTGAAGGCCTGGGACTACGACCGGCCAGGCAACATCCGCGAGCACATCGTCAAGCTCAACAAGATCCGGCGCGAGAACCCCGCCCTCTGGGACTTCCGCAACGTCACCTTCACGGGCGCCTGGAACGACAACATCATCGCCTACGCGAAGACGACGCCGGAGCGGGACAACTGCGTCTTCACCATGGTCAACCTCGACCCGAAGAACCGCCAGGAATGCACCTACGAGGTGCCGCTCTGGCTGCTGGGCCTGCCCGACGACGGCGCCGTCGAGGTCGAGGACCTGCTCCAGGGCTACCGGTTCGAGCTGCGGGGCAAGTCCCACCGCATCGCCCTCGACCCGGCCGAGCGATCCTGCGTCATCTGGCGCCTGCGGGCGCCGCGGCGGGTTGCGGGCTGAGGCCGCCCGTGGCACTCGACCATGACGCCTGACCCCGGCGACGGGCCCGCCCGTCGCCGACCATTGCCCCGCGCGGCCGACCGCCCGCGCCCCGGCCGGTCCCGACCGCCGGTCCCAGTCCTTTCGACCGATGAGGCAGCGACGCGATGATCGATCGCAGCGACCCGCAATGGTACCGTGACGCCATCATCTACCAGATCCACGTCAAGTCGTTCTTCGACGCGAACAACGACGGGATCGGGGATTTCGAGGGCCTGACCCAGCGCCTCGACTACGTGCGCGATCTCGGCGTGACGGCGATCTGGCTGATGCCGTTCTATCCCTCGCCGCTGCGCGACGACGGCTACGACATCGCCGATTACCGGGACATCAACCCGTCCTACGGGACCATGGAGGATTTCAAGGCCTTCGTGGAGGCGGCGCACGACCGGGGCCTGCGGGTCATCACCGAGCTCGTCATCAACCACACCAGCGACCAGCACCCCTGGTTCCAGGCCGCCCGCGAGGCCCCTCCCGGCTCGCCCGAGCGCGACTTCTACGTCTGGTCGGACACCGACGAGCCGTACAAGGACACGCGGATCATCTTCCTCGACACCGAGGCGTCGAACTGGACCTGGGACCCGGTCGCCAAGCAGTATTTCTGGCACCGGTTCTACAGCCACCAGCCGGATCTCAACTTCGACAACCCGAAGGTGCTGGAAGCGGTCATCGACGTGATGCGCTACTGGCTCGACATGGGCGTCGACGGCCTGCGGCTCGACGCGATCCCCTACCTGATCGAGCGCGACGGCACGAACTGCGAGAACCTCGCCGAGACCCACGACGTCATCAAGGCGATCCGCGCCGCTCTGGACGCGAGCTACCCCGACCGGATGCTGCTCGCCGAGGCCAACCAGTGGCCCGAGGAGACCGCGCAGTATTTCGGCGACGGCGACGAGTGCCACATGGCGTTCCATTTCCCGCTGATGCCGCGAATGTACATGGCGATCGCCCGGGAGGATCGGCACCCGATCACCGACATCATGCGCCAGACCCCGGAGATCCCCGAGGGCTGCCAGTGGGCCATATTCCTGCGCAACCACGACGAGCTGACGCTCGAGATGGTCACGGCCGAGGAGCGTGACTACCTCTGGTCGTTCTACGCCGCCGAGCGGCGGGCCCGGATCAACCTCGGCATCCGCCGCCGCCTCGCGCCGCTCCTCGAGAACGACCGGCGCAAGATCGAATTGATGAAGTCCCTCGTCCTGTCGATGCCCGGCACGCCGGTGCTCTACTACGGCGACGAGGTCGGCATGGGCGACAACATCTACCTCGGCGACCGCGACGGCGTGCGCACGCCGATGCAGTGGAGCCCCGACCGCAACGGCGGCTTCTCCCGGGCGAACCCGCAGAAGCTGTTCCTGCCGGCGATCCAGGACCCGATCTACGGCTTCGACGCCATCAACGTCGAGGCGCAGACCCAGGCCCAGACGAGCCTCCTGAACTGGACGCGGCGCATGATCGCGATCCGCAACAACAGCGTCGCGCTGGGGCGCGGCACGATCCAGTTCCTGTACCCGTCGAACCGGAAGGTGCTCGCCTGGATCCGCGAGCACGAGGACGAGCGGATCCTGTGCGTGGCGAACCTGTCGCGCGCGCCGCAGGCGGTGCAGCTCGACCTGTCGGAACTGCGCACCGCGGTGCCGATCGAGCTCACCGGCGGCACCGAGTTCCCGCCGATCGGCGACCTGCCCTACCTGCTGACCCTGCCGTCCTACGGCTTCTACTGGTTCTCCCTGAGTGCCGCCCGGTCGGGGGTGATCGGCCCGCAGCAGGAGCCGCCGGAGCTGTTCACCCTGGTGCTCACCGGCGGGATCGAGACCCTGATGAGCGGGCGCGAGCGCGTCGCCTTCGAGCGCACCGTGGTGCCGCCGTTCCTGACGAGCCGGCGCTGGTTCGGCGCCAAGGGCTCGCGGATCAAGGCCACGAAGGTCGTCGACTGCGCCGCCCTGAAGGACGTCGACGGCAGCGCGCGCTTCCTGCTGCCGCGGCTGCAGGTGCAGCTCGCCAGCGGCGAGACCCAGGAATACTTCGTGCCCGTGGGCGTCGAGGAGGGCCGCGAGGACGAGACCCTCATGCCCTTCGCGGTGGCGCGGGTGCGCCGGGGGCCGCGCACCGGCCTGCTCTACGGCGCGGCCGGCTCCAACGACTTCGCCGCCTGCCTGATCGACGACATGCGGCAGGCCCGCGAGATCCCCACGGAGACCGGGCGGCTCGTCTTCGCCGTCACCTCGGCCTTCGACCCGGACGTCACGGTCGACGTGGCCGACATCCGCCGGCTCTCGGGCGAGCAGAGCAACACCTCGATCGCCATCGGCTCGAAGATGATGCTCAAGCTGCTGCGCCGCCTGCAGCCGGGCCTGCACCCCGAGATCGAGGTCGGCCGCTTCCTCACCGAGCAGGCGGGGTTCTCGAACACCCCCGCCCTGCTCGGCACCCTGGAGCACGTCGCCGAGGACGGCACCCGCACGGCCCTGGCGGTCCTGCAGAAGTTCGTCATGAACCAGGGCGACGCCTGGACCCTGATGCTGGAGGGCCTGCGCCGGGACTTCGAGACCGTGGTGCTCACCCCCGAGAGCGAGGCCGCGACCCCCGAGGAGGCGTTCCAGGCCCACCGGCCCTGGGCCGACCTGCTCGGCCGGCGCACCGCCGAGCTGCACGCGGCGCTCGCCATCGAGACCGACGACCCGGCCTTCGCGGCCGAGCCGTTCACCGGGGACGACCTCGCCGTGCTGGCGCGCGACGCCCGCCACCAGGCCGAGCGCGCCTTCCGGGCGCTCAAGGGCCTCGCCGACCGGGCCCTCGACGCCGGCAAGCCGGCCTGCGCGGAGCTCGCCCAGCGCCGGGGCGCGGTCGAGGCGCTGATCGCGTCGCTCACCGCGGCACCGGTCCGGGGCGCCCACAAGACCCGCATCCACGGCGACTACCACCTGGGCCAGGTGCTCGTCGCCGAGAACGACCTGATCATCGTCGACTTCGAGGGCGAGCCCTCGCGGCCGGCCGACGAGCGCCGGGCCAAGTCGATGCCCCTGCGGGACGTCGCCGGGCTGATGCGCTCCTTCGCGTACGGCGCCGAGACGGTGATCCGGGAGATCACCGCGCGGTTCGCCGATTCCGAGGAGCGGGCGCGGGACGCGGCGACCGCGTGGCGCGGCATGATCGAGGCGGCGTTCCTCGCCGGCTACGAGACGGCGGTCGAGGGCTCCCGGGCGGCGGTGACCGATCCGGAGAGCCGGACCCGTCTGCTGCGCCTCTGCCTGCTGACCAAGGCGCTCTACGAGGTCGACTACGAGGCCAACAACCGGCCGGACTGGATCGAAATCCCCGCCCGTGGGGTTCTCACCATTCTGGACACGGACGGACACGAGCCCGGAGCATCTGAATGACGGCGATCGACGAGACCTTCGCACGACGGGCCGACCCGGGCGCGGGGACGGCGCGGACCGCGGATGTCCCGGGCTCCGGCGCCGCGCAGCCGCCGAGCGTCCACACGGACGCGATCGCCGCGCTGATGGCCGCCAACCACGGCGACCCCTTCGCGGTGCTCGGGCCCCACCGGGTCGGGCCGAAGGCCTGGGAGGTGCGCGCCGTGCTGCCCGAGGCGCGGGCCGCCACCCTGGTGATGGACGGCCGAACCGCGCCCTTCGAGAAGCGCCATCCGGACGGGTTCTGGGTCGCTAAGGTCGAGGGCGAGCACCGGCCGCTCTACGAGATCGAGGTCGAGTCCTGGGACGGGACGAAGCGGCGCCGCTACGACCCCTACGGCTTCGGCTCCTCGATCGAGCAGTACGACGTGGCGGCGCTCCGCGAGGTCGGCACCAACCTCGTCTACCGGATGCTCGGCGCGCAGTCGGGGCAGCTCGACGGCATCGACGGCTTCCGCTTCGCCGTCTGGGCGCCCAACGCCCGCAAGGTCAGCGTCGTCGGCGACTTCAACGACTGGGACGGGCGGCGCCACCCGATGCGCCTCTGGCAGGACGGCGGCATCTGGGAGCTGTTCGTGCCGGGCCTCAAGGCCGGCGTGCGCTACAAGTTCGAGATCCGCGGCCCCGACGGGTCCCTGGTGCCGCTCAAGGCCGACCCGGTCGCCTTCGCGGCCCAGCACCCGCCGGAGACCGCCTCGGTCACCCACGGGACGGGCGACTTCGACTGGCGCGATTCCGGCTGGATGAGCACCCGCGGCGCCAAGGACCCGCGCCACGCGGCGATCTCGATCTACGAGGTCCATCTCGGCTCCTGGGCGCGGGTGCCCGAGGAGGGCAACCGCTACCTCACCTACAAGGAACTCGGCGACCGGCTGATCCCCTACGTCAAGGATCTGGGCTTCACCCATATCGAGATGCTGCCGATCACCGAGTTCCCGTTCGACGGGTCCTGGGGCTACCAGCCGGTCTCGCTCTTCGCGCCGACGAGCCGCTTCGGCACCCCTGAGGATTTCGCGGCCTTCGTGGACGCGGCCCACGAGGCCGGCATCGGCGTGCTGCTCGACTGGGTGCCGGGCCACTTCCCCCTCGACGCCCACGGGCTCGGCCTGTTCGACGGCACGCACCTCTACGAGCACGCCGACCCGCGCCAGGGCTTCCACCAGGACTGGGGCACCTACATCTACAATTTCGGGCGCACCGAGGTCGCGACGTTCCTCGCCGCCAACGCCCGGTTCTGGCTGGAGCACTACCACCTCGACGGCCTGCGCGTGGACGCCGTCGCGTCGATGCTCTACCTCGACTACTCGCGCCGCCAGGGCGAGTGGATCCCGAACCGCTACGGCGGCAACGAGAACCTCGACGCCATCGACTTCCTGCGCAAGACCAACGAGGCGACCTACAGCCACGCCCCGGGGACGATCACGGTGGCGGAGGAATCGACCTCCTGGCCGGGCGTCTCGCACCCGACCTATACGGGCGGCCTCGGCTTCGGCTTCAAGTGGAACATGGGCTGGATGCACGACACCCTGCATTTCATGCAGGAGGATCCGATCCACCGCCGCTACCACCACCACAACCTGACCTTCGGGCTACTCTACGCCTTCTCGGAGAATTTCATCCTGCCGCTCTCCCACGACGAGGTCGTGCACGGGAAGGGCTCGCTGCTCGGCAAGATGCCGGGCGACCGCTGGCAGAAATTCGCGAATCTCCGGGCCTATTACGGCTTCATGTGGGGGCATCCCGGCAAGAAGCTGCTGTTCATGGGCGGCGAGTTCGGCCAGGAGCGGGAGTGGAACCACGACAACAGCCTGGACTGGCACCTCCTGGACGATCCCCTGCACAAGGGCGTCCAGAACGTGATCCGCGACCTGAACCGGCTCTACGTCTCGACCCCGGCCCTCTACGGCCGCGACGTCGAGCATACCGGCTTCCAGTGGCTGGTGGCGGACGACCAGGACAACAGCGTCATCGCCTGGGCCCGCAAGGGTGCCAAGCCCGGCGAGGTGGCGATCGTGGTGTCGAACTTCACGCCGGTGCCGCGCGAGGGCTACCGGATCGGCGTGCCGCAGGCGGGCTACTATCGCGAGGCGTTCAACTCGGATGCCGGGGTCTACGGTGGCTCCAACCTGGGCAACCAGGGCGGCCGCCACACCGACGACCAGGCGAGCCACGGCCAGGGTCAGAGCCTGTCGCTGACCCTGCCGCCGCTCGCCACGATGATCTTCCTGCTGGAGGGGTGAGCCCCTCGTCCCGCCCGCGGGGTGCGCCCCCGCGGGCCACGCGCGGCGAAGCCGGAGCGAGGGTGCGGGCGCGGCGGCACGGCAGCGTGCGGCTCGGGTCTCCTCTCCCGCGCGGGAGACAGGGCGCGTCGCGCTCCGCCATCCCGGCCCGATGTGTGCAGCCTACGTCGACCCTACGCCGCCCGCCAGCGTAGTCCCACGCTGTTGCCGATGGCGCGGCCGTACAGGCCCGCGTAGTTGTCGGCGGCCTGGTCCCAGCCGAAGCGGGCCGCCATGGCCCGCCGCCGCATGGCGTTGAGGCGCTTCTTCTGGCCGAAGGCCTCCAGCGCCCGCCGCACCGCCGCCCCGAAGGAGGCGGCCGAGGCCTCCCCGAAGGTGAAGCCCGTCACGCCGTCCTCGACCGTGTCGGCGAGGCCCCCGGTCCGGCGCACGATCGGCAGGGAGCCGAAGCGCTGCGCGTACATCTGGGCGAGGCCGCAGGGCTCGAAGCGCGAGGGCATCAGCAGGAAGTCGCTGCCCGCGAACATCCGCCGGGCCTGCGCCTCCTCGAAGCCGACATGCACGCCGACCGCGTCGGGATGGCGCTTGGCCAACCCCTGCAGCGCCTGCTCGAACCGGCCCTCGCCCTGGCCGATCACCACGAGCTGGCCGCCCCCGGCCACGATGGTCTCGGCCGCCTGAAGGCTCAGGTCGATGCCCTTCTGGTGCACGAGGCGCGACACGATGGCGAAGAGCGGCCCGCGGGAGACCGCGAGGCCGAATTGCTGGCGCACCGCCTCCGTGTTGGCGCGCTTGCCCTTCCAGTCGTCGATCTCGAATCGCGTGGCGAGGTGCGGGTCGGCGGTCGGGTCCCAGGTCTCGTCGATGCCGTTCAGGATGCCGGCGAGCCGGCCCTGTCCGGCGCGGGTGCGCAGGAGCCCGTCGAGGCCGCAGCCCAGCTCGGGCGTCTGGATCTCCCGGGCGTAGGTCTCGCTCACCGTGGTGACCTGCGAGGCGTAGAAGATGCCGGCCTTGAGGAAGGAGAGCTGCCCGTAGAACTCCGCGCCGTCGACCTGGAAGGCCGCGTCCGGCACGCCGAGCCGGGGCAGGGCGTCCCGGGGGAAAAGGCCCTGGTAGGCGAGGTTGTGGATCGTCAGAACGCTCGGGACCCGCCGGCCGCGCCACGCGAGATAGGCCGGGGCCAGGGCCGCCTGCCAGTCGTTGAGGTGCAGGAGGTCGGCCGCCCAGTCAGGATCGGCGCCGGCGGCGAGGTCCGCCGCCGCGAGGCTGAGGCGGGCGAAGCGCAGGTCGTTGTCGCCGAAATCGCCGTGCTGGTCGCCGTAGGGCGTGCCGTCGCGCTCGTAGAGGTCGGGGCTGAGCAGGACGTAGATCCGCAGGCCGTCGGCCGCCTCGACCAGGCCGAGGTCGCAGGCCGGGATGCCGGCGAACCCCTCGAGGCGGGCGACGACCGGGATCTCCGGGAAGGCGGCGCGGACCTGCCGGTAGCCCGGGATCAGGACGCGGATGTCGTAGTGCGGGATCAGGGCCCGGGGCAGGGCGGCCGAGACCTCGCCGAGACCGCCGGTCTTCACGAAATCCGCCATCTCGGGCGTCGCGTAGAGGATGCGGCGGCGCAGCGAGGCCGGCCGGGCCGGAACCGGCACGGGACCGGCGCCGTTCTCCTCGCCGGACGACCACTCGGCGAAGGAACCACCACGGCGCGCATCGAGCATCAGCATTGATCCTGGCCGGGCGGAATGCCCCGGTCTGGCAGTCGACCGGGCAGGCACGGCTGTCACGATCTCAACCACGGCCAATGCTCCTTCGCCGCGACGGTTCCGTTGCGACGCACAAAATAGGCCACCGTGGTGATTAAGCGTCACTTACCTATGTGGCATCGCAGCGAGAAATCGCGCCGCGACGGCGGATTTCGGCCGCTGGATACAGCGCTCCGGCCGGGGGCGACCGCGCCGGGCCCAGCCGGGCGTGCCCGGCCACGCGTACCCGGCGCGCGTTCGAGCCGACGGGCGGCGCCTCAGTCCGGACACCCGATTCGGTCCCCGGACTGACGCGCCGGGGCCGGACGCGGGCTCCCCTCACCCCGCGCGGCGCAGGATCACTCCCTCGGCGGGCTCGAGCGCCAGGGTGAGCCCGGCCGGCGCGCCCGCGCGCCCGGGACGGGTCGAGAGCAGCACGGTCCAGGCCCCCTCGGGCAGCGGCAAGTCCTGCGACGCCGCGCCGAAATTCAGCAGCACCCGCAGGACGGCCCCGTCGGCGAAGCGCTCGTAGGCGAACACCTCGGCGTTGCCCAGCGGCACCTCCCGGTAGCCGCCCACGGCGAGCGCCGCGTGGTCGCGGCGCAGGGCGAGCAGCCGCCGGTGGAGGGTCAGCATCGAGCCCGGATCCGAGCGCTGGCTCTCGACGTTGCAGGCGGCCCAATCCGCCGCCAGCGGCAGCCAGGGCTCGGCCGTGGAGAAGCCCGCCTGCGGACTGTCGTCCCACTGCATCGGCGTGCGCTCCGGGTCGCGGCCGTGCCCGGGCTCGTTGTGCTCCCAGGGATCCCGGGCGCGGTCGGGCGGGATCGGCACGTGGCCGAGCCCGATCTCGTCGCCGTAGTAGAGGGTCGGCGTGCCGCGCAGGGTCAGCAGCAGCATCGCGGCGATGCGGGCCTGGGCCGGCCCGACCCGGGCGACGATGCGCGGCTGGTCGTGGTTGCCCAGCACCCAGTTCGGCCAGCCGCCCTCGGGCAGGGCCGCCTCGTACTGGGCCACGAGGTCCGCCACCGCGTCGGCCCGCCACGGCGTCTGGATCAGCTGGAAATTGAACGGCAGGTCGGCCCCGGTCAGGTCCGGCCCGTAATAGGCGACCAGACGCTCCACCGGCAGGTAGATCTCGCCGATCAGTACCCGCTCGCCGTACTGGCGCAGCACCGCCCGCATGCCGGCGATCACGTCGAAGATCTCGGGCCGGTCGGCGGAGTAGACCTGGGTGAAGCGGTTGATCTCGGGCGCGCCCGGAGCGTAGTCGGGATTGGCCGGGTTGTCGCGGAATCCCGCATCCTTCATCAGGTGCCAGATCACGTCGACCCGGAACCCGTCGACCCCGCGCTCCAGCCAGAAGCGGAGCACGTCGTGCATGGCCGCCCGCACCGCGGGGTTGCGCCAGTTCAGGTCCGGCTGCTCCGCCAGGAAGGCGTGGTAGTAGTACTGGCCGGTGGTCTCATCGAGCGTCCAGGCCGGGCCGCCGAAATTCGACAGCCAGTTGTTGGGCGGGCCGCCGCCGGGCGCCGGGTCGCGCCAGATGTACCAGTCCCGCTTGGGGCTCGCGCGCGACGACCGGCTCTCGGCGAACCAGGGATGCGCGATCGAGGAGTGGTTCGGCACGAAGTCGAGGATCACCTTCAGCCGGCGCCGGTGGGCCTCGGCCACGAGGGCGTCGAAATCGGCCAGCGTGCCGAACAGCGGGTCGATCCCGCAGTAATCGGCCACGTCGTAGCCGAAATCCGCCATGGGCGAGGGGTAGACCGGCGAGATCCACACGGCGTCGACCCCCAGCCATGCGAGGTAGTCCAGCCGCGCCGTGATGCCCGGCAGGTCGCCGACCCCGTCGCCGTTCGTGTCCTGAAAGGACCGCGGGTAGACCTGATAGACGGTCCCGCGCTTCCACCAGACGGTGTCGGTCATGCTGCGCCCCTCGCATCGGCGGCCCACGCTTAACCGCTGACCCGCGCGCTGGCGACCGGCGATGGATGCGCTCGGAGCGCGCGCCGCGCGCCGAATGCCTCGGTGCAGCGTCGCCGAGGGAATGGCTCAGGCCCGCAAAACCCGTGCGCATGCCCCTCACGCAGGGCGACGGCGCGCGGCTGTGCCTGGAATGTCACGCCGCCGTGCCATATCTCCTCCGCCGTGCCCGTGCGCTCCGCCGGAGCGGCGCTGCCACGACTTCGCCGGAAGCCGACCGCATCGTCGGGCGCTTCGGGGCACGGATCGCCCGTCCGTTCATGCGGCGGCAATCCATCAAAAGAGATAATCCGCCCACGATACCCCCGGCGCTAGAATCCGGGGCGACGACTTTGGGGGACCCGCACGTGTTGAACGATGTTCTGACCCGGCCTGTGCCACAAGATGTCTCGCGCGACGAGCGCGCAACCGAGGCGCCCGCCCCGGCCGCCTGGACCGCCCCGGTGCTGTCCGGCAGCGGCGACGCGGTGGTGGACCTGCGCGAGGCGATCCGCGCCAAGCTCACCTTCGCGCTCGGCCGCACGCCGGAGACCGCCCGCCCGCGCGACTGGTTCGCCGCGACGGCGCTGGCCCTGCGCGAGCGGATCGTGGCCGCCGCGCTGACCGCCGAGCGCGGCGTGCCGAACAAGCGCGTCTACTACCTGTCGCTGGAATTCCTGATCGGCCGGCTGATGTCGGACGCGCTGAACAATCTCGGCCTCACCGAGACGACCCGCAGCGCGCTCCGGGAGCTCGGGATCGACCTCGACGCCGTGCAGGAGGCCGAGCCCGACGCGGCTCTGGGCAACGGCGGCCTCGGGCGCCTCGCCGCCTGCTTCATGGAGAGCATGGCCAGCATCGGCATCCCGGCCATGGGCTACGGCATCCGCTACGACCACGGCCTGTTCCGCCAGTCCTTCGAGGACGGCTGGCAGCGCGAGGCGCCGGAGACGTGGCTCGCCGAGGGCAACCCCTGGGAATTCGCCCGGCCCGAGGCGACCTACGCGATCGGGTTCGGCGGCACCGTCACCCTGTCCTCGCCGGAGGAGGGGGTGATCCGGCGCCACTGGCAGCCGGCCGAGACCGTGCGGGCGGTGGCCCACGACGTGCCGGTGGTCGGCTGGCGCGGCCGCCACGTCAACGGCTTGCGCCTCTGGAAGGCCGAGGCCGGCGAGCCCGTGGATCTCGCCCGCTTCAACGGCGGCGACCATGTCGGCGCGGTCGCGGCGCGGATGCGCGCCGAGGCGATCTCGCGGGTGCTCTACCCGAGCGATTCCTCGGCCGAGGGCCAGGAGCTGCGCCTGCGCCAGGAATACTTCTTCACCGCGGCCTCGATCCAGGATCTCGTGGCCCGCCACGTGGCCGAGCGCGGCGACGTCCGGTCCCTGGCCGACCACGCGGCGATCCAGCTCAACGACACGCACCCGGCAATCGCCGTGCCGGAGCTGATGCGCGTCCTGCTCGACGTCTACGGCCTCTCCTGGGAGGACGCGTGGCACGTCACCACGCACACGCTGCACTACACGAACCACACCCTCCTGCCCGAGGCGCTGGAGACCTGGCCGGTGGAGCTGATGGAGCGGCTGCTGCCGCGCCACATGCAGATCATCTACCTGATCAACTGGATGCACCTGGAGGAGCAGGCCAAGCACGGCCGCCAGGGATCGGCGGATGCCGCGGCCTACCTCGCGTCGATCTCGCTGATCGACGAGTCGCACGGGCGGCGGGTGCGGATGGGGCACCTCGCCTTCCACGGCGCCCGCCGGGTCAACGGCGTCTCCGCCCTGCACACCGACCTGATGCGCTCGACGGTCTTCTCCGACCTGCACGCGCTGGATCCGGACAAGATCGTCAACAAGACCAACGGCATCACCTTCCGCCGCTGGTTCCACAACGCCAATCCCGGCCTCACCCGGCTCGCCGTGGAGACGGTCGGCGCCGGCGTGCTCGACAATCCCGAGCTGCTCCGGGGCCTGGAGGCCCACGCGGAGGACCCGGCCTTCGTGGCGCGCTACGCGGCCGTGCGCCGGGAGCGCAAGGAGGCCCTGGCGGCGCTCATCGCCGAGCGCACCGGCGTCGACGTCGATCCGGCCGCGCTGTTCGACATCCAGGTCAAGCGCATCCACGAGTACAAGCGCCAGCTCCTCAACGTGGTCGAGACCGTGGCGCTCTACCAGGCGATCAAGGCCGAGCCGCACCGGGACTGGACGCCCCGGGTCAAGATCTTCGCCGGCAAGGCGGCGCCGAGCTACGTCCAGGCCAAGCTGATCATCAAGCTCGCCTGCGACGTCGCCAAGGCGGTGAACGACGACCCCGAGGTCGCGGACCGGCTGAAGGTGGTGTTCCTGCCGAACTACTCGGTGAGCCTCGCCGAATCGATCATCCCGGCCGCCGACCTGTCCGAGCAGATCTCCACCGCCGGCATGGAGGCCTCGGGCACCGGCAACATGAAGTTCGCCCTCAACGGCGCGCTCACGGTGGGCACCCTCGACGGCGCCAACATCGAGATCCGCGACCATGTCGGGGCGGACAACATCTTCATCTTCGGCCTGGAGGCCGACGGGGTGCGCGCCCGGCAGGCCGAGCCGGACTACGCGGCCCGGGCGATCCAGGCGTCGCCGCGGCTGGCGGCGGCGCTCGACATGATCGCGTCGGGCCGGTTCTCGCCGGAGGAGCCGGGCCGGTTCCGGCCGCTCACCGACGACCTGCGCCGGCGCGACCAGTACCTGCTCACCGCCGACTTCGACGATTACTGGCGGGTGCAGCGCGCCATCGACGCCGCGTGGCGCGATCCCCGCGGCTGGTGGGCGAAGGCGATCCGCAACACCGCCCGCATGGCGTGGTTCTCCTCCGACCGGGCGATGCGCGAGTACGCCGAGGAGATCTGGCGGGTCCGCCTGGGCTGAGCGCCACCGGCCCGCTCCCGCGCGGGAGCGGGCCGCGCCGCCCTCAGGCTGCGCGCACCGTGGCCAGGAACCGCCCCACCTCCGCCGCGAGCCCCTCGGACTGACGGGACAGGGCGGTGGCGGCCGTGAGCACGTGGTCGGCCGCGACCCCCGTCCGCCCGGAGGCCTCGGCCACCCCGGCGATGGTGCCGGTCACCTCCGCGGCGCCCCGCGTCGCCTGGGCGATGGTGCGCACGATCTCCTGGGTCGCGGCGCTCTGCTCCTCGACGGCCGCGGCGATCGCGATCGCCACCCCGTTGATCTCGCGGATCCGGTCGATGATCGCGCCGATGGCGCCGACCGCGGATCCGGTCACGCCCTGGATCCGGCCGATCTGCGCGGCGATCCCGTCGGTCGCCCGCGCGGTCTTCTCGGCCAGGGCCTTCACCTCGCCCGCCACGACCGCGAAGCCGCGGCCGGCCTCGCCGGCCCGCGCCGCCTCGATGGTGGCGTTGAGGGCGAGCAGGTTGGTCTGCTCGGCGATGGACGCGATCAGCCGCACCACGTCGCCGATCTCTGAGGCCGCCTGCCGCAGCTCGGCCACGAGGCCGGCGGTCTGGTCGGCCTCGCCGACCGCCTGCTGGGCGAGTTCGGACGAGCCGCCCGCCTGACGGCCGATCGCCCGGATGGCGCCGCCGAGCCGCTCGGTCGCGGCCGCCACGGCGTCGACGGCGGCCGCGGCTCCCGCGGCCGCCGTCGCCACTGCCCCGGACTGGCCGGCCGTCTCCTGGGCGGTCGCGGTCATCTGGTGGGCGGTGTCCTCGAGTTCGCCCGCGGCGGTCGAGACCCGGTCCACGATCGTGGCCACCGCCTCCTCGAAGTGCCGGGCGAAGCCCATCGTGGCCTCCTTGCGCGAAGCGGCGGCCTCCGCCTCCGCGCGGCGCAGGTGCTCGGCCTCCGCGGCGGCGTTGCGGGCGACCGTGCTGCGGATCGCCTCGACCGCCCGCCCCACCATCCCGATCTCGTCGCCGCGCCGCGCCTCGACGACCGCGGCCTCGGCATCGCCCCGCGCCATGCGCTGCAGCGCGGCGACGAGGCGGTGGAGGGGCCGCGTCACGCCGAACACGACGATCGCCGCCGAGAGCCCGAGGGCGGCGAGCAGGCCTGCCAGGGCCGAGCCGATCAGGACGGTCCGCGCCCGCTCGGCCTCCCGCTGCGACGCGACCTTCGCCTCGCTGAGGCGGGCCGCCGCCTGCGCCTCGTAGGCCTGGGCCGCCCTGTCGAACTGCGCCCGGACCTCGCGGCTCGCGACGACCCCGACCTGGATCGCCGCCGGCCGGTCGTTGCGGAGGGCGAGGTAATTGGAGCGGTCCAGCAGATCGAAATAGTCCCGGGCGATCGAGCCGATCTGGCGCTGCAGCGCCGCGATCTCCGCGCGGCGCGATCCCTCGGCCAGGGCCTCGACGGTGTCGGCCACGGCCTTGACGTCCTCGTCGTAGCGCCTGCGGAAGAGCGGGAGGTCCGTCTCCGGACGGCCGATGATGAGGTTGCGGTTCATGAGCGCGGCGTCGACGAATTTCTCGCGGATGCGCGCGAACATTTCCAGTCTCACGAAATAATAATCGACGATATATTTGTCCCGATCCATGATCTCATCGATACCGGACAGCGCGCAGAAGCCCGCGACGCCCGCGACGATCAGCATGAGTGCGAGGGGGGCGGCCATTTTGACATGCAGGCTCGTATCTCGCAGCATTCGCATGTCGCCTGATCTCCGTCCGGACTTCGATCGGACTTTACCATACCGATCCGGCGAAGATCCACGCGCGATCAAGCCCGCGCGCGGATTTCGGGGCCCGATTTTGCTCCGCGACACTTCCACCATTGAAACAAATACTGAGAAACCGAGAGACTTACATCGACGCCTGTAAGCCGGTCGTTCGGCGCCGCGCCGGCCTCGGGCGACCGGCTCTCAGGCCCCGCGGACGAGGCCGGCCCGCAGCCCGAGGCGGCGCAGGCCGCGCCGTAGCCGGTGGAGCAGGCGGGCGGCGCGCTGGGCCAGGCCCGCTCTCCGCCGGCAGACGACGTGCGACACGCGCCCGATCCGCGGGCCCGGATCCGGCGCGCCCTTGCGCAGGGCGATGTCCGGGCGCTCCGCCGACTGCGCGATCGTCAGCGCGCGCGCCGCCGGGAGGGTCACGCTGCGGAACATCGCGCGCGTGTAGTAGGAGAACGCGTCGTAGGCGACGAGGGCCCGCGCCCGCCCGGTCGCCGGGTCCCCGACCGTCAGCGTGCCCGCCTGCGGCCCGTAGGTCACGAGGAGTCCGATCACGTCGCGGGGGCGCCCCAGGGGGACGGCGACGCGCGTACCCTCCGGGATCTCCAGGAAGTCCAGCGGGATGCCGTTGCGGCGGAGGGTGAACCCGCAGGTCAGGCCGGGGAGGGCGCGCAGCGGCAGGGCCTCGAACCGGCCCGGCAGGGTCCGGAACCGGTCGATATAGGCCCGGCCCGGCGGCGGCGCGCGGAGGAAGCTGTAGACCAGGGTGCCGTAGAGGTCGGCGCCCGCCGGCGTGACGTGGGTCGCGTCCTTCAGCAGGTAGGTGATGTCGCCCGCGCCCGCGGCCGCCACCGGGGCGGCGATGTCGAGATAGGGGATCCCGTAGAGGGCGCGGTACTCCGCCAGCAGGCCGGCGACGGGCTCGGCGGCGTAGTCGACGCCGCCCTGGTGGAGGTTGAGGAAGGCGACGGGCAGGTCCCGCCGGGCGGTCGCCGCGAGGATGTCGTCGAGATAGGCCCGCATCGTCGCGCCGTCGAAGTAGCGGACGTTGCCGGTGAACAGCTCGAGGAGGACGCTGTCGCAGGGGATCGCGTCCAGGATCTCGTCGATCAGGGCGGCGATGGAGGGCAGCGAATGGCCGCCCCAGCCGCTGCGGAGGAAGGTGACCGGGCGCCCCTCGGCCTCGGCCAGGGCGTTGGCCCGCTCGACGTAGCCCGGCAGCTCCGTGACGCTGTAGCCGAGGCAGAGGACGCGGACCATCGGGGCTCGGATCGGGGTCGGGACCGGCCCGGTAGCAGCCGGGCGCCGCCGCGTCGAGGCGACGGCGGTCAGTCGATCACGATCGGGTAGCAGCGGGCGCCCACCGAGGCGGCGAGCACCTGCACGGCGCCGACCGTCGAGACGTCGCCCGCCACGTGGACCACGTCGGTGGCGCGCAGGCTCGGCAGGTGGGCGCTGAGCGGGCCGGAGCGCACGTCCGGCGGCCGCTGGCGGCCGCGATCGGCGCAGAGCACGATCCGGCCGACGCCGGTGCGGCGCAGCCAGTCCAGGCTCTCGCGCATGTAGAGGTCCAGGGCGTCGCGGGCGCCGACGGCCAGGGCCATCTCGCGGGCGGGCTCGACGTAGCGGGCCGCCCGGGCGATCGCCCAGATCGCGCCGAAGCCGGCGCCGGCCGCCACCAGCACGAGCCGGCCGCCTCCGGGGCGGTACTGCCCCCGGCCGACGGGGCCCTTGAGGCGCACCGGCTGGTCGAGGCGGAGCCCGTCGAGGGGATCGCCCTCGGGGTCGCGGGCGACGTGGAACACCGCGTCGTTGATCTCGGTCGTGCCGTCGACCCGCAGGGTCGGGGACAGCGTCCGCGTCGGCAGCCCCGCGAAGGTCACCAGCGCCTGGTGGCCGGGCTCGCCGGTCGGGCGCCGGGTCAGGGTCGCGACGATCTCGAGGATGCCGGGGCTGAGCCGGCGGATCTCCGTGACCGTGCCCTTGCGGACGGCGACGGGCGGCGGCGGCGCCTCCTCCTGGCCCTGGATCGGGGCGCCGGGGAGGGCGGGCCGCAGGGCCTCGGCCCGGGCCCGCCGGGCCGGATGCCGGCGGCCGGACGGCGCGGTGCTGCCCTGGGCCAAGCCCTGGGCCAAGCCCTGGGCCAAGCCCTGGCCGGCGAGCAGGTTGCCGGGCGACGCCTGCAGCGGCGCGATCATGCCCTCGGCCAGCGCCGCCTCCAGCGGCGTGTCGCCGGTCGAGACGCGGACCGACCGACCGTTGACGACGAGCGAGCAGCGCGCCCCCATGGCTCTCCCCCGCATGCCCTGGTGACGGATCAGCGGGCGCGGATCAGGAGCGAGTCGACCAGGGCCGCCCAGCGCTCGCGGGTCGCGCGGACATCGTCGGTCGGGGCCGATTCGGTGAGGAGCTGGCGCTGCGCCCGCAGCGACTCGACCTCCTGCCGCTGGGCGCGGAGCACCGCCTTCATCACCTGCAGCTCGGTCTCGAGGCGGGCGATCGCGTCGGCCTCGTCCCGCACCTCCGCGTCGTCGGCGACCGTGTCGGCATACGTGTCGGCGAACGCGTCGACCGGGCGCGGGTCGCGGAGGGGCATCCGGGTCCGGGCCTGCTGCTCCAGCCGGACGGGCCGGGCCATCAGGCGGCGCACGAGGTCGGAGCCGCCTGCCTGCTGGTAACGCCGTGCCGCCTCGGCCATCCGACCCATCCCCATCGCGGGCGCTGAAGGGCCCGCCTATCAACAGGAGCTTGGTCGGACATGGTTAAGACGGGCTTAAACCGATCGGCGACTCTCGCCGCCCCGCGCTCCGCGGTGGCGCTCGGCCCGTCCGCGCCCGCCGCTCGACGCGCCGCTCACGCGGCGTCCGCGGCGGCCGCCTTCATCACGCGGGCGACCAGCGCGTAGGTCTCGGTCCAGGCCTCGCGGACCTCCGGGGTGAAGTCCACGCCGAGGCCCTGCTCCAGGGTCCACAGCAGGGCCGCCCCCACCGGCGCGTAGTGGGCGTCCCGCGTGCCGTAGGCCACGTGCTGGCGTCCGAGATCCTGGAGCGCGGGCACCACGGTCTCCGGATGGTTCAGGTTGGCGACCGCCAGCCCGAGCATGGCCATCAGCTTCTGCTTCTGCTCGGTCATGTCCGCGGGGAAGAGGGGGCGCACCTCCGGGGCGATCGCGAACAGGCGGCCGTAGAACAGGTCGGCCGCCGTTCCGGCAATCGGCCGCACCTTCGCGAAGCTGTCCTGCACGAGCCTGATCTGGTCCGGAGTCATCGCGTCACCTGCCGCCGCGCGGATCGTTGGCCGGCAGTATACCGAGCGGGCCCGTCCGGATCGAATCTCAGGCCGCTTCCGGGGCGGCACCGACGATCTGGCGGGCCTGCAGCATGGTCATCGGCTCGCCGAAGGCCGGGCCGAGGGCGTACTCGCAGCCGAGACCGGCGAGCGCCTGGGCGTCGGCCTCGGACTCGCAGCCCTCCGCCACGATGGCGAGGTTCAGCTCGCTCGCCATGCGCACGATGGAGCGCAGGATCGCGGTCTGGCCGGTGCCGATCTGGCGCACGAAGGTCGCGTCGACCTTGATCGTGTCGAACGGGAAGCGCTGGAGATAGGAGAGGGCCGAGTAGCCGGTGCCGAAATCCGAGAGGCACAGGCCGGCGCCGAGGTCGTGGATCCGCGCCAGCATCTGGGCGGCGTATTCCGGGTTCTCCATCACGAGGCTCTCGCTGAATTCCAGCTTGAGCGAGCCGGGCAGGGCGCCGGAGCGGGCCAGCACGGTCTTCACGTCGTGCAGGAGGTCGTGGCGCAGGAGCTGGCGCGAGGACAGGTTGCAGGCCGCGAAGATCGGCGGCTCGACCTCCAGGGAGCGCTGCCACGCCGCGAGCTCCAGGGCGGTGCGCTCCAGGGCGAAGATGCCGAGATTGACCACGAAGCCGCTCTCCTCGGCGAGCGGCAGGAAGGTCGAGGCGGGGATGCGCCCGAGCTTCGGATGGTCCCAGCGCAGCACGGTCTCGAACCCCGCCACGGTGCGGTCCTCGAGCCGCACCACCGGCAGGAACAGGACCCGCAACTCGTTGCGCTCGATCGCCTTGCGCAGGTCGCTCTCCAGCATCAGCCGGTCGGAGCGGTCGGTGCGCATGTGGGCGCGGAACACCTCGATCCGATCGCCGCCGTTGCGCTTGGCCTGGATCATGGCGATCTCGGCGCTCTTGAACACCTCGTCGCGCTTCAGGTTGGCGCCGGCCTCGTAGAGCGCGAGGCCGATCGAGACGGTCAGGAAGATCTCGCGGTCGGCGTAGGTGATCGGCGTGGCGATCGCCCGGCGGATCATCTCGGCGAAGGCCAGGATCCGGTCGGGGTCGCGCTCGGAGAGGAGGATCACCGCGAACTCGTCGCCGGCCACCCGGGCCAGGGTGTCCTGCGGGCGCAGCAGGCGGCCGAGCCGGCGCGAGAGGGTCAGCAGGATCGAATCGCCCGCCGACAGGCCGATCGCGTCGTTGATGCCCTTGAACCGGTCGACGTCCAGCACGATCACGGTGGGCTTGAGGCGCTGGTCCTGGCCGGCGAAGGCCAGAGCCGCGTCGAGGCGGTCGCCGAACAATTCGCGGTTCGGCAGGCCGGTGAGGCTGTCGTGCACGGCGTCGTGGAGCAGGCGCTCCTCGGCGGTCTTGATCTCGGTGACGTCCGCGATGGTGCCGACCACCCGGATCACCTCGCCGTCGGCGCCGATCACCGGCCGCGCCTTCAGGCGGTACCAGAAGAACGTGCCGGCCTCCGAGCGCAGGCGGAAGTCGTGGACGATGCGGCCGCGCCGCTCCTCGATCACCGTGTCGAGGGCCGCCGAGTAGCGCTCCACGTCGAACGGGTGGAGCGCGCCCAGCCAGTTGGTCGCCGGCCCCTCCAGGGTGCCGCGGGCGAGGCCGAGCTGGCCCTCGATCTCCGGACCTACGAAGACCCGGTCGGCGGGCACGTCCCAGTCGAACACCACGTCGCCGGCGCCGGTCAGCGCCAGCGCGCGCCGCTCCGTGTCGGACACGAGGGCGTGGCTGAGGCCGCCCCCCGCGAAGGCGTGCTGGAGCACCGTGAAGCCGATCAGCATCACGATCAGCACGAGGCCGCCGATCAGGGCGGGCTGGACGAGGTCGCTGCCGATCTGGCCGGTGACCGCGAAGCCCGCCGCCGTGACCCAGACCACCAGCAGCAGCCAGGTCGGCACCAGCAGGATGGCGCGGTCGTAGCCGTTATGGGCGGCGAGGTAGACGATCAGCAGCAGGCCGATCCCGGCCACCGCGGCGATCGAGATCCGCGCCACGCCCGCCGCCACCGGCGGGTCGAACACCGCGAGCCCGACGAGGCCCGCCAGGAAGGCGAGCCAGAAGAACGCCACGTGGCTGTAGCGCACGTGCCAGCGGGCGAGGTTGAGATAGGCGAACAGGAAGACCAGCAGCGTCGCCCCGAGCACCGCCTCCGCGGAGGCCCGGTAGACCCGCTCGGCGAGCTCGGTGACCGGGAACACCCGCTGCAGGAACCCGAAATCGATGCAGGCATAGGCGAGCACCGACCACGCGAGCGCGGCGGCGGCCGGGAAGATGATCGCGCCCTTGACCACGAACACGATGGTCAGGAACAGGGCCAGCAGGCCGCTGATCCCGATGATGATGCCCTTGTAGAGGGTCAGTCCGGCGGTCTTGCGCCGGTAGGCGTCCTGGTCCCAGAGGCGGAGCTGGGGGACGTTGGAGCCGCGCAGCTCGGCCACGTAGGTGACGGTGGCGCCGGGATCCAGCGTGATGGTGAACTGGTCGGCCTCCGGGTTCTCGTCCCGCTCGGGCCGGATGCCCTGGCTCGCCGTGATGGCGGCGATGCGCGAGCCGCCGAGATCGGGCCAGATCACCCCGGAATCGACCAGCCGGAAATGCGGGGCGACCAGGATGCGGTCGATCTGCTCATCGGTGTCGTTGGTGAGCGCGAACACGATCCAGTCGGGCCGGGCGCCGGCGTCGCGCGCCTTCACGACGATGCGCCGGACGATGCCGTCCTTGCCGGGCGCCGTGGAGATCTGGATCAGGTCGCCGTCGGAGCGGTAGCGCTCGATCGCCGTGGTCAGGTCGATCACCGGCGCGTCGAGGGTGACGCGGACCGCCTCCACGGCCTGGGCGGGCGCGCTCGCGGCGAGCGTGAGCGCGAGGGCACCGACGAGGCCGCCGACCAGGGTCAGGAGGTGGGCGAGGATGCGCAAGGGTGTCTTGACTTCCGGCCGTGCGAGCTGCGGCATCGGCCGCCCGGGCGGCCTCGATCGATAGGCGCGGGCCTGACTCGGGGCAAGGTCGCCCCGGGGCCGGTCCACCGCCCGCGGATCGCGCCCCTTTGCGGCCAAATCAAGTTGGCCGGGGCGGGGGCGGCCGTTCTGCCGCCCTCTCCGTCATCGCACGCGCTGTCCTGGGTCGCTCCCCTCGCAGAGACGGTGGCGCGGCGAGCGGCCGAAGCTGCCCTACGCTCCCCGGAGCGCGCCCGCGATCCTGTCGAGGGCGGGCAGCTTGCGGATCGGGCCGATCGCCGCCAGCGTGGGCGTGCCCCGCAGCATCGCGGCCGCCGCGGCGCGGACGTCCTCGACCGTGACGGCGTCGACCTTGTCGATCACCTCCCCGGCGGGAATCACCCGGCCCCAGGCCAGGATCTGGCGGGCGTTGCGCTCGATGCGCCCGCCGGGCGTCTCCAGGGCCGAGAGCAGCGAGACCTTCAGCTGCGCCTTGGCGCGGGCGATCTCGGTGGCGTCGAGGTCGCGGGCCGCACGGGCGGTGGCCGCCAGGGTCACGTCGACGAGCTCGGGCAGGTCCGCGCCGGCGGTGCCGGCGCCGATGCCGAACAGGCCGCAATCCGAGAACGGCCAGTGGAAGGCCTGGATCTCGTAGGCGAGGCCGCGGGTCTCGCGCACCTCCTGCCAGAGCCGCGAGGTCAGGCCGCCGCCCAGCACCTGCGCGAACATGTGGAGCGCGTAGTAGCCCTCGTCCCGGAAGGAGAGGCCCGGCAGGCCGATCACCACGTTGGCCTGCTCGAGCTTGCGCGGCATCCGCCGCTCGCCGCCACCGTAGACGCCCGGGACCGCCGCGGGGGCGGGCTTGGCGGGGAGGGCGCCGAAATGGCGCTCGGCCGCCGCCACGATCGCCTCGTGGGTCACCGCCCCGGCGCCGGCCACCACGATGCGGTCCGGCGTGTATTCCCGATCGAGATAGGCGCGGATCCCCGCCTCGTCGAAGCTCCGGATCGTCTCGGGGCGCCCGAGGATCGGCCGGCCGACCGGCTGGTCCGGGAAGGCGGCCTCCGTGAAGGCGTCGTAGACCACGTCGTCCGGGGTGTCCTCGACGGCGGCGTATTCCTGCAGGATGACGCCCTTCTCCCGGGCGAGCTCGCCCGCGTCGAAGACCGAATCGGTGAGGATGTCGCCGATCACGTCGAGGGCGAGGCCGGCATCCTCGCCGAGCACCCGGGCGGTGTAGCTCGTCCCCTCGGTCGAGGTGGCGGCGTTGATCTCGCCGCCGACATTCTCGATCTCTTCCGCGATCTTCTGCGCCGAGCGGGTGCGCGTGCCCTTGAACGCCATGTGCTCGATGAGGTGGGACAGGCCGGCCTCGTCGGCGCGCTCGTTGCGCGAGCCGGCCCCGACCCAGACGCCGAGGCTCGCGGTGGCGACCCCCGGCATCGGCTCGGTCACCACCGTGACGCCGTTGTCGAGCCGCGTGGTGCGCAGCGACGGCGAGGCGGCGTGGGTGGAGAAATGCTGGTTCATCGACGGCTCGTCGCGGAGGGGACCGGATGCGGCGCGGGTCCCCTCTCCCGTGCGGGAGAGGGACGGGGTGCGGGGGCGCGTCGCGCGACGCGCGCCGGGCTCACGCACCCCTCGTGATGCGGGCGCGCTCGCGGATGAGCGTCTCCAGGGCGGCCTGGTCGTTCTCCACCCGGGTCAGGCGCTCGGGCCGGTCCATCAGGTCGGCGAGGTGCGGGGGCAGGGGCGGGCGCAGCCCGCCGGTGGCCCGGGCGACCGCGTCCGGGAACTTCGCCGGATGCGCGGTGCCGAGGGCGACGACCGGGGTCGCGGGATCCTGCTCCAGGAGCCGGCGCCCGGCGCGGACGCCGATGGCGCTGTGGGGATCGAGCACCACGCCGGTGGCGGCCTGGGTCAGGGCGATCTCCGCCATGACGTCGGGCTCCGGCACCGCCACGGCGTCGAACTCCGCGCGGACCGTCGCCAGCACCTCGGGGCTCAGCGTGAACCCGCCGGACTGCTTCAGCCCGGCCATCAGCCGCGACAGGGAGGAGGCGTCGCGCCCCAGAGCCTCGAACAGCAGACGCTCGAAGTTCGACGAGATCTGGATGTCCATGGAGGGCGAGGTGGTCGGGACCACGCCGCGCAGCTCGTAGGCGCCGTGCTCCAGGGTCCGCACCAGGATGTCGTTGGCGTTGGTGCCGATCATCAGCCGCCCGACCGGCAGGCCCATCTGCTTGGCGACCCAGCCGGCCAGCACGTCGCCGAAATTGCCGGTCGGCACCGCGAACGAGACCGGGCGGTGGGGCGCGCCGAGCGCGACCGCGCTGGTGAAGTAGTAGACCGCCTGCGCGGCGACCCGGGCCCAGTTGATCGAGTTGACGCCCGACAGCCGCACCGCGTCGGCGAAATCGGCGTGCTGGAACAGGGCTTTGACGAGGTTCTGGCAATCGTCGAACGTGCCGTCGACGGCGAGCGCGTGGACGTTCTGCGCCGGCACCGAGGTCATCTGCCGCCGCTGCACCTCCGAGACGCGCCCGTGCGGGTAGAGGATGAACACGTCGACCCGGTCGAGGCCGCCGAAGGCCTCCACGGCGGCCGAGCCGGTATCGCCCGAGGTCGCGCCCACGATGGTGGCGCGGGCGCCGCGCTGGGTCAGGACATGGTCCATCAGCCGCCCGAGCAGCTGCATCGCCACGTCCTTGAAGGCGAGCGTCGGCCCGTGGAAGAGCTCCAGCAGGAACAGGTTGTCGTCGAGCTGGGTCAGCGGGCAGACGGCCGGGTGGCGGAACGTCGCGTAGGCGGCGTCGATCATCCGGTCGAGGTCCGGCCCGGCGATGTCGCCGTCGATCAGCGGGCGCAGCACCCGCTTGGCGGCCTCCGCGTAGGGCCGGCCCGCCAGGGCGGCGATCTCCGGATGGCCGATCTGCGGCCAGGTCTGCGGCACGTAGAGCCCGCCGTCGCGGGCGAGGCCCGCCAGGAGCGCGTCCGAGAACGAGAGCGGCGCGGCCGCGCCGCGAGTCGAGACGTGGAGCACAGGGTCCTCCGAGGGAAGGCGCCCCCTCTACACGATGCGGGCGGACCTGTCGAAAGCCGGGCGCGCGCCGCCGAAGTCGCTGCCGGTCCGGCGCGCGGGCGCGCGGCGCGACACGGATCTCGGGCCGGTCCGCGCCGGGCCGGCGGTTTAACCGGGGCTGAACGGGCCGGTTCAGGGCCGGTTGGCCGGCCGCGTCCTACAGCCGGACCGCCCCGCGGCCCCCGGACCGGCGGGGCGGATCCCGTCTCGGAGAGAGCCGACATGACCCGAATCATCGCCCTCGCGGGCGTCGCGGCGCTGCTGTCCGGCACCGTCGCCTTCGCGCAGGCCCCGCCGCCGCCGCCCGGCGGCCCGAGGCCCGGCCCCGAGGCCGGCGCGCCACCCCCGCCCCCCGGCGACCCGCGGCGCGGTCCCGGTCCGGACGGCCCCCCGCCCCCGCCCCCGCCGCCGCCGTCGCGGGCCGCCCACATCGTGCTGGAGCGCGGCGACGCGCGGGTCGACGTGAAGTGCGCCGACGACGACACGACCAAGGCGTGCGCCGACGTCACCCTGCAGATGCTCGACAAGCTCGCGACGTTCCGGCCCTGAGCCCGGCCTCCGCGCCCGCCGCGCCGGCGGCGGGCGTCCTTCGGGGGGCGGTCTCGGGCGCGCGGTCTCGGGCCGCGATCTCAGGCGCGCGTGCCGGGCGCCTTGGTCAGGCGGCAGCCGGTGATGCGCCACTGGCCGTCCGCGTCGCGGGCGAGGCTGTACTCGGCCGTCCAGTCGACGCCGTACTCGTCCTGGATCGCCACCGACTGGACCACGCCCGCCGCGTCCGTGTCGTGCGCCTCGCCGAACACGAAGCTGCGGTGGCGGTAGACCGGACGGTACTGGTTCCGGACCATGCCGATGAACAGGTCGGCATTCGGGAACAGGTCCCGGATCCCCGGCGCGGCCTGCTCGTAGGCCGTCTGCGCGTCGTCGCGGCCGAGCGCCTGCTCCTGCTTGGCGATGACCGCACGGGCCGCCGCGCGCCCCGCCTCGTCGGCTGCCGCCGGCCCCGCGAGGACGAGGACGAGGAGCAGGGCGGGCCACGCGCGCATCGCTGTCACTCCGGCAAGGTCCGGCAAAGTCCGCCAGTGTCGGACCGAGATCCATCATCGTCACGGGAAGATGGTCTCCGCCACGCCCACGACAATGTTCGTGATCGGTTCGTGATCGGTCCGTGATCGTGCCGACGATGATCGCCGCGCCGTCACCGGTCCTCGCGCCGCGCGGACGTCGCGGCGGTCAAGCGCGGTGGAGCGCGTCCCGGCGGACGGGCGCGGCCGGTCGGGACGCGCGCACGGGTTGGGCAGGCATCGCGCCCTGGTTGTGCAAGTCGCTGGAAAGATGGGCATTTTCGCGCCCGACGGGCGGCGCGGGTTTGACCCTCCGCCGCTGTTTTGCGAGCCTCCGGGCGTCGACTCGGTTCCGGGGGAACCGACCGGGCGGAGCGCGGGACGATGATGCAGAGCCACGCGGACGACAGCGCCGATGCCCGTCCGGCACCGGCCATGAGCGTCGGGGTGTTCATCCCGATCGGCAACAACGGCTGGCTGCTGTCGGAGAACGCCCCGCAGTACCGCCCGAGCTTCGCGCTCAACAAGGCGATCACCCTGAAGGCGGAGGGTTACGGGCTCGACTTCGCCCTGTCGATGATCAAGCTCCGCGGCTTCGGCGGCAAGACCGAGTTCTGGGACCACAATCTCGAATCCTTCACTCTGATGGCGGGGCTCGCCGCCGTCACCACCCGGATCCGGCTGTTCGCCACCGCGGCGACCCTGTGCCTGCCGCCCGCCATCGTGGCGCGCATGGCCGCGACCATCGACTCGATCTCCGACGGGCGCTTCGGCCTGAACCTCGTCACCGGCTGGCAGAAGCCGGAATACGACCAGATGGGCCTGTGGCCGGGCGACGAGTATTTTGCCAAGCGCTACGATTACCTGGCCGAGTACGCCCAGATCCTGCGCGACCTGTGGGAGACGGGCGCCAGCGACCGCAAGGGCACGTATTTCCAGATGACCGACTGCCGGCTGAGCCCGCGGCCGCAGGCGCCGGTGAAGATCATCTGCGCCGGCCAGAGCGGCGCCGGGCTGGCCTTCACGGCCCAGTACGCCGACCACAATTTCTGCCTGGGCAAGGGGCTCAACACGCCGACCGCCTTCGCGCCCGTGGTGGAGAAGCTCGCCGAGGCCGGCGCGCGGACCGGGCGGCGGGTGACCGCCTTCGCGCTGTTCATGATCATCGCCGACGAGACCGACGACGCCGCCATGGCGACCTGGGCGCACTACAAGGCGGGCGCGGATGCCGAGGCGATCGCGTGGCTCGGCGTCCAGGGCGCCGCCGACACCAAGTCCGGCAGCGACACCAACGTGCGCCAGCTCGCCGACCCGACCTCGGCGGTGAACCTCAATATGGGCACCCTGGTGGGCAGCTACGCCAGCGTGGCCGCGATGCTCGACGCCGTCATGACCATCGACGGAGTGGAGGGCGTGCTGCTCGTCTTCGACGACTTCCTCAAGGGCCTCGACGACTTCGGGACCCGGATCCAGCCCCTGATGCGGTCGCGCCGGCACGTGACGGCGGCGCCGCTGCCGGAGGTCGCCTGATGGACCGCCCGATGGACCGCCCGATGGATGACCCGATGGATCGCCCCGCCGGCTACCGCGACGCCCAGGGCCGGCACGGCGGCGTCGTCCTGCCGGCCCGCCCGGAGCCGATCGCCCTCGATCCCGCGACCACGTTCCTCATCGTGGTGGACGTCCAGAACGCCTACGCGAGCCCGGGCGGCTACCTCGACCGGGCCGGCTTCGACGTGTCGGGCACCGGCCCGGTGATCGCCCGGATCGCCCGGGCGGTGGCGGCGGCGCGATCCGCCGGCATCCCGGTCCTGTGGTTCCAGAACGGCTGGGACCCGGCCTATGTCGAGGCCGGTGGCCCGGGCTCGCCGAACTGGCACAAATCCAACGCCCTCAAGACGATGCGGCGGAATCCTGAAGCGAACGCGCAGCTGCTCGCCAAGGGATCCTGGGACTACGCGCTGGTGGATGCCCTGAATCCGGAGCCCGGCGACATCGTGATGGGCAAGCCGCGCTACAGCGGCTTCTACAACACGCCCCTCGACAGCACCCTGCGGGCCCGGGGCGTGACCACGCTGGTCTTCACCGGCATCGCCACCAACGTCTGCGTCGAGTCGACCCTGCGGGACGGGTTCCACCGGGAGTATTTCGGGATCGTGCTGGCCGACGCCACGCACCAGGCCGGGCCGGAGAGCCTGCAGCGCGCGGCGCTCGCCAACATCGAGACCTTCTTCGGCTGGGTCTCGGACGTCGCCGCTTTCGAGGCCGCCCTCGGGGCGTCTTCACACGCCGGGATCGATAGATCCGGCGGCGATCTGGCCGGATAAGTGCATCGCGCCCCCCGCCGGTGACCGGCGGGGAGCGCGAGGACCGCCGCGACGCGGCCTCCCGCGCGGCCTGCCCGGCCCGGCCGACAGGTCGCGCGCGGGAGGCGCAGGGGAATGCCCAAGCAGGTCGTGATACCGCCGGGAACCGGCAAGCCGCTGGCCCCCTACGTGCCGGGCACCCTGGCCGACGGAATCCTGTACGTCTCGGGCACGCTGCCGCTCGATGCGGAGGCCAACGTGGTCCATGCCGGCGACGCGGCGGCCCAGACCCGCCACGTGCTGGAGACCATCCGGGGCGTGGTCGAGGCCGCGGGCGGCACGATGGACGACGTCACCTTCAACCACGTCTTCCTGGCGGACTGGGCCGACTACGCGGCGATCAACGCCGTCTACGCCGAGTATTTCCCGGGCGAGAAGCCGGCGCGCTACTGCATCCAGTGCGGCCTCGTGAAGCCCGAGGCCCGCGTGGAGATCGCGGCGATCGCCCATATCGGCCGCTGATGGGCCCGCTCCACCACGCGGTGGCCGGCCCGGCGGGCGGCCGGCCGGTGCTGCTCTCACCGGGCCTCGGCGGCGCGGCGGGCTACTTCGCGCCGCAGATGGCGGCCCTGACCGGCCGGTTCCGGGTCGTCACCTACGACCATCGCGGCACCGGGCGCTCGCCCGGCCCGCTCGCGCCGGACCACGACATCCCCGCCATGGCGCGGGACGCGCTCGGGGTGCTGGACGCGGCCGGGATCGACCGGGCCGACGTGGTCGGCCACGCGCTCGGCGGCCTGATCGCCCTCCAGATGGCGCTGGACGCCCCTGGGCGGGTCGGGCGCCTCGCGGTGATCAACGGCTGGGACGCGATGGACCCGGCCACGCGCCGCTGCTTCGCGGCCCGCCGGGCGATCCTGGCCGGGGGCGGCCCGGAGGCCTACGTGCGGGCGCAGGCGATCTTCCTGTACCCGGCCCCCTGGCTCTCCGCGCAGGCCGAGCGGGTCGAAGCCGACGAGGCGCAGGCGCTGGCGCATTTCCCCGGCGCCGAGACCGTGCTGACCCGCATCGCCGCCCTGGAGCGCTTCACCATCGCGGACCATCTCGGGTCGATCGGCCACGAGACCCTGGTCATGGCCGCCCGGGACGACGTGCTGGTGCCCTACACCCGGTCCGAGCGGCTGGCGGCGGCGCTGCCCAACGCCCGGCTCGCCCTCGCCCCGGAGGGCGGCCACGCCCACAGCGTCACCCGGCCCGAGGCCTTCAACCGGGCGCTCCTGGACTTCCTGGACCGGGACTGAGCGCCCGCTACGCCCGCAGCGCGATCATCGGCAGCACCACCGCGTCGAGGGCGGCGGCCAGCACCGGCAGCAGGGCCGGCCAGCGCAGGGCCGCCGCGGTGCCGATCCGCCCGCGGGCGAAGGCCAGGATCAGCATCGGCGCCAGCGGCAGCAGGTCCCGGACCTGCACCCCGCCGAGGCCGCCCGCCGGAGCGAGGGCCTGCGGCAGCACCGCCAGCCAGAGGCCGAGCAGCGCGCAGCCCGAGAGCCACAGCCGCTCCGCGGGCGGGGGCAGGGGGCCGCGCCGCAGCGCGACGGGCGGCACCAGCAGCGCGGCGGCCCAGACCGCGGAGAGGAACCCGGGCAGCGGGACGGCCAGGGACACGAATCCGCTCCCCGCCGCGGCGGGGGGCGGAAGCCCGGGGCTCGCGGCCGGCAGCAGGGCCGGCAGGAAGACCGGCAGGAGCGCCGGCAGGAGCGCCGGCAGGAGCGCCGGCAGCAGGGCGAACGCGGCGAGCGGCAGCCGCTCCCGCCAGGCGCGGACGCGCCGTCCCGCGGGCGGGAACGGCACCAGCAGCATCCCCACGAGGGGCGCGCAGGCCGGCCGCGCCAGCACCACCAGGGCGATCGCCAGCGCCGCGCCGGCGCGGCGCGCCGATCCGTGCCGGCCCGTCATCGGCCGGGGGCCGAGCAACGCGGCCGCGAGCGCCGCCAGGGCGAGGACGGGCCCGTCCGGTCCGGCGGCGGCCGCGAGCGAGGCCGGGAAGCACAGCAGCGCGAACAGCGCGGCCCGGCCCCGGGTCGCCAGGGCCAGGGCGGCGAGCCCCAGGCTCAGGAACGCCGCGATGCCGGCGAGCCGGCCGCCCACGGCGAGGGCGGAGGCGGACGGGGTCTCGCCGGGCAGACCGATCCAGGCCAGCGCGAGGCAGGCCGGCAGGCCGAGGCCCAGGAAGGCGCGGGCCCAGAACCGGCCGTCACCGGTGACCGGCAGGTTCACGGCCGCGTCCGGGTCGATCGGGCGGCCGGCCCCTGCGCGGCGGGCGCGGCGCGACATCGCGGTCCCGCTCAAGAGGGGCTCCGCGCGCGCGCGGAGCCGAGGAGATCCGGCACGAGCCCCGGCAGCGAAGCGGCCAGGAGGCCCGCCGCCCGCAGGACCTCCGCGGCCTCCCGGGGGGAGCGGCGGGCGAGGGCCAGGGCGAGCCGCAGGGGCACCTGCGCGCCGAAGCTCGCCGCCGCCAGGCCGAGGGCCGTCGCGGCGCCGTGGTGCTTGCCGGCGTAGAGGATCTGGCTGCGCAGGAAGTAGAACAGCCGCCGCGCCCGCACCTGCCGGGTCGTGCCCTGGCCGACATGGCGGGCGACCGCCCCGGCCACGTGCCGCACCGCGAAGCCCGCCGCCCGGGCCCGGGCGCAGAGGTCGGCATCCTCCCAGTAGACGAAGAAGCGCGGGTCGAACCCGCCGAGCGCCCGGAACAGGTCGCGGCGGATCATCAGGAAGGCGCCCATCACCTGGTCGACGGCGCGGTCCTCCGCGTGGTCCCACTCGAGCAGGAAGTGCGGCCGCACGAGGCCGAGGCGGTCCAGCGCCAGGGCGCGTCCGAGGAGGCCCAGCGCCGAGGGCGCCCGGGCGCAGGAGCGCGCGGTCCGCCCGTCCGGGTCGACGAGCCGCGCGCCCACGATCCCGGTCCGCGGGTCGGCCATCAGGGCGGCCAGGGCCGCGCCGAGGGCGTCGGGCGCGACCTGCGTGTCCGGGTTCAGGAACAGGATCGCGGGGGCGTCGCCGGCGGCGGCGCCCTGGTCGCAGGCCCGGCCGAAGCCGAGATTCGCGGCGTTCTGGATCAGCCGGAGCGGGCGGGGCAGGACGGGCAGGCTCTCGGTGGAGCCGTCCGTCGAGGCGTTGTCCACCACGGTGACCTGCACGGCCGCGGCGTCCCGCGCGGCCGCGAGGCTCGCGAGGCAGGCGCGCAGCAGGCCGCCGCCGTTCCAGTTGACGATCACCACGTCGAGGGCAGGGCGGTCGGTCACGGCAGGTCCCGGGGCAGAGCTCGCGTCCGATCTCTCGGCCGATCTCGAGGCGCCTTTCCGGCCGCCTTTCCGGCCGCGTCTCCGGGCAGGTCCCGGGGCGGCCCGAGGCGCCCGAGGGCGCCGTCGCGGGCGGCCGCGAGGAGCCTGAGAAGCACGGCGGGCCGGAAGCCCGAATCCGCCCAGTACAGCCCGGCCTGGAGCGGCAGGTAGGCGGCCTGGGCGAGTTTCCAGCGCGGCGGCACATGCGGCAGCCGCCACGCGTAGATCGCGTTGCGCAGGTAGGTCGCCATGCGGAACAGGGGCTGGCGCGGCATCGCGATCCCGAGGGCCCGGATCGTCCCGCCGCCGACGCGGTGCGGGATCGCGACGGCGCGGGTCTGGTAGCAGCCGTAACCGAGGCTCCAGGCACGGAAGCACCATTCGAGCTCGACCCCGTCGATGAAGAAGTCGCCGCGGAACGGCCCGACCCGCGCGAAGGCGTCGAGGTCGACGAGCGAGCCCGAGGTCGCCAGGAACTGCACCGGGGCGAGGCCGTCGCGTGCCGGCGCGCCGGGACGGGGCGGGTAGGCCGGCGCCTTGTGGCCCGGTGCCGGCGCGGGCGCCGGGCCCACCACCGCCGCCGGGATCCCGGCCTCCCGCAGCCGGTCCCGGGCCGTCAGCAGCGCGGCGGCGAGGTCCGCCGGCGGCTCGGCGTCCTGGTCGAGGAGGAGGAGGGTCCCGGCCCCCGCGGCGCGGGCGGCCGCCGCGATCCGGTTGAGCGCCTCCGCGATGCCGAGATTCGTGCCCGCCGACAGCAGGGTCACGCCGGCCCGGGCGAGCTGGTCGGCCGTCCCGGCCGGGAGGCCGCCATTGTCGAAGGCGACCACCGCGGCGTAGCCGGCCGAGGCCAGGTCCCGGACGCGCGCCACCTGGTCCGGTCGCGGCCGGAACAGGGTGATCCCGAGGACGACGCGGCCGAGCCGCGGGTCGGGCACCGGCCGCGTCCCCGCGACGGGGCCGGTGACGGGCTCGGGATGGCCCGTCACGCCCGCTCCACCGCGGCGGTCGCCGCCTCCAGCGCGGCCGTGACGGCGGCGGCCTGCTCGGCGCTGAGCGGGCCGCGGGCGAGCCGCATCTGCAGGGCGAGCTTCAGGCCCTCCTTGGCGCGCACGACCGAGGGCGGGGGACCGTCGCCCCGGGCGGCCTCGGCCTCCGCCATCCGGGCGAGGATCGCCTCGAGGGTCGGGCGGTTGCCGTCCAGGAAGGCCTGCCCCTCCGGCGTGATCGCGTGCAGGCGCTTGGTGCCCTCCCCGGGGGTCACCGTGACGTGGCCGAGTTCCTCCAAGAGGGTCAGCGTCGGGTAGACGGTCCCGGGGCTCGGGCTGTAGGCGCCGCCGACCCGCTCCTCGATCGCCTTGATGATCTCGTAGCCGTGGCGCGGCTTCTCGGCGATCAGGTGGAGGATGACGAGGCGCAGGTCGCCGTGGGCGAAGAAGCGCGCGAGGTCGCTGCGGCCGCCGCGGCCGAACATCCGGCGCTCGCCGGGGCCGCGGCCCGGGTGACCGTGGGACCCGTGCCGTCCGCGGGGATCGTTGCCCATCGGGCCGCGATGGGCGCGGACGCGGAAGGCCTCGAAGGGATCGGCGTGGAGGAAGTCCGGGAAGCGGCGATGCATCGATTCGATCCGATCTCGATATGTCTAAAAAATAGATATATCGAAATACCATCGCCTGCAAGGCCGCCGGTCCGTCGGGCGACCGGCCTCCGGCGCGGGCGGTGCCGGCACCCCACGGTTTACGGAGTCGGCCGGTTCCGTTAGTGCGACTTGTGTCCGACAGGACGATCCCCCCGCGCCGCCTCGCGCCTCCGACGCTGCCCGCCAGCTGCCGCCCATGACCCGATCAGAGCCCCGCGCCTCGACCGCGCCCGCCCGGCGGGCGGCCGATGGATCCCGCGCCCCGTGACGGTCCGCGGCGAACGCCCCTCCGCAGAGTCCTGAGATGCGCCGCGGCTCAGACGGGACCGGCCGGATCTCGGCCCTGACGCGGATGCGCCGCCGCCTCGGCCGGCTGCGCGACCCGCTGGCCAAGCCGGCGGCGCTGCACCGACGCTGGGCGGGCCCGGCGACCGGCGCGGATCTCGAGGCGCGCCTGATCGCCGTCCTGACGCCGCATGTCGACGCGGCGTTCTACGCGAGCTGGTACGGGATCACGGCCGACCCGGTGCGCGACTACCTCGTCCACGGCTGGCGCGCGGGCCGCGACCCGCGCCCCGACTTCGACTCTGCCGCCTACCTCGCCGCCCATCCCCACCTCGCCCGCGCCGGCATCAACCCGCTCCTGCACGCCCTGGCGCGCCGCCGCGGCGGGGCCGGCGGGGCCGGCGGGGAGGGGGAGTCCGAAGCCCTGCCGAAGCCCGACACGGCCGAGGCCCACCGCCTCGCCCGCCGCCTCGTCGACGGCGCCTTCTATCTCGCCGGCAATCCCGACCTCGCCGCCGCCGGCGTCGACCCGGTCGACCACTACATGGCCTCGGGCTGGCGCGAGGGCCGCGAGCCGGCGCCGCAATTCGACACCCTGGCCTACTGCCTCACCCGCGGGATCACCTTCG
>NZ_JBKFAV010000050.1:0-39156 GCF_053345825.1 Methylobacterium sp. C33D
CCCGCCCGAGCCGGCCCCCGAGCATCACCCCGAGCCCGAGCCGCAGCCGGAGCCGGCGCCCCCGCCGGAGGCCGTCGCGCACGCCGCGCCGGCCGCCGAGACGCCCGCCGCGCAGGCCGGCACCGGCGACGCCCTGCACGGGGATGCCCGCATCGACGACGTCATCGAGAGCCTGTCGCAGGCGCTCGGCGCGGCGATCCACCAGCAGCCCGATCCCGCCGCCGAGGCCAAGGACGGGAAGAGCGAGGATCCCGCGTCGATGTTCGAGCGCTGGACCGTTCGCCCCCGCCGGACCCAGCAGCAGACCTGAGCCTCGGCGCCGCGCCGCGGCGCAACGACGCGAGACGCGCACGGGCCGCAGCGCAGATCGCGCTGCGGCCCGTGCGCGTTCGTGCGCCAGGAAATCAATCGGAAGCGAGCAGTCTTCGTCCGGGATCGACAGGCTTTTGTCACGGATGGTTCCCGACGGATAAGCGTGCAGCCGTTGAGGCGCCGGGTGATAATCGCTAGCGTGCCGGCAAATCGGGAGGGTGCGCGGTCGTCGCACGGGATGGACATGGCACAGGCAATCCAGGCGACGGCTCCCGCCGCAGCGCCCCGCGAGCCCTGGTACAAGGTGCTCTACATCCAGGTGCTGATCGCCATCGCGCTCGGCGTGCTGCTCGGCTGGTACGATCCGGCCACCGGCAAGTCGATGAAGTGGCTCGGCGACGCCTTCATCGGCCTGATCAAGATGATGATCGCGCCGATCATCTTCTGCACGATCGTCCACGGCATCGCGTCGATCGGCGACCTGAAGAAGGTCGGCCGCGTCGGCCTGAAGGCGCTGGTCTACTTCGAGGTGGTGTCCACGATCGCGCTGCTGATCGGCGTCATCGTCGGCGAGGTGATCCGGCCCGGCGCCGGCTTCAACGCCGACCCGTCGAAGCTCGACGCCAGCAAGGTCGCGAGCTACGCCAGCAAGGCGGCGGCCGATTCCACGGTCGCCCACATCCTGGCGATCATCCCGAAGAGCTTCCTCGACCCCTTCGCCACCGGCGACCTCCTGCAGGTGCTGCTGATCTCGATCCTCACCGGCGTCGTGGTGACGAATCTGGGTGAGCGCGCGGCCTCGGTGAACCACGCGATCGACACGGCCGGCCAGATCTTCTTCCGGATCATCGGCATCGTCGTGAAGCTCGCCCCCGTCGGCGCCTTCGGCGCCATGGCGTTCACGATCGGCGAGTACGGGATCCAGAAGGTCTACGACCTCGCGTGGCTGGTCGGCACCTTCTACATCACCGCGATCCTGTTCGTGCTGGTGGTGCTCGGGACGATCGCCCGGGTCGCGGGTTTCTCGATCCTGCGCTTCCTCGCCTACATCAAGGACGAGCTGCTGATCGTGGTCGGCACGTCGTCGTCCGAGACGGTGCTGCCGCAGCTCATGACCAAGATGCGGCGCCTCGGTGCCTCGGACTCGGTGGTCGGCCTCGTGGTGCCGACCGGCTACTCGTTCAACCTCGACGGCACCAACATCTACATGACGCTGGCGACGCTGTTCCTGGCGCAGGCCGTGGGCGTGGACCTGTCGATCAGCCAGTACGCGACCATCATCCTGGTGGCGATGCTGACCTCGAAGGGCGCCTCCGGCGTCACCGGCGCGGGCTTCATCACCCTGGCGGCGACGCTCTCGGCGATCCCGAACAGCCCCGTCCCGGTCGCCGCCATGACCCTGGTCCTCGGCATCGACAAGTTCATGTCCGAGTGCCGCGCGCTCACCAACCTCGTGGGCAACGGCGTCGCCTGCGTGGTGGTCAGCCGCTGGGAGGGCGAGCTCGACGTCGCCAAGCTCAACGAGGTGATGGCCCACCCGGTCGCGATCGGCACCCACATCGCCGACGAGTCGCCGCAGCCGATGGGCACCGACAGCAAGGTCGCCGCCGCCGAGTGATGGGATCGCCGACGGCGGAGAGCGGAGGTCGCCCGCGCCTCGGCATCGATCTCGGCGGCACCAAGATCGCCGGGATCGTGCTGGGCCGGGACGGGACGACCCTGGCCGAGGCGCGGATGCCCGCCCCGCGGGGCGCCTACCGGGCCACCGTCGAGGCCGTGGCCGACCTCGTCCTGCGTCTCGAGGCCGAGGCCGGCGCGTCCTGCAGCGTCGGCATCGGCATGCCGGGGAGCCTCTCCCCGGCGACGGGTCTCGTGCGCAACGCCAACTCGCACTGGCTCAACGGACACCCGTTCGCGGCCGATCTCGGCGCGCGCCTGGAGCGCCCGCTCCGGATCGAGAACGACGCCAACTGCCTCGCGGTGTCGGAGGCGATCGACGGCGCCGGCGCCGGCGCCCGCGTGGTCTGGGCGGTGATCCTGGGCACCGGCGTGGGGTCGGGCATCGCCCTCGACGGTCGGGCACTCACGGGCCGCAACGGCATCGCGGGGGAGTGGGGCCACGGCCCCCTGCCGGCGCCCCGCGACGACGAGCGGCCGGGCGCCGCCTGCTACTGCGGGCGCCGGGGCTGCGTCGAGACCTGGCTGTCCGGTCCCGGCCTGGCGGCGGACCACGCGCTGCGGCACGGCGGCGGCCTCGCCGCCGAGGCGATCGTCGCCGAAGCCCGGGCTGGGAGCCCGGCCGCGCGGGCGACGCTCGCCGTCCATCTCGAGCGGCTCGGGCGCGCGGCCGCCCAGGTGGTGAACCTCCTCGACCCGGACGTGATCGTGATCGGCGGTGGCCTGTCGCGCATCCCGGAGCTGATCGCGGGCCTGCCGGCGGCGATCGCGCCTCACGTCTTCTCCGACGGCTTCGACACGCCCGTGCGGGCGAGCCTGCACGGCGACGCCTCGGGCGTGCGCGGGGCGGCGTGGCTCTGGGAGGCGGAGGCCGTCTGAAGCCGGCCCGAGCGCGGCCCGGGCGCGATCGAACGGCTCAGCTCACAGAGACGTCGCTTGCGGCTCCGGAAGGGGCAGGGCAGGACGACGGCACCGCATCGCCGAAGCCCCGATGATCGTCCGCACCCGGCCCAACCTGCTGACCCTGCTGTTCACCCTGCGCGGCTCGATCCTGCCGCGGGTGGCGCCCAAGCTCGCGGGGATCGTCGCGGTCTCGTGCGCGGTGGTGTGGGCGGAATCGCGGTGGCCCGCGCTGTTCCCGGTCAGCGCCGGGGTGACGCCGTTCACCGTGGTCGGCCTCGCCCTCTCGATCTTCCTGAGCTTTCGCAACAACGCCTGCTACGAGCGCTGGTGGGAAGCCCGGAAGCACTGGGGCAACCTGATCGGCGAGGTGCGCAACCTCGCCCGCGCCCTCCCGGCCCTGCTGCCGGAGCGGGAGGCCGCACTCCAGCTCCGGCGCCTGTCCGCCTTCGCGCACGGCCTCCACGCCCGCCTGCGCGACCTGGACGAGGCCGCCGCCGTCGACCGGACGAGCCCGGGATCGGACCTGTCCGGCCCGAATCCCACCGACTCCGTCCTGGGCGCCATCACCCGCGATCTCGCCGCGCTGACGCGGGCGGGCCGGCTCAGCGACATCCAGTTCGGCCTCCTCGAGGCCCGGATCGAGGCGCTGTCGGGGGTGCACACCGCCTGCGAGCGGCTCGCCAACACGCCGCTGCCCTTCGCCTACACGCTGCTCGTGTACCGGACCGCGTGGCTCTACTGCCTGCTCCTGCCGGTGGGCCTCACCGGATCCCTCGGCTGGGCCACCCCGATCGTGGTCGCGCTGGTGGCCTACACGTTCTTCGGGCTCGACGCCCTCGGCGACGAACTCGAGGAGCCGTTCGGCACCGAGCCCAACGACCTGCCCCTCGACGCCATGGTCCGCGCCGTGGACCGCATCGTCCACCACGCCCTCGGCGAGCCGATGCCCCAGGCGCTGGCGCCCGACGGGTACTGGCTGCGCTAGCGCCTAACCGTTCCAGGCGCGCAGCACGGGCTCGGTGCGGTCGTGCTCGTAGCCGAGCACCGAGACGCTCGCGGTGCCGAGGACGAGGAGGGCGCCGCCCCGGGGCTCCAGGCCGATCCAGCGCGCGGCCAGCACCCGAAGAAAGTGTGCGCTGGAGAACACGATGAGATCGGTGTCGCGGGCGCGGGCCCGGGCGATGACCCGGTCCGCCCGGGCACCGACATCCGCCGCCGTCTCGCCCCCGGGGCAGCCGTCGCGGAACAGCCGCCAGTCCGGCCGCTCGGCCAGGATCGCCCGCGTGGTCCGGCCCTCGTAGGCGCCGTAATCCCACTCCGCGAGATCCGGGTCGATCGCGGCCCGGTCGCCGAAGCCCGCGAGCGCGCAGGTCGTGGCCGCCCGGCTCGACGGGCTCGACCAGACCTCCGCGCAGGGGCGGGCCGCCAGGCGCGGCGCGAGGGCGCGCGCCGCGTCCTCGCCCTCCTGGGTGAGCGGAATGTCGCTGCGCCCGGTGTGCTGACCGGACCGGCTCCAGGCGGTCTCGCCGTGTCGGACCAGCGTGATCTGCGGGAACGGACTCTCGGACATGCGCGCCTCCCGGGCACGCGCTCGGCGGCCCTGCCATCGATCCTTCCACCAACCCTGGCATCAACGCCGCCGCCGCGCTCCGGTCTCATCGGTTCGGCACAGCCGTCCGGAGCGGTCGCGCGCCCTCGCGGACCAAGTCAAGATCGTGCTTGCGCCCGCAGGAAAACGGACATAAACATATCTTTATGTCTATCGAACGCAGGCAAGAGGCGGGGTCGATCCCCTTTTCGGAAGCCCTGGGCGTCCTGCGTGCCGCCGCGGAGGAGACGCGCCTGCGTATCCTGGCGCTGCTCGTCGAGGGTGAGCTGTCGGTGTCCGATCTCACCGACATTCTGGGCCAGTCGCAGCCGCGGATCTCCCGGCACCTGAAGCTCCTGGTGGAGGCCGGTCTCGTCGAGCGCCACCGCGAGGGAGCCTGGGCGTTCTTCCGGCTGTCCGACGCCCGCGCCGGTTTGGCGGACCCGCTGCTGTCCGGTCTCGATCGGACCGCGCCACCCCTGTCGGAGGATCGCGCGCGGCTCGACGCCGTCCGGGCGCAGCGGGCCGAGGCGGCCACGACGTTCTTCGCCCGGCTGGCGCCCAAATGGGACGAGCTGCGCTCCCTGCACGTGCCCGAGGCGATCGTGGAGGCCGCGGTGCTCGACGCTCTGGGCGACCGCCCGATCGGCAGCCTGATCGATCTCGGCACCGGCACCGGCCGGATGCTCGGCCTGCTGGCGCCGCGGGCCGGCCGCGCCACCGGGCTCGACTCGAGCCACGCCATGCTGTCCGTCGCCCGGGCCAACCTGGAGCGCCAGGGTCTCGCGCGGGTGGATCTTCGGCAGGGCGACATCCACGCGCCGCCCTTCGCGCGGGCGAGCTTCGACCTCGTCGTGGTCCATCAGGTGCTGCACTATCTCGACGACCCGGCCCGCGCGCTCCGCGGCGCCGCGCGACTCGTGGCGCCGGGCGGCCGCCTGCTGGTGGTGGATTTCGCGCCGCACGAGCTGGAATTCCTGCGCACCGGGCAGGCCCACCGCCGCCTCGGCTTCTCGGCCGAGCAGGTCTCCGGCTGGCTCGCCGAGGCCGGGCTCGCGACGGTCGCCACCCGCGATCTGGCGCCGCGCGAGTCGGGCCAGCTGACCGTCACCCTCTGGCTGGCTCAGGACGGGCTGGCCGACACCGACACAGAACAGCCTCAGCGCGCCGTCGCCTGAGGCACCGATCTCCGCAGACTTCGTCTGAACCGACCGACATAGAGGACGAGACCCCGATGCGCCGTTCCACCCACCGCGCCAGCCGCGACGGCTACCACCCGATCCGCGTCTCGATCGAGTTCTTCCCGCCGAAGACCGACGAGATGGAGAAGATCCTCTGGAACTCCATCGAGCGCCTCGCGCCGCTCCAGCCGAGCTTCGTCTCCGTGACCTACGGGGCCGGCGGCTCGACCCGCGAGCGCACCCACAACACGGTCGCCCGCATGGTCCGCGAGACCGGACTGAAGCCCGCCGCCCATCTCACCTGCGTGGACGCGTCCCGCGACGAGATCGACGCGGTGGTCCAGTCCTACTGGGACGCGGGCGTGCGCCACATCGTGGCGCTCCGCGGCGACCCGGCCGAGGGCGTCGGCCACGCCTACCGGCCGCATCCGGAGGGCTACGCCTCGACGGCCGAGCTGGTGCAGGGGATCAAGCGGATCGGCGACTTCAAGGTCTCGGTCTCGGCCTACCCGGAGAAGCACCCGGAAGCCTCTTCCTTGGAGGCCGACATCGACGCCCTGAAGGCCAAGGTCGATGCCGGCGCCGACCAGGCGATCACCCAGTTCTTCTTCGAGAACGAGATTTACCTGCGCTACCTGGAGAAGGTCCGGGCCGCCGGGATCACCATCCCGATCATCCCGGGCATCCTGCCGGTGCAGAATTTCAAGCAGGCGGCGAACTTCGCCCGCCGCACCGGCGCCTCGGTGCCGTACTGGCTGGCGGCCCGGTTCGAGGGGCTGGAGGACGACGTCGAGACCCGCCGCCTCGTGGCCGGCGCGGTGGCGGCCGAGCAGGTGCTCGACCTCGTGGACGAGGGGGTGAACGACTTCCACTTCTACTCGATGAACCGCTCGGATCTGGTCTACGCGATCTGCCACCTGCTCGGCCTGCGCGCCCAGGCGCCGAAGCTGGCGGCCGCGAAGGCTGCGGCTTAGATCTCAGTGACGCCCGGTTCGGGCGTGACTGGGGGTGACCGCCATGGCTGAGCCGCAGGATATGATCGTTCCGCTCCTTCGGGAGATGAGGACCGAGATGCAGACGAACTTCGCTGACGTCCGTCAGCAGTTCGAAGCAGTCAATGCACGCTTTGATAAGTTTGAACGCCGCTTCGACAATCTGCGTGAAGCTGTGAACGGCGAATTGGTCCTGGGCCGATACGCCGCCGCCGAGGTTGAGGGGCGACTCGATGCCATCGAGAAGCGCCTCGCCGCTTTAGAAAAGGCGGGCTGACCGCGGCCGGCCCGAAACCCCGATTGATCCCACCCTCCACCCCATCCTGAGGTGCCGCGAAGCGGCCTCGAAGGAGGGCTCCAGGGATCGACACGAGATCTGGAGGCCTCCTGCGAGGCCTCCGCTTCGCTCCGGCACCTCAGGACGAGGTGATCTGACAGGACGCACGATGACCGATTTTGCCCCCGTCGACGGCACCGAGATCGCCAAGGCCCTGCGCCAGCGCGCCGCGGAGAAGATCCTCGTCCTCGACGGGGCGATGGGCACGGTGATCCAGCGGCTGAAGTTTTCCGAAGAGGATTTCCGCGGCGACCGGTTCAAGGATCACGGCCACGATCAGAAGGGCAACAACGACCTCCTGATCCTGACCCAGCCCGACGCGATCCGGCAGATCCACCTCGACTACTTCCTGGCCGGCGCCGACGTCTGCGAGACCAACACCTTCTCGGGCACCACCATCGCCCAGGCCGATTACGGCATGGAGTCGATCATCCACGAGCTGAACGCTCAAGGAGCGCGGCTCGCCCGGGAGGCCGCCAAGCTCGCCGAGGAGACGGACGGCCGCCGCCGCTTCGTGGCCGGCGCCATCGGGCCGACGAACCGGACTTTGTCGATCTCGCCCGACGTGAACAATCCGGGCTTCCGGGCCGTGACCTTCGATCAGGTCAAGCAGGCCTACGTGGAGCAGGTCCGCGGCCTGATCGACGGCGGCGCCGAGCTGATCCTGATCGAGACCATCTTCGACACGCTGAACGCCAAGGCCGCGGTGGCGGCGGCGTGGCAGGTCTTCGACGAGACCGGCATCCGGCTGCCGATCCAGATCTCGGGCACGATCACCGACCTCTCGGGCCGCACCCTGTCGGGCCAGACCCCGGCGGCCTTCTGGCATTCGTTGCGGCACTCCGAGCCGCTGACCTTCGGCCTCAACTGCGCGCTGGGCGCCCGCGAGATGCGCGGCCACATCGCCGAGCTGTCGCGGATCTGCGACACGCTGGTCTGCGCCTACCCGAATGCCGGCCTGCCGAACGAGTTCGGCCTCTACGACGAGAGCCCGGAGGCGATGGGCAAGCTGGTCGGCGAGTTCGCCGAATCCGGCCTCGTCAACATGGTCGGTGGCTGCTGCGGCACCACCCCGGACCACATCCGCGCCATCGCGGAGGCGGTCGCCGGCAAGGCGCCGCGGCCGATCCCGGAGGTGCCGCGCCTGATGCGGCTCTCCGGCCTCGAGCCCTTCGTGCTCACGCCGGAAATTCCCTTCGTGAACGTCGGCGAGCGCACGAACGTCACCGGCTCGGCCAAGTTCCGCAAGCTGATCACCAACGGCGACTACGCGGCGGCGCTGGACGTCGCCCGCGATCAGGTCGCGGCCGGCGCCCAGGTGATCGACGTCAACATGGACGAGGGCCTGCTCGACTCCCAGAAGGCGATGGTCGAGTTCCTGAACCTCGTCGCCGCCGAGCCCGACATCGCCCGGGTGCCCGTGATGGTCGATTCCTCGAAGTTCGAGGTGATCGAGGCCGGGCTGAAGTGCATCCAGGGCAAGCCGATCGTGAACTCGATCTCCATGAAGGAGGGCGAGGAGAAATTCATTGAGGCGGCACGCGTCTGCCGCTCCTACGGGGCCGCCGTGGTGGTGATGGCCTTCGACGAGCGGGGGCAGGCGGATTCCTACGAGCGCAAGGTCGAGATCTGCACCAAGGCCTATCGGATCCTGACCGAGCAGGTCGGCTTCCCGCCCGAGGACATCATCTTCGATCCCAACATCTTCGCGGTCGCGACCGGCATCGAGGAGCACAACCCGTACGGCGTGGCCTTCATCGAGGCGACCCGCACGATCCGCGAGACCCTGCCGCACGCCCACATCTCGGGCGGCGTCTCGAACCTCAGCTTCGCGTTCCGCGGCAACGAGCCGGTGCGCGAGGCGATGCACGCGGTGTTCCTGTTCCACTGCATCAAGGCCGGCATGGACATGGGCATCGTCAATGCCGGCCAGCTCGCCGTCTACGACGAGATCCCGGCCGAGCTGCGCGAGCTCTGCGAGGACGTCGTCCTCAACCGGCGCGAGGATTCCACCGAGCGCCTGCTGGAGGCCGCCGAGCGCTTCAAGACCGGCGCCTCGGCCCAGGCCAAGACCGCCGACCTGTCCTGGCGCGAGGCCCCGGTCGCGAAGCGCATCGAGCACGCGCTGGTCAACGGCATCACCGAATACATCGTCGCCGACACCGAGGAGGCGCGCCAGGGCGCCGAGCGCCCGCTCCACGTCATCGAGGGCCCGCTGATGGCCGGCATGAACGTGGTCGGCGACCTGTTCGGCTCCGGAAAGATGTTCCTGCCGCAGGTGGTGAAGTCCGCCCGCGTGATGAAGCAGGCGGTGGCCTATCTCGAGCCCTTCATGGAGGAGGAGAAGCGCGCCAATGGCGGCGACGGCAAGCGCCAGGCCGCCGGCAAGGTGCTGATGGCCACCGTGAAGGGCGACGTCCACGATATCGGCAAGAACATCGTCGGCGTCGTGCTCGCCTGCAACAACTACGAGATCATCGATCTCGGCGTGATGGTGCCGGCCGCCAAGATCCTGGAGACCGCCAAGCGTGAGCAGGTCGACATCGTCGGCCTGTCGGGCCTGATCACCCCGTCGCTCGACGAGATGGTCCATGTGGCGGGCGAGATGGAGCGCGAGGGGCTCGACGTGCCGCTGCTGATCGGCGGCGCCACCACGAGCCGCGTCCACACGGCGGTGAAGATCCACCCGGCCTACGCCAAGGGCCAGGCAGTCTACGTCACCGACGCGAGCCGCGCGGTCGGCGTGGTGTCGAGCCTGATCTCCAAGGAGACCCGCGGGCCGACGATCGAGAAGGTCCGGGCCGAGTACGCCAAGGTCGCCGACGCCCACAGGCGCTCGGAGGCCGACAAGCAGCGGCTGCCGCTCGCCAAGGCGCGGACCAACGCCTTCAAGATCGACTGGTCGGCCTACAAGCCCGCCAAGCCGACTTTCACCGGCACACGGGTCTACGGCTCCTACGAGGTCGCCGACCTCGTGCCCTATATCGACTGGACGCCGTTCCTGCAGACCTACGAGTTCAAGGGCCGCTTCCCGGCGATCCTGGACGATCCCGAGCAGGGCCCGGCCGCCCGCGCCCTCTACGAGGACGCGCAAGGGATGCTGAAGCAGATCGTGGAGGAGCGCTGGTTCAACCCGAAGGCGGTGATCGGCTTCTGGCCGGCCAACAGCGTCGGCGACGACATCGCGCTCTACACGGGCGAGAGCCGGTCGGAGCGGCTCGCCACCTTCCACGGATTGCGCCAGCAGCTCTCGAAGCGCGACGGGCGGGCGAACACCTGCCTGTCGGATTTCGTGGCGCCTTCCGAGACCGGCATCGCCGACTATGTCGGCGGCTTCGTGGTCACGGCGGGCCTGGAGGAGGTGCGGATCGCCGAGCGCTTCGAGCGGGCCAACGACGATTACCGAGCGATCCTCGTGAAGGCGCTGGCCGACCGCATCGCCGAGGCCTTCGCCGAGCGCATGCACGAGCGGGTGCGCAAGGAGTTCTGGGGCTACGCGTCCGACGAGGCCTACGGGCCCGAGGAGCTGGTACTGGAGAAGTACGACGGCATCCGCCCGGCCCCGGGCTACCCGGCCCAGCCCGACCACACCGAGAAGACCGCGCTGTTCGACCTGCTGAAGGCCGAGAGCCGGATCGGCGTGAAGCTGACCGAGTCCTACGCGATGTGGCCGGGTTCGTCGGTGTCGGGGATCTACATCGCCCACCCGGAGGCGCACTATTTCGGCGTCGCCAAGGTGGAGCGGGATCAGGTCGAGGATTACGCCGCCCGCAAGGGGATGGATGTCCGCGATGTCGAGCGCTGGCTCGGCCCGATCCTGAACTACGACCCGGCGCGGTACATGCCGCAGGCGGCGGAGTAGGGGCGGGGCACCACCGTCATCGCGAGCGCAGCGAAGCGACCCAGGGCAGCGCGACGTCGATCAACGCGGCGCCCCTGGATTGCTTCGCTCCGCTCGCAAGGACGGCAGGGCGGCGCGAGCCGCCCATCCAACCTCAGCAGGTCCCCGCACCCCGCGTGTTCACGTACAGTGAATAGACCGAGTGCGTGGACGTCATCAGAAGCAGGTTGCGGTTGAGTCCGCCGAAGCACAGGTTGGCGCAGCGCTCCGGCAGGCGGATCCGGCCGATCAGCTTGGCCTGCGGCGAGAGCACGATGACCCCGTCCTCGGCCTCGCTCATCCCCCAGCCGCACCAGAGATTGCCGTCGACGTCGACCCGGAACCCGTCCGGCGTGCCGGTCCCGGCATCGTAGAAGACGCGGCCGTTCGCGGTCCTGGTGCCGTTCTCGACCACGTCGTAGACGCGGATCAGGCGGTTCGGCTTCGCCCGCGCCTCGATCACGTAGAGCTTGGACTCGTCCGGCGAGAAGCAGAGCCCGTTCGGACCCGCCACGCCCTCGACAGCGACGCTGGCCTGCCCCGTCTTCGGGTCGATCCGGTAGACGTTGCCGGGAAGCTCCGGCGTGGCCATCGATTCGTGCGGGTTCGGCCCGAAGGCCGGATCGGTGAACCAGACCGCGCCGTCGGAATGGCAGACCACGTCGTTCGGCGAGTTCAGCGGCTTGCCGTCGAACCGGTCCATCAGCGTGGTGAGGCTGCCGTCGTGCTCGGTCCGGGTGACGCTGCGCGTCCTGTGCTGGCAGGTGATCAGCCGGCCCTGCCGGTCGCGCGTGTTGCCGTTGGCGTAGTTCGAGGGCTTGCGGAACACCGAGAGCGCGCCGGAGGCCTCCTCCCACTTCATGATCCGGTCGTTGACGACGTCGCTGAACAGCAGCGATCCCATATCGCCGAACCAGACCGGCCCCTCGGCCCAGCGGAAGCCGGTGGCGACCCGCTCCACCGTCGCCGAGGCGAGGCGGTACTTGGCGAAAGCCGGATCGAGGATCTCCACTGCCGGGTCGGGCACCCGCTGCGACGGCTCCCAGCCGGCTCCGGCCGCCCGCGCGGCGCCGATCAGGGCCGCTCCGGCGAGCAGCCCCCTGCGTGCGATCATGACCATGCTACCTCCCTGTGGTGCGGCCCGCCGCCTGTTGCCGGCGGCTCGGGCCGGTCAGTGAATCTCGGGCTCCGGAATCCCGCCGGCGCCCTCCAGAAAGTCGAAGTCGCAGCCCTCGTTGGCCTGCCGCACGTGCTGGGCGAACAGCCGGTTGTAGCCCCGCGGATAGGCCCGGTCCGGCGACCGGAACGCCTTCACGCGCGCCGCGATCGCGGCGGCGTCGAGATGCAGGTGGATCCGCCGCCCGGGCACGTCCACCGTGATCAGGTCGCCATCGCGGACTGCCGCGAGGGGGCCGCCCGCAGCCGATTCCGGCGCCACGTGCAGGATGCAGGCGCCGTAGCTGGTCCCGCTCATCCGCGCGTCCGAGATGCGGACCATGTCGCGTACGCCCTGCCGGAGCAGGACCTTGGGGATCGGCAGCATGCCCCATTCCGGCATGCCGGGGCCGCCGATCGGGCCGGCATTGCGCAGGATCATCACGTGGTCGGCGGTGACGTCGAGGTCGAGGTCGTTCACCGCCACGCTCATCGCGTCGTAGCTGTCGAAGACCAGCGCGGGACCGGTGTGCTGCAGCAGCCGCGGGTCGGCGGCCGGCGGCTTGATCACGCAGCCGTCGGGGGCGAGGTTGCCGTACAGGATCGCGGTGCCGCCCATGGCGACGATCGGCCGGTCGAGCGGGCGGATCACGTCGTCGTTGTAGACCCGGCTGCCGGCGAGCCCGTCGCCGATGGTGCCGCCGGTGACCGAGCGGGCGTCGAGGTGGAGGAGGGGGGACAGGCGCGCCATCAGGGCACGGATGCCGCCCGCGATGTGGAAATCCTCCATCAGCCACTGCCCCGAGGGCCGGAGGTTGGCGATGACCGGCACCTTCTGGGCGAAGTCGTCGAACTCGGTCAGCTTGACCGGGATACCGGCCCGCCCGGCCATGGCCACGAGGTGGATCATCGCGTTGGTGGAGCCGGCGAGCGCGTTGTGGACCACCAGGGCGTTGTCGATCGAGCGGCGGTCCAGGATGTCGGAGGGCTTCAGGTCCTCCCAGATCATCTCGACGATGCGCCGGCCGCAGGCGCCGGCCATGCGCGGATGGTCGGCGTCGGCCGCCGGGATCGAGGCCGAGCCGGGCAGGGACAAACCCAGGGCCTCGGTGATCGCCGTCATGGTCGAGGCCGTGCCCATGGTCATGCAGGTCCCGGCGGAGCGGGCGATGCCCGCCTCCATGTCGTTCCACTGCTGCGTGGTGATGTTCCCGGCCTCCTTCTCGGCCCAGTACTTCCAGACATCCGAACCCGAGCCCAGGATCGTCCCGCCGAAATGGCCGCGCATCATCGGGCCTGCCGGCAGGAACACCATCGGCAGGTTCATGGAGATGCCGCCCATCACGGTGCCGGGCGTGGTCTTGTCGCAGCCGCCCATCAGCACCGCGCCGTCCACGGGGTGCTGGCGCAGCAGCTCCTCGACCTCCATGGCCAGGAGGTTGCGGTAGAGCATCGTGGTCGGCTTGACGAAATTCTCCGACAGCGAGAGCGCCGGCAGCTCGATCGGGAAGCCGCCCGCCTGCCAGACGCCGCGCTTCACGTGCTCGACGCGCGCGCGGAAATGCTGATGGCAGGGATTGATGTCGCTCCAGGTATTGATGATGCCGACGATCGGCTTGCCGGTGAAGTCCGCCCGCTCGTAGCCCATCTGCAGCATGCGCGAGCGGTGGCCGAAGCTGCGCAGGTCGGTGGCGCCGAACCAGCGCTGGCTGCGCAGATCCTCCAGGGTCTTCTTGCGCGCGGTCATCGCTCTGTCTCCGGTCTCACGCGTTCGGCCCGGCCGGGCGGCCCGCGACGACCGTGATCGCCGCGGCGGCGAGCGCGCAAGCCGCCAGGAAATAGAGGCCGGCCTCGTAGGTCCCGGTGTGATCCTTGAGCCAGCCCAGAGCGTAGGGGCCGACGAAGCCGCCGAGATTGCCGATCGCGTTGATCAGCGCGATCCCCCCGGCGGCCGCGGGCCCGGCCAGGAACTCCCCCGGCATCGCCCAGAAAGCGGGCTTGCTCCCGTAGAGCCCGATCGTGGCCACCGACATCGCCGCGAGCGCCCAGAGGCTGCCGAGCATGGGGCCGGAGGCGATCAGGCCGATGGCGGCGACCAGCGCGGCGATCGCGAAGTGCCAGCGGCGCTCGTCGCGCCGGTCCGACGACCAGCTCCAGGCGATCATGCCGAGGGTCCCGACGCCGTAGGGCACCGCCGTCGCGACCCCCGTCTCCCAGTCGGTGAGGTGCAGGCTCTTCAGGATCGGCGGCAGGAAGAAGGTGATGCCGTAGGTGGCGGTGCCGATGCTGAAGTACATCGCGCCCAGCGCGAGCACGCGCCGGTCGGTCAGGACCTGCCCCAGGGTGAAGGGCCCGTGGGCCCGGACCGTGCCGTCCCGCTCCGCCGCGATCGCGGTCCCGAGCCACACCCGTTCCTCGGACGTGAGCCACGCCGCCTGTTCGGGCCGGTCGGTCATCAGCGCCAGGACCGCGAAGGCCAGCAGGATCGAGGGCGCCGCCTCGAGGAGGAACAGCCACTGCCAGCCGTGCAGGCCGAGCGCCCCGTCGAGCTGGAGCAGCGCCCCCGAGATCACCGCCGTCAGGGCGTTCGAGCCCGGGACCGCCAGGAACAGCGCGGCGACCACGCGCGCCCGGTACCGCTTCGGGAACCAGTCGGTGAAGTACAGGATCACGCCGGGGAAGAAGCCGGCCTCGGCCACGCCCAGCAGGAAGCGCAGGGCGAGAAAGCTCGTCGGGCCGGTGATGAGCGCCATGCTGCCCGCCACCAGCCCCCAGCTGACCATGATCCGGGCGATCCAGAGCCGCGCCCCCGCGCGCTGCAGGAGGACGTTGCTCGGCACTTCGAAGATGACGTAGCCGAGGAAGAAGATGCCGGCCGCCCAGCCGTAGACCGTGGCGGAGAACCCGAACTCCCGGCTCAGCCCGAACGCCGCGAAGCCGACGTTGGTCCGGTCCATGTAGGCGACGAAGTAGATCAGGACGATCAGCGGCAGCAGACGCCGCGACACCTTGGCGACCGTCCGCCGCTCGATCTCCGGCGCCGCAGCGCCCCCGCGCACCCCCACCGCCATGGCGCCCCCCCGAGCCGAATCCGACGCGTCCCGGCCCGGTGCCGATCGCGAGCCGAGTCGGAGCGGGCCAGGTCGGAGCGGGCCAGGTCGGGGCGAGCCGGCACGGCACGCTCAGCGGCCGGTCCGCGTCCGCCAGGCGGCGAAGTCGGCGAGGCTCTGCTCGTCGGTGGCAGGGTAGAGGCCGAGGATTGTGCGGCCCTTGCGGACCTCCTCGGTGACGAAATCCTCGTAGGCGGTCATCTCGACCGCCTCGTCGGCGACCGCGTCCGCGAGGTGGGCCGGAATCACCGCGACCCCGTCGCCGTCGCCGACGATCACGTCCCCGGGGAAGACGGGCGCGTCGCCGCAGCCGATCGGCACGTTGATGTCGATCGCCTGGTGGATCGTGAGGTTCGTCGGCGCCGACGGGCGCGCGTGGTAGCTCGGCATCTCCAGCCGGGCGATCTCGTCGGCATCGCGGAAGCCGCCGTCGGTGACGAGCCCGGCGCAGCCGCGCACCATCAGACGGGTCGCCAGGATCGAGCCGGCGGAGGCGGCCCGGGCGTCCTTGCGGCTGTCGATCACCATCACGGCGCCGGGCGGACACTCCTCCACGGCCTTGCGCTGCGGGTGCGCGCGGTCCCGGAACACCGTGATCGGGTTCAGGTCCTCCCGGGCCGGGATGTAGCGCAGGGTGTAGGCCTCGCCGACCATCGTCGGGCCGCCGGCCTTCAGGGGCAGGACGCCCTGGATCATCTGGTTGCGGAAGCCGCGCTTGTAGAGGGCGGTCATCAGCGTCGCCGTGCTGACAGCCTTCAGCTTGGCGCGCGTCTCAGGGGACAACCCGGACATCCGCTTCTCCTCCCGGGCCTCGGTCTCGGCACCCGCGGACGGTGACAATCACGCGTCGCTTGCGCCGGCCTCGGCTCCCGCCCGCGCTGGGCGCGGACTGATATCCCAGGTCTTGAGTAACACGGCGCGCGGCGCCATTGTCAACCGGCGCGGGCCGCGCAAGACACGGGCGGATATCGACGGGGAAATCCTTGGCCGAGTTGGGATTTGCTAGCGGCGGGAGCCCGGCGGCGGAGGCGCACAGGCCGCGCTCGCTCGCCGAGACCGCCTACGACGCCATCGAGCAGATGATCATCAGCCGCCGCCTCGCGCCCGGCGCGATGGTGTCCGAGGGCGAACTCGGCGCGGAGCTGGGTCTCGGGCGGACCCCGGTCCGCGAGGCCCTGGCGCGGCTGAAGACGATCGGGTTCGTGGAGGTCCACTCGCGCCGCGGCGTCCTCGTCACCCAGGTCGACATCATCAGGCACCTCGAGCTGCTGGAGGTGCGGCGCCCCCTCGACGAGACCGTGGCCCGCTGCGCGATCGCGCGCGCCACCGGGGACGAGGTGGCGCGGCTGCTGGATCGCGTCGCCGGCCTGCGCGGCACCGCGGAGGCCCGCGACCGGGAGGCGTATTTCCGGCACAAGCGCGCCCTGCACGAGGCGCTGGTCGGCGCTGCCCACAACCCGACTCTCACCGGCACCATGGCGGCGCTGCACGCGCAGTCCCGGCGGTTCTGGTACACCTACGAGCCGACCGCCAGCTTCCCGGACTGCGCCGCGATCCACGCGGCGATCGTGTCGGGTATCGCGGCGCGCGACGCGGGCGCCGCCCTGGCGGGGATCGGGACGCTGTTCGACTTTCTCGACCAGATGACCCGCCGGGCCCTCGACCGGCGGCCCCTCGTCTGACAGGTTGACCGCCCCGGAGCCGCCCCTATCCTGAACTGGGATATCAGACGCATCCCAGCGGCGGGCGGATCCATGGCCGATCCCGGCGGCACGCCCGGATGCGGCCCGAGCGCCAGGGAGGAACGGCTTGAGCGGATTGCCCCCACGCACCGGCGCGCAGGTGCTCGTCGACCAGCTCCGCGCGCAGGGCGTCGAGCGCGTGACCTGCGTCCCCGGGGAGAGCTACCTCGCGGTGCTCGACGCGCTGCGCGACAGCGGCATCGACGTGCTGGTCTGCCGTCAGGAGGGCGGCGCGGCGATCATGGCCGAGGCCGCCGGCAAGCTCACGGGCCGCCCAGGCATCTGCTTCGTGACCCGGGGCCCCGGCGCCACCAACGCCTCCGCCGGCGTGCACATCGCCCGCCAGGATTCGACGCCGATGATCCTGTTCGTCGGCCAGATCGCCCGGCGGATGCGGGACCGCGAGGCCTTCCAGGAGGTGGATTACCGGCAGATGTTCGGCGGCGTCGCCAAGTGGGCGGTGGAGATCGACGACGCGGCGCGCATCCCGGAGATCCTCGCCCGGGCCTTCCGGGTCGCGCTGCAGGGCCGCCCGGGCCCCGTCGTGGTCGCCCTGCCGGAGGACATGCTCGACGACGTCGCGGCCGTGCCGGACGCGCCGCGCGTCGTCCCGGCCGCGCCGGCCCCGTCCGGGGACGACGTCGCGCGCCTGCGGGCCATGCTGGCGGAGGCGCGGCGGCCGGTGGTGCTGCTCGGCGGCTCCCGCTGGACGGAAGGCGCCGTCGCCGCCCTGGCCGCCTGGGCCGAGCGCCACGACCTGCCGGTGGCGGTCTCGTTCCGGCGGGCGCAGCTCTTCCCGGCCGACCACCCGAACTTCGCGGGCGAGCTCGGGATCGGGCCGAACCCGGCGCTGCTCGCCCGGATCCGGGAGGCCGACCTGCTGCTGATGGTGGGCGGGCGCCTCTCCGAGATGCCGGCGCAGTCCTACGGGCTACTCGGCATTCCCAATCCCGGCCTGCCGCTGGTCCACGTCCACGCCGACGCGGCGGAGCTCGGCCGGGTCTACCAGCCGGCGCTGGCGATCGAGGCGGCGCCCGAGACCTTCTGCGCGGTCCTGCCGGAGTTCGAGGCCACCGGCACCGGCCGCGCCGCCGAGGCCCACGCCGCCTACCGCGCGTGGTCCGAGACGCCGGAGCCGAAGCCCGGCGCGTTCCAGTACGGCGCGGCGATCACGTGGCTGCGCGAGCGGCTGCCGCCGGACGCGGTGATCTGCAACGGCGCCGGCAACTTCGCCACCTGGGTCCACCGCTACTATCGGTTCCGCGCCTTCGGCACGCAGCTCGCGCCGACCTCCGGCTCCATGGGCTACGGCCTGCCGGCCGCCGTGATGGCCAAGCGCAGCCGCCCGGAGCGGATCGTCGTGGCGCTGGCCGGAGACGGCGACGTGATGATGACCGTGCAGGAATTCGCCACCGCCGTGCAGTACGGGATCGCCGTCGTGGTCGTGGTGCTCGACAACGGCATGTACGGCACGATCCGGATGCACCAGGAGCGCGAGTATCCCGGCCGGGTCTCGGCGACCGAGCTGCGCAACCCCGATTTCGCGGCCCTCGCCCGCGCCTGCGGCGGCCACGGCGAGCGCGTGGAGCGCACCGAGGAGTTCGCCCCCGCCTTCGAGCGCGGCCTCGCCTCCGGGCTGCCGGCGATGATCCACTGCCTCGTCGATCCCGAGGCGCTCACCCCGACCATGACCCTCGCGGCCATCCGCGAGAAGGCCCTGGCGGCGCAGCGGGGCTGACCGCCCGCACGCGCGTCGTCCCGGTGCGGCCCGCCCGCACCCCCACCGAGAGGAGCAGCTCATGACCCTGCGCGGCGAGAACCTGATCGGCGCCGAGGCGCGGCGCGGCACCGAGGCGGCCTTCCGGGCCGTCGAGGCGGCCACCGGACAGGCCCTGGAGCCGGATTTCCCGGGTGCGAGCCGGAGCGACCTCGACCGGGCCTGCGCGCTCGCCGAGGCCGCCTTCGACACCTTCCGGGAGACCAAGCCGGAGGCGCGGGCCGGCTTCCTGGAGGCGATCGCCGCGAACATCCTGGAGATCGGCGACGACCTCGTCACCCGCTGCATGGCCGAGACGGGGCTGCCCCGGCCGCGGATCGAGGGCGAGCGCGCCCGGACGGTCGGCCAACTGCGGCTGTTCGCCGGCGTCGTCCGCGAGGGCAGCTACGTCGAGGCGCGGATCGACCCGGCCCTGCCGGACCGCAAGCCGCTGCCCCGGCCGGACCTGCGCCTGCGCCGGATCGCCGTCGGCCCGGTGGCGGTGTTCGGCGCCTCGAACTTCCCGCTGGCCTTCTCGGTGGCGGGCGGCGACACCGCCTCGGCCCTGGCGGCGGGCTGCCCGGTGGTGGTCAAGGCCCATCCCGCCCATCCCGGCACCTCGGAACTCGTCGGCCGCGCCGTCCAGAAGGCGGTGGGCGCCTGCGGCCTGCCGGAGGGGACCTTCTCGCTGCTGTTCGATGCCGGCCAGGCGATCGGGCAGGGGCTGGTGGCCGATCCCCGGGTCGCCGCCGTCGGCTTCACGGGCTCGCGCCGGGGCGGCACCGCCCTGATGGCGATCGCGGCCGGGCGCCCGTCGCCGATCCCGGTCTACGCCGAGATGAGCAGCATCAACCCGGTGCTGCTGTTCCCCGGCGCGCTCGCCGCGCGGGGCGCGGCGATCGGCAAGGCCTTCGCGGCCTCGCTGACGCTGGGCGCCGGGCAGTTCTGCACCAATCCCGGCCTGATCCTGGCGCTGCCCGGCCCGGGTCTCGACGCCTTCCTTGAGGCGGCCGGCGCGGCCCTGCGCGAGAGCCCGGCCGCGACCATGCTGACGCCCGGCATCCAGCGCGCCTACCGCGAGGCCGTGGCGCGGGTGGCCGGCCACGCCGCCGTCACCCGCATCGCCGAGGGTGCGGAGGGCGGGGCGACCCAGGGCCGCGCCGCTCTGTTCGCGGCGGACTCGGACGTGTTCCTGGCGGATCCCGAGCTGCAGGAGGAGATGTTCGGCGCCTCGGGGCTCGTGGTGCGCTGCGCGGACTTCGCCGCGATGCGGGCGGTCCTGGAGCGCCTCGAGGGCCAGCTCACGGCCTCGCTACACCTCGCGCCGGAGGATCACGCGGCCGCCCGGGACCTGCTGCCGCTCCTAGAGCGCCGCGTCGGCCGGATCCTGGTGGACGGGTTCGGGACCGGCGTCGAGGTGGCGCACGCCATGGTGCATGGCGGGCCCTACCCGGCGACCTCGGACGGGCGCACGACCTCGGTGGGCAGCCTGGCGATCGACCGGTTCCTGCGGCCGGTGAGCTACCAGGACGTCCCCGACGCCCTGCTGCCGGCGGCGCTCCAGGCCGCCAACCCGCTGGGCCTGCCCCGCCGGATCGACGGCACGCCCGAGCGCCGCTGAGTTGCTTTGGGCGGAGACCGGAGCGCCGCGATCCGCCGCTTGCCAGGGGCGGACGCGGCGTCTAGACAGCCTCCGCTCACCTTGGGGCGTCGCCAAGTGGTAAGGCAGCGGTTTTTGGTACCGCCATTCCCAGGTTCGAATCCTGGCGCCCCAGCCAAATTTCGCTTGGAGTGCAGGACCTTCGGGACCGGGACCATAAGGACTCACCGGAACGGAAGGTGTTTTTCCGCGGCACAAGAGCCGGCACAGTCCCGAATGGCGAAAGAGATCCCGAGCGTCGGCGACCTCCGCCGCAAGGCCGAGGTGACGGACGAGGAGGTCGGGGCGGCCACGGCCGCCTCTGTGAAGGACAAGGCTGTGAAGCCGTTCGCCTTCACGTCGGGTGACACCATCGACGTCGCCGAGGCTATCGAGATGCACCCGCAGGCGAAGAAGCTGCTCGCCGATGAAGCGACCACACCCGGCCTTCGCCGCACGATGGTGAAGGCCGCCGTCATCATGGGCTTGCCGAGACCGACATGAGCGACGTGCCCGATCAGAAGCGGAAGACGATCACCGACAGCGTGCTGGCTCGCCTGAGCACGTTCGCGCTGGGCGTCGGCCTGTACGAGGGCATCGCCCGGAGCATCGTCGAGAAGGCGGTTGCCGACATGCCGGAAGCCTCCGTCGAGCAGATCGCAGCGGCGGCTCGCATGATGATGCTGTTCATCTCGGGCTGAGAGCGGTCCATGGCCCCGACAGCGACCCTGCTGGCGCATGCGCGGACGGGATGGGCGCACGACCCGACCTGCCCCCGCCAGACCGCGGCCGAGGCGCAGACGGTGGCCATCGTCGACCACGGGGACCAGGTCGAAAAGGTCGGCAGGCCGAGCGCGATCTGACGCCCCTCCGCGTCATCGATCCGTCAACGACGCGGTGTTCCCGCCCGCAGGCGGTGGTCGGCGAACGCGGGCCGGGCGGGATCGTCGCGGAGGCGGACCACCGGACGGTCCGGACGCGACACGCCACCGCCGCAACCGCCATCGCGTCCCGGCCGCGTCGATCCGCGCGTCCCGCCAGCGCCCGCGGGACGTTGAGACGAGCCAGCCAATCCGGCCGCGCGCCCGCTTCCGTGCCGGGCGACCGGGACACGCGTTCGGTCAGGCTCGCACAACAGGGGCGGCCGGCGCCTCTCCCCGGCGTGCGCTGGCCCGCGATCGGCGGGGCGGGGCCGTCAGACGCAACTCAGGGCCGCCCGGATCACGGCACCGGCCGCTCGCGGGCGTACCGGATCGGCGGCCGACCGACGTGCCGGGCGAAGGCGACGCTGAACGTGCTCGCCGAGCTGTAGCCGACCCGCTCGGCCACCTCGGCCATCCCGACCGCCTCGCGGCTCAGCAGTTCCTTCGCCAGCGCCATCCGCCACGCCAGCAGGTACGCCATCGGCGCGACCCCGACCGCGCGGCGGAAGCGCTCGAAGAACGTGGACCGGGAGAGACCCGCCTCCCGCGCGAGCGCGGCCACCGTCCAGCTCTCCGCGGGTCGATCGTGCATGAGCCGCAGCGCGGCGGCGAGCCGGTCGTCCGCGAGGCCGCGCAGCAATCCCGACGGCGCCGCCGGCCCGGCCGTGGCGCGCAGCGCCTCGATCAGCACGACCTCCACCAGGCGGGCCAGGACCACGTCGCGGCCCGGCCTGTCGGCGCGCGTCTCCTCGTTCACGAGGTCGAGCAGGGTGGTCAGCCGCGCCGCGCCGCGAACGTGCACGTACCGGGGCAGCAGCGACACGAGCAGGTCCGCGTCGCTCGACGCGAAGAGGCAGTGACCCACGAGCATCCGGACATTCGACGGTCCCTCGGCGTCGCCGAGCCGGACCACGCCGGGGCTCACCTCGACGGGAGACAGCGCGGCACCCCGCGGCGGCTCGAGGCTGGTGGTGGTGAACGCGCGCGCCGCGGGGATGAGGACGAAGTCGCCCTCCCGGAGCACGATCCCGGCCTCGCCGTCGACCGCGAGACGGCACCCGCCCTCGAGCACGGCGGCGTAGAACGGGCGCCCGGAATCCGAGCGCCGCACCGTCCAGGGACCGGATCCGGTGACGAGCTTGGACAGCGGGGCACTCGGCCGGAGCAGGCCGACCACCTGGGTGAGCGGATCGGGCATTCTCGGACGCTCGCCAATGCGAACCGGACTTGCGCACGTATCGGGTCCGGCCCGAGCTCCCTATCACCCCGCTGCCCCTTCCGCACGGGAGTTCCCATGAACACGATCCTGATCACCGGCTGCTCGTCCGGCTTCGGCCTGGAGACGGCCCGCACGTTCCTCGCGCGGGGCTGGCGCGTGGTCGCCACGATGCGCAGGCCGCGGAGCGACCTGCTGCCGCCGTCCGACCGTCTCGACCTGCTGCCGCTGGACGTGACCGATCGCGACAGCATCGCCCGCGCGGTCGCGGCGGCCGGAGCGGTCGACGTCCTGGTCAACAACGCCGGCGTCGGGCTCCTGAACGCGCTGGAGGGCGTCCCGATCGAGGCCGCGCGCGAGGTGTTCGAGACGAACACCCTCGGCACCATCGCGATGACCCGGGCCGTGCTGCCGCACTTCCGGGCGCGCCGTTCGGGCGTCGTCGTCAACGTCACGTCGAGCGTGACGCAGCGCCCGCTGCATCTGCTGTCGGTCTACACGGCGAGCAAGGCGGCGGTGAACGCCTTCACCGAGTCCCTGGCGCTGGAGCTCGAACCGTTCGGCATCCGCGCCCGGCTGGTCATTCCCGGCCGCGCCCCGGAGACCGCGTTCGGCGCCAACGCGCGCGCGCGCATGGGCCTGGACATCCCCGAGGCCTACGCGGCGGTGGCCGCGCAGGTCTTCGCCGGCTTCCAGCAGCCGGGCGAGGCCCTGACCCGGCCCTCGGACGTGGCGGAGGCGGTGTGGCGCGCGGCGACGGACCCGTCGTGCCCCATGCGCCTGGCCGCCGGCGCCGACGCGGTGGCGTGGGCCAGAGCGGGATGAGGGGAGGCGGGCTGGGGGCGGCGGCGAACCGCCCCGGTCCCGGGCCGGGGGTCCGGGATCCCGAGGCGGGAGCCCGGCTTCAGGACGGATCGGCGAGCGCGCCGGCCTTCCGGCGCAGGCCCAGGGCCTGATGCAGGATGCGGCTGAGCTGCTCGGCCGAGTACGGCTTGTGCAGCAACGTGAAGTCGTGGGTGTCCGACTGCGCGAGCACGTGGCTGTAGCCGGAGGTCAGCACCACGGGCACCTGCGGCGCGCGCCTCCGGAGCTCCTGCGCGAGCGCGACGCCGCCCATGCCGGGCATCACCACGTCCGAGAAGACCAGGTCGAACCGGTTCCCCGCCCGGCCGAGCTCCTCCAGCGCGTCCTCGGCGGTGGACGCCAAGGTCGGCCGGTAGCCCAGATCCTCCAGGATCTGCGTCGCGAACTGGCCGACGCCGACATTGTCCTCCACGACCAGGACGCGCTGCCCGCTCCCGAGCGGTGCGAGGTCAGCATCCTGCAGGCGGTCACCGGCGGGCCGCTCCTCGGACCGCACCTCCGGCAGGTAGAGCGTGAACGCGGTGCCCGCACCGAGGGTGCTGCGCACGTCGACGTCGCCGCCCGACTGCTTGGCGAAGCCGAAGACCTGGGACAGGCCGAGGCCGGTGCCCTTGCCCACCGCCTTGGTGGTGAAGAACGGCTCGAAGATCCGCCCGATCTGCTCGAGCGGGATGCCCGTGCCGGTGTCGATCAGCGACACGGCCGCGAAGGGCCTCCGCGAGCCGGCATGGCCGCGGATGGCCGGCAGGGCCGCGCCGCAGGTCACGCGCAGGATCAGCGTGCCTTCCCCGTCCATGGCGTCGCGGGCATTGACCGCCATGTTGACGAGCGCGGTCTCGAACTGGCTCACATCCGCCCGGACCAGGCAGGTCGCCTCCGGCACCTCGGTCACGACCTGCACCCGCGCGCCGGTCAGCGTGTCGAGCATGTCGGCGATCGCCCGCACCCTCTGGCCGACGTCGAACACCTCGGGCTTGAGGGCCTGCCGGCGGGCGAAGGCCAGCAGCTGGCCCGTCAGCTTCGCGGCCCGCTCCACGGTCTCGGAGACCGCGTCGAGGTAGCGGCGCTTGCGGATCTCCGGCAGGTCGGGCCGCCGCAGGAAGTCGACGGACGAGCGGATGATGGTCAGCAGGTTGTTGAAGTCGTGGGCGACGCCGCCGGTGAGCTGGCCGACCGCCTCCAGCTTCTGGGACTGGCGCAGCGCCTCCTGCGCCTGGGCCAGCTCGGCCTGGTCGCGCAGCCGCTCGGTGACGTCCACGACGAACTGGTAGCAGCCCGTGCGCTCGCCCCGCGCGTCGCGCAGGGTGCGGAAGCTGATCTCGTAGGAGGGGCGCGCCCGCTCCGCGTCGCCGAACGCCTCGACCAGGGTGAACTCCTCGCCGGCGAGCCCGCGCCCCCATGCCGCCCGCACCTGCGCCTGGTGCTCCGGCTGGTCGGCCAGCAGGTCGAGCATGTTGTCGCCCACCCGCGGCGTCACGCCGTAGATGCGCGCGAACTCGTCCGCATTGGCCTTGTTGATCGCCAGGATGTTGTAGTCGAGATCGGCCGCCATCACCATGATGTCGGTTCTCTCGACGATCGTGGCGAAGAGATTGCGCTCCGCGGTGCGCTCGGAGACCTGCAGCTCCAGGGTCTCGTTCAGGTCCTGGAGGCGGCGCTCGCTCTCGGCCAGGCGCTGCTCGGCCTCCTTGCGCCGGCTCAGGTCGACCGTGACGATCAGGAGGCTCTTGAGCCTGCCGTCGGCGTCGTCGAGGCGCCGGATGCTGCTGCTGGCCCAGATCGCGCTGCCGTCCGGACGGAGATACCGCTTGTCGAGGGCGACGCTGCGGTCGGTCCCGAGGGCCTGCGCCAGGGCGGCCGCGCTCGGCGACCGGTCCGCGGGATCGGTGACGTCGGCGATGCCGAGCCGCAGCAGCGCCTCGGCCGGGCGTCCGAGGATGCGGCACAGTTCGGTGTTCACCCGCAGGAAGCGCCCCGCGGCATCCACCTCGGACAGGCCGACCGAGGCGCCGGCGAAGATCGCCGCCAGGTGCTCCTCGCTCTTGCGCAGGGCCGCCTCGGCGCGGGCGCGCTCGATCGCCGCCTTCATGCGCTCGCCGACCTCGCGGATCAGGTTGCCCTCGGCGGTGCTCCAGGCGCGCGGCACCGCGCTCTGCACCGCCAGCAGGCTCACCCATTCCGCGCCGCGGAACAGCACGACGTCGACGAAGGCCGCCACCTCGCGGGACCCGAGGCCGGCGCGCGCCGCGTCGCTGAACCGGGGATCCGCCGCCACGTCCTCGACCGCGACCACGGTCCCGTCGCGGTAGGCGGCCAGCAGGTCCGGGCCGAACGCCGCCAGGGAATGCTCCCCCACGATCGAGCCGACGCCCCGGACGTATTCCCGCTCGACCTTCATCAGGCTGCCGCAGATCTCGGCGTAGAAGACGCGGCTCGCGCCGACGCGCTCGCCGAGGCGCCGGGAAGCCACCTCGACGATCTCCGCCGGCGCGGTCAGCGGGCGCAGCCTGTCGCTGAGATCGAGCAGGAAGGATTGCCGCTCCTCGTCGTCCCGGCGCGACGCCTCCGTCTCGCCCGGGCGGCACGCGGCGGGCCCCGGGCCGGGGAGCGCCGTGCAGGTCCCGACGAGGCCGGCGACGGTCCCGGCCGTGTCCCGGACGGGCACCAGCGAGAGGGACAGGCGCGCCGCGTCGGCGCCGTCGCCTCCGTGGAGGACGTGCTCGCCCTCCGCCGTGTGGACCGGCCGCCCGGCATAGGCCCTGTCCACCAGAGGCGAGAGGCCGGCTCCGATCGCGTCCCAGACCGCGAGGTAGTCACGGCCGAGGGCGGCGGGATGCCGGTCGCCGAGGATCCGCGCGTAGCGATCGTTGTACAGGAGCCGCCGCTCCGGGCCCCAGAGGATGAACATCGGCTGGTTCGCGCCGACCATGACCCCGACGAGGGTCGTCAGGGATTCGGGCCAGGCGAACGGCGCTCCGAGGGGCGTGCTGTCCCAGTCGTGCGCGTGCAGGAGCACGCCCATCGCGCCGCCATCGGCGAGGAAGGCCGGGGCGCGGATCGGGGCGTCAGATCTCCCGTGCATGGCGTCCGGACGCGGCTTCGAAGGGCATCGGGGGATCCTCGGGCGACGGGGTCGGATGCCGGCCCCGCCCGATCGGCCGGGGGGCCGGCCGCGTTGCGGCGCGCGCCAGCGAGGCATCGAACGACGGGGTCTCGGCGAACATCCACCCGGCCCGTTCGATCGTCGGGGCGGCATCGCGCATCTGGTCGCCCGGCATGCCAGACCGGTCCCACGAGACGCCGAGCTTGTCAAAGCCAGGATGGCGCCCGCGCGGCCGGCTCGCAGGATCCTGATGCCGCCGGCCCCTCAGGAGACGGCGGCCGGGCGGCGCGCCGGGTCGGCGGGGGCGAGATGGCGCCGCAGCGTCAGCGCCAGGGCGTTCGAGCGCCACGGCCGCCGGAGGATGTCGGCGACGGGGACCGCCGCGAGGAGTTCCGGCTGCACCGCGTCGGTCGCCGACAGCGAGAGCACGATCGGCCGCCCGGAGATCCGCGCGGCCCGGTGCGCGAAGGCGATGCCCGAGAGGTCGGCGAGGCGATTCTCGACGATCAGCAGATCGAACCGTCCCGGCTCCCGCCGCAGGACGGTCAGGGCCGCCTCGGGATCCGCGTAGCCGACCGGCTCGTAGCCCAGGGCCGCCAGCGTCTCCTCGTCGTCCTGGACCGACCGGCGCGTGCGCCCGACCAGCATGACGGTCCCACCGGCCGCCGCGCCGCCCTCGGCCCGCGGGATCACGGGCAGCCACACCGCGAAGGTGCTGCCCTGATCCGGCGCGCTGCGCACGTCGAAGGCGCCGTCGTGCTCCTGGACGAACTCGTAGGCCGTGGCGAGCCCCAGCCCGGTCCCGGCCGGGCGGGTGGTGAAGAACGGCTCGAAGATCCGCGCGAGCGTGGCCTCGTCCATGCCGCGGCCGGCGTCGGACACGCGGATCCGGACGTAGGCGCCGGGCCGCAGGCTGCCGTGGCTCAGGGCGGCGGGACGCGGCAGGGCGACGCGGTCGAGCCGCACGTCGACGGCCTCGCCGGGCGCGGAGGCCTGGACGGCGTTGCGGATCAGGTTGTGGACCACCTGCTGGAGCTGCGCCGGCTCGCCGCCGACGCGGGCGCCCTCCGCGGTGCCCGCGAGCCGGATGGACGCCGGGCCGGCCGTGGAGGCGCGGATCTGCGCCACGGTCTCGTGCACCACCGCGTCCGCCGCGCTGGTGCACTGCGCGGACCGCCCGCGACGGCCGAAATCGAGGATCTGACCGGCGATCTCGCGGGCGCGGCCGCCGGCCTGGACCAGCAGCCCGAGATGCTCGGCCGCCCGCCCGGGATGGGCCGGCAGGGCGTCCCCGGCGATCTCGGCGTGGCCCAGCATGACGTTGAGCACGTTGTTGATGTTGTGGGCGACCCCGCTCGCGAAGGTGCCGATCGCCTCGAGCCGCTGCGCCCGGCGCAGGGCCGCCTCGATCTCCCGGCGCTCGGCCCAGACATGCTGCCGCTCCAGGGCGGCGGCGAAGCTGTCGGCGACGACCTGCAGCAGGCCGCGCGAGTGCCGCAGCCACGGCGGCAGGCCGGAGGTCGTGCGCTCGAAGCACAGCAGGCCGACGATGCGCTCGCCCCGGCGCAGCCGCGCGCAGGCCCACGACACGACGCCGCGCTCGGCCAGGGACCGGCGCAGCGCCGGCGGCCCGGTCTCGTCCGCCACCTCGACGAAGATGAGGTCGCTGGCGGCGGCCGCGACGTCGTGGACGAGGGCCTGCTGCGCCGCCGGCCAGCCGCTCGGCGGCGCGAGGCCGGACCGGTTCCAGAGGTGCACGGCGCCGGTGCCGTCGAGCATGAGGACGTAGCCGTGGTCCGTGTCGAGACCCGCGCCCACCATGGCGAGGACGTCCACGATGCGCGTGGCGGTCTCGTCGGGCTGGCTCGCCAGGAACCGGTTGGCCGCCTGCGCCACGACGGTCTGGAAGGCCACGGTCCGGCGCAGGATCCGGGTGCCGGCCCGCATCAGCACGCCCGCGCGGACCACCAGCGCGAGGAGCGCGAGGGCGACGGCGTAGAGCGCGAGGCGGAACCCGTCCGCCCGGGCCTGCTGCCGGTCGCGGAGGCTGCGCCGGGCGTCCAGCAGCGCCTGGCGGGCCTGCTCGCTCGACGAGGCCGGCAGCGAGCGCGTGACCGCGTCGACGTGCGGCAGCAGTTCCAGGAGCTGGCGCCCGTGCAGGACGATCGCGTCCACGTCGCCCGCCCGGGCGGCCGCCCCCTCGGTGTCGTGCAGCGTCTCCAGACGGGTGCGGATGTCGGCGAGGCGCTTGGGCGTCGAGTCGCGCACGAGTTCGGAGACGCGGATCTGGAGCGCGGCCACCGCGCGCGCCAGTCCGGGGGCGATGTCGGACTCGGACAGCCGGTCGCTGAGCGAATCGAAGTAGGCGATCGAGTTCTGCACGAGGGCGTTGCCGGTCTTGAACCGCTCGACCATCTCGGCCTCCCGGTCCACCGCCTCGCCCAGCGCCCGGACGTCGGCATCGCCGGCGTTGCTCGCCGTCAGGTCGGCCACGGCCTTCTGCACCTCGCGCAGGTGGGCGACGATCGGATCGTAGTTGCGCAGGAGCCCGGTCCGGGCCCGCAGCACGTCGTGCTGCATGCGCGACTCGGCCAGCGCCAGGGCGTCGACGGTCCGCTGGGTCGCCACGTAGGCGGCCTCCATCCCGCCGTTGCCGTTGATCAGGAGCCACGTCAGCAGCGCCGCGAGCAGCGCGCCGGACACGAGGGCCTGCAGGATCAACCTCATGGCCGCGGCGCGCCGTCCCGGGGCCCCGCGTCGGGGGTCGTGTCTGGGGTCGTGTCTTGGGCCGCGGCGGGGGCCGAGAGGGGCGCCGAGAGGGGGGCCGCGGGCGCGGTCAGCGGCCGGCCCTCGAAGGTGCCGGTCAGGGTCCCGAGGAAGGCGACGATCGCGTCGACCTGCGCCGGGGTGAGCTCCCGGCCGAGCTGCGCCCGCGCCATGAGCCGCACCGCCTCGGGGAGCGTGGCGATCCCGCCGTCGTCGAAGTACGGCGCCGTCACCGCGACGTTGCGCAGGCTGGGCACCCGCAGCACCTCGGCGACCTTGTTGGGGATCGTGACGAAGATCCCGACCTTCTCGAACAGGTTGCCGCCGACATTGACGCCCTGGTGGCAGGACGCGCAGCCGATCCGCCGGAACAGGTCGTAGCCCGCGTGCTCCGCGTCGGTGATGGCGCGGGCGTCGCCGCGGAGCCACAGGTCGAAGCGGCTGTCCGGGGTGAGGAGCGTGCGCTCGAAGCTGTTGATCGCGTCGATCACCGCCTCCCGATCGGCCGCGCGCCCGTAGGCGGCCAGGAACATCGGGGCGAGCACCGGGTCGCCGCGGACCGTGTCGAGGATCCGGGGCCAGGCCCCGCCCAGGAACTCGGGCCGCGTCAGGGCGAGCTCGGCCTGCTCGGGCAGGCTCGGGATGTCGCCGGCCCAGCCCAGCCGGAAGCTGAGCGCCGCGTTGAAGGCCGTGGGCGTGTTGCGCGGGACCGGCGTGCCGTCGGCGGTCAGGTTCCGCGGGACCGCGCTCGCGCCGCTGGCGCGGATGTCGTGGCAGGTGATGCAGGCCCGGTCGCCCCCGCGCGACAGCCGCGTGTCACCGAAGAGCAGCCGGCCGATGGCGGCGCGATCCGGGTCCGCGCCCAGGGTGCTCGGCACCGGCGTGATCACCCCCAGCGCATCCGCGGCCTCGGCGGAGAGCGCGGCCTCGGCCGGCTTCTCGTGGGCGGCGGCGGCGAGGATCGCCGCGGCGCTGCCGAGGAGCGTCGCGATCGCGACGCGCCAGCGGCCGGGCCGGAACCTGGGCACGGCTACAGCTTCTCGACGGTCGTGTTGAGGACGTAGCCGACGCCGCGCTCGGTGACGATCAGGCGCGGCGCGCTCGGATCCACCTCCAGCTTGCGGCGCAGCCGCAGGATCTGGACGTCGATGCTGCGGTCGAACACATCCTCGTGGACGCGCGTGGCCTGCAGGAGGTGCTCGCGGCTGAGCGGGCGCTGGGGCGCGTCGAGGAAGGCCACCAGCAGGGCGTACTCGCCCTTGCTGAGCGCGACATCGGCGCCGTCGGGGTTGGTGAGGCGCCGGCGGCGCCGGTCGAGCACCCAGCCGTCGAAGCGGCTGCGATGGGATTCCTGGACCCGCGCCGGGGCGGGCGCCACCTCGGACCGCCGCAGGATGACCCGCACCCGCGCGAGCAGCTCGCGCAGGCCGTAGGGCTTCACGAGGTAATCGTCGGCGCCGAGTTCGAGGCCGATCACCCGGTCGATCTCGTCCCGGCGATGGCCGGTGGTGATGATGACCGGCAGGTCGCTCCGGGTCCGCAGGTCGCGCAGCAGGTCGAGCCCGTTCTCGGAGCCGAGCCGCAGATCCAGCACGACGAGGTCGAACTCGGCCTCCGCGAGCCGCTTCTCCGCCTCGGCCCGGTCGGTCGCCGGGGTCACGGCGACGTCGTGGTCGGCGAAGTGGTCCGAGACGATGCGCTGCATGCCCGCATCGTCCTCCACGAGGAGGATGCGGGTCGTGCCGGAGCGCGCGCTCCGACCCTGCCCTCTGTCCAGACTGGATTCGATCATGGCCACCTCCGGTTCGCGGCGGCCTGCCGCGACGGCACGATCCCGACGTGCCGGCTCGGGGGCGGGAGAGGCATCCGGCCGGGCGGATAGCGCCACCCGGAAGACCTCCGCGACCGTCGCCGGCCCGCCCCGTCGGCCCATCTGGGCGCGTCCGGTCATCGGGCCTTACACGGCCGAGTTGATATCACGGCCGCTAAAAGATTGCGCGCTTCACATTGTGCGTGACAGCACAGCGCGAGCATTCGCGCCGGCCTGTACCGTATCGGACAATCGGACTTCCGCTCTGTTACCGTCGTAACTTGAAACATCTCGGTCAGACACGGGGATGTAACCCGCAAAAATCACGATCCTGCTCTCGCAATAGAGAGGTGATCATGCCCGACGCCGCGACCCCGGAGATCCGTCCGCGCCGGCGACGACACTTCGGCAAGTCCCGCCGCGACTGCCGGACGCCGCCGGCTGACCTTGGCGGGCGGCCGGGACGCCCCGCGCGGGAGCGCGACGGCCCGGGTTCGTCTCCGGTCGCGGCCGCGCGACCGGCGGGCGGCGGCCTCGGACGGCGGCTGCTCGACGCGCTGGTGATCAGCTTCGCGTTCGGCGGGTGCATCCACAGCATCCATCCCGATTACGTCGACTTCCTGCGCGAGATCGGCAGCAAAACTCGACTGTAGATCCGATTTTCCAGCCGTCGATAGCGCATCCTGACCTGAATTCATCCAGCCGGGCCCGCCCGATCGCGGCCCTCTCGCGCGCCCGCGCCGCGGGACCTGCCCTCGACCAGGGCGAGCCTCGCGCCCGCGCGCGATCAGCTTGGGACACCAGATCATGCCGCTCCATGTCCTCTGCATCTCGTGGGGCACCACGGGCAATCTCAGTCCCGTGCTCACGGCGGCCCGGCAGCTGCGCCGGGCGGGGCACCGCCCGCGCGTCATGGCCGACCCGGCGATGTGCGGCGAGGTCGCGACGGCGGGCTTCCCGTTCGTCGGGTGGCGCCGGGCCCCGACCGGCCTCGACGCCGATCCGGCCGATTTCTCGGATCTCGCCGACTGGCTGCGCCGGACGATGTTCGCCCCGGCGGGCGCCTACGCGGCCGACACGCTCGACGAGATCCGCCGCCTCCCGACCGACGCCGTCCTGAGCCTGGACCTCCTGCCCGGCTGCGCCCTGGCGGCCGAGGCGGCCGACCTGCCGCACGCGGTCCTGTCGCCGCATATCAGCATCCGCCCGATCCCCGGCATTCCGCCGGCCGCGAGCGGCCTGGCGCCGCCGCGGACCGAGGCGGAGCGGGACGCGGTGGACGCGGCGACCGCCGCGATCGTGTCGGCGATGGAGCGGGGCCGGCCGGCGCTCAACGCCGCGCGGCGGGCCTTCGGGCGGCCGGCGGTCGCCAGCGCCTTCGCCCATCTCGATCGGGCCGACCGCGTCCTGCTGGCCGTCAGCCGCGCCTTCGACTTCGACACGCGGGCGCTGCCCGCCAACTACCGCTACATCGGCCCGCTGCTCGACGAGCCGGGCTGGTCCCGCGGCGCGCTGACCGCGTGGCCCGGGGCAGGGCGGCCGCGGATCCTCGTCGCCGGCAGCACCGGCGCCCAGAACCAGGCCGAGCTGCTGCGACGGGTCGCGCGCGCCGTCGGGACGGTCGGGGCCGAGACCGTCGTGACCACCGGGCCGCATGTTGGGGCCGGGGACCTCGACGCCCCCGCCGCCGTCCGGGTCGTGGCGGCCGCCTCCCACGACGCCCTCATGGCGTGGGCCGACCTGGTGGTGTGCCAGGGCGGCCACGGCACGGTCAGCCGCGCGCTGCTGCACGGCGTGCCGCTGCTGGTGATCCCGCTCGCCCGCGACCAGGCCGACAACGCCGCCCGCGTGGTCCAGCGCGGCGCCGGCCTGCGCCTTCCCGCCGGCGCGGGCGAGGGCGAGATCGCCGCGGCGGCGCGCCGGCTCCTGGCGGAGCCGGGCTTCCGCAGGGCCGCCGCGGTTCTCGGGGCAGCCGTGCGGGCGGATCTCGACGCGGGCGGCCTCGTCCGCGAGATCGACGCGATGGTGGCGGCCCGCCTTGATCCCGCGGACCGGGGCGGAGACCGGGGCGCGGACCGGGGCGCGGACCGGGGCGCGGACCGGGGCGCGGACCGGGGCGCGGACCGGGGCGCGGACCGGGGCGCGGACCGGGGCGCGGACCGGGGCGCGGACCGGGGCGGGGACCGGCTTTGGGCCTGATCCGCGCCGCCGCGCCGGCGCATCCCCGCATCCGCCCCGGCTCGGCCGCCTTCTCGGCGCTGCTGGGGCTGCTGGCGGCGCTCCCCACCTTCGGGATCGACATGATCCTGCCGAGCCTGTCGGACACGGCGGCCGCGCTGCACGTCCCGGCCACCGCGATGGGCGCGGCCATGGGCGTCTACCTGCTCGGCTTCGGGGGCGCGCTGCTGGTCTACGGGCCGGTCTCGGACCGGCTGGGCCGCAAGCCGGCCGTCGTCTGCGGCTGCCTGCTCCTCGTCGCCGGCAGCCTCGGCTGCGGCGCGGCGCGGACGCTGCCGGACTTCCTGCTGTTCCGGGCCCTGCAGGGGATCGGCGCGGCGGGCCCGGGCATGGCGGTCCTCGCGACGGTGCGCGACCTGTTCGAGGGCGAGGCGGCGCGCGCCCGCATGTCGTTCGTCGTCCTCACCATCAACGTGGTGCCGACGGTGGCCCCGACCGTCGGAGCCGGGCTGATGGACCTCGGCGGCTGGCGCCTGATCCACGCCGCGCCGGTCGCCGCCGCCCTGGCGGCCCTGGTGGCGATCCGGCACATCGACGAGCCCCTGCGGCGCGCCGCGGATCCCGGGCCGGCCTCCGGGATCCTGCGCGGCTACCGGCGGATCCTGGCGAGCCGGGTCTTCCTCGGCCACGCCCTGTGCAACGCCGCGGCGGCGGGGGCGGTCTTCGCCTACATCACCGGCTCGGCGCTGGTCTTCGTCGACGCCCTCGGCCTCGATCCGCTGGCCTACGGGCTGGTCTTCGGGGCGAGCTCCCTGTCGGTGATGGCGGGCGCCGTCCTGAACGGGCGGCTCGCGGCCCGGGGCGTGCCCCCGCCGCGGGTGATCGCCGCCGGCCTCGCCCTGGCGACCGGCGCCGCGGCCCTGCTCCTCGCCGCCGCGCTGGCCCGGCCGCCCGCGGCCGGGCCGGTGGTCGCCGCGATGGTCGGCGTGGCCCTGGCCTTCGGCCTCGTCTCGCCCAACGCCATGCACGGCGCGACGGAGCGCAACCCGGACGACGCGGGCGCGGCCAGCGCCGTCGCGGTCTCCCTGCAGATGCTCGGGGCGGCCGTCGCCAGCGACCTCGTCGCCCGGTTCTTCGACGGCCGGTCCGCCCTGTCGATGGCCGCCGTGATGCTCGGCTGCTGCCTCGCGGCCGCCGCCGCCCACGCGGGTCTCGCCCGAACCGCGACCCGCGCCCCCGCCCAGCCCCACGGAGAACCCGCATGATCTTCGACCCACCCCCCTGGCCGCCCCTCCACCTGACGCGCGACGGCGGCCGCCTCGCCCATATCGAGGCCGGGCCGCTCAACCCCGAGGGCCAGCCGCTGCTGCTGATCAACGGCTGGACCGGCGATCACGGCATCTTCACGCCGCAGATCCGGCACTTCGCGAGGACGCGCCGCGTCGTGGCGGTCGACCTGCGCGGCCATGGCGCCAGCGACGCGCCGGAGCGCGACTACACGGTCGAGAGCTTCGCCGAGGACGTCGCGTGGCAGTGCCGGACGCTGGGCCTCGCGAAGCCGGTCGTCGTCGGCCACAGCTTCGGCGGCGCGGTTGCGCTGGAGCTGTGCGGCCGCCATCCCGACCTCGCCGCCGGCCTCGTCATGATCGACTCGATCGTCCTGCCCTCGGCGGACAGGGCGGGCGGCGCCGAGATCGAGCGGCTGCTGGCGGGCGTCGGCGGCCCGGACTACCGGTCCGTCATCCGGGAGATGGCCTGGGCGATCGGCGGCGACCACGATCACCCGGCCCGGCGGAAGGCGATCTTCGAGACGTTCATCCTCGGCGGCTGCCAGCGGACGCCGCAGCACGTCGCCTACGGGGCGCTGCGCGACATGGTGCTGGGCCACGATCCCGTCCCGGCCGCGCGCGCCTGCCGGATCCCGATGGCCTACATCTCGGCGGACGTGCCGCTGGTGGCGGCGGCCCGCGACCTCGACCGGCTGCGGGAGCTCTGCCCGCAGCTCGTGACCGCCCAGACGCTGCTGGCGGGCCACTTCAACACGATCGAGGTGGCCGAGCAGGTCAACGCGATGCTCGAGCGCTTCCTGGCGGTGGGCCTGAGGCCCCGCGGGCGGTAGCGGGACGCCACGGGACCGCCGCCGGACGGGCGGGGCGCGTCAGGACGCCCGGCCCGCCTCCGTCCGGTCGCCCAGCAGGCGCCGCGCCGACGAGATGACCTGGAGCGTCTGGGAGCTCAGCTGCTCCTCGCGCGCCCGCAGCTCGTAGTGCCTCAGGCGGACAATGAGCGCGTCCTCGTCCGAATTCCCGTGGTCCATACCGCCGATCACGAAGTCCGTGATCGTCCGTCGGAGCAGCGTCTCGAAGACGTCGTCCGTATTCGCCCGCCCTGCAACCATGAGGACTTCTCCTTCTGCGAAGCGGTCCCTTTCTCGAAGGGTCAAGTTACGGCATGATTTCGGAACACTTCACACACCAAACGCGCGGCGCCGGACGTGCTCTTCCGCACAGGTCGGCGCCCCGGTCGACCTCGGAGCCGGCGCACGTGCCGGGCCGGGGGCGGCCGGCGCGCCGGCCTGACCGGCCGCACCGCGTGTTAGGGCTGTAATCATCGGCCAAGCTCCTGCAATCGTCCTGTAGCCCGGACTTCCGAAGGTTCTCGCGCAACACAGCAGCGAGACCTCAAGGATGAATGCGACCGGAGATCTGACACGAACGGCCGTCCCGACGCTGACGGTGGCGGAGCTGGAGGCCGACCCGCACGGCGTGTTCCGCGCCTGGCGGCCCCGGCTGCCCTTCGTCGGCCACGAGGTCGCGGGCGTCCTCATCCTCCGCGCCCGCGACGTCGATCTGCTGATGCGCGATCCCCGCGCCCAGGCGACGGAGACGCTCTATCCGGAATCGCGCGCGATCCCCGCGGGCGCGCTGTTCGACATCTTCGCGCACGGCATGCTCACGGCCAACGGCGCGGTCCACCGCCGGCGCCGCTCGCCCTTCACCCGCACCTTCGCGGCGCGCCTGATCGAGGGCCTTCGGCCCCGGATCCGGGTCGCCGCGGAGGGCCTCGTCCGCGACTGGCTGGGGGAGGGGGAGGTCGACCTCGTCGCGCGCTACACCGCGCAGATCCCGGCCCAGGTCATCGCCGACATCCTCGGCCTGCCGCGCGACGACATCCCCCGGTTCACGCAGCTCGCCTACGAGGTCTCCCGGGTGCTGAGCTTCACCTTCGGACCGGAGGACATCCCGGATCTGGAGGCGGCGGCGGTCGCGCTGCGGGACTACGTGGCGGCGATCCTCGCCGCGCGCCGGTCGGCGCCCCGCGCCGACTTCCTGTCGCGCTTCCTGGCGGAGACCGAGGCGGCCGGCGAACTCACGCCGCAGGAGGTGGTGATCCAGCTCGTGCAGATGATCATCGGCGGCACCGACACGACCCGGGTCGCGGGCGCCATGCAGGTGGCGCTGCTGCTGCAGCATCCCGAGCAGTGGGCGGCGGTCAGCCGCGACCCCGACCTGATCCCGGCCGCGGTGGCGGAGTCGCTCCGCTACGAGCCGAGCGCCGGGTCCGCCGGCCGGGTCGCCCGGGAGGACATCCCCCTCGACGGGCGCGTCGTGCCGGCCGGAAGCCTGATGCTGCTCTCGACGCTGTCGGCGATGCGGGACGAGACGGTCTACGCGCGTCCCGACGCGTTCGACATCCGGCGCACCGACCTCCCGCGCCTCCATCCGGTCTTCGGCGGCGGCGCGCACCGGTGCATCGGCGAGGCCCTGGCGCGGGTCGAGCTGGAGGAGGGACTGGGCGCCGTGCTGCGCCTCGCCCCGCGCCTGCGCCTGACCGGCGCGATGCCGGTCCTCCGGGGCCACAGCGGCATCCGCCGCATCGACGCGCTGCGGGTCGCCGCCTAGCGCCCGCGCGCCCCGCGGGCCCGTTGCAGCCGTAGCCGCTTCGGGCCCGCGCCGCAGCCGTGCCGTAACGGGCCGCCCCCAGCCTCGCTCCCGGACGCCCCGGCGATCAAGCCGCGATCGCCCGGCGCCCTCATGCCCCTCACGGAAAGGACAGACGATGAAGGTCCTCCTCTGCTCGACGCCCGCCACGGGCCATCTCAATCCCCTCCTCGCCATCGCCCACATGCTGACCGCGGACGGACACGAGGTCATGGTCCTCTCGGGCTCGGCCTTCCGCGACCGCGTCGTGGCGTCTGGCGCCCGCTTCATGGCCCTGCCGGGCGCGGCGGATTTCGACGGCCGCGACCTCCGCGCGGTCGTGCCCGAGCTGGCCCGGATCGCACCGGGACCGGACTGGCTGCGCGTCGCCATGGAGCGCATCTTCGTCGACCGGATCCCCGACCAGGCGCGCGGCCTGCGCGCGGCGCTGCGGGCCTTCCCGGCCTCGGTGGTGATCGGCGACGACATGTTCTTCGGCACCCTGCCGCTGCTGCTGGGGCCGCGCGCGGAGCGCCCCGCCATCGTCCTGTGCGGCACCTCGATCCTGCACTGCGCGCGGCCCGACCGGGCTCCGGCCTTCCTGGGCCTCCCGCCGGCCGAGACGCCCGAGCAGGAGGCCGCCTACGGCCGCATCGCCGAGGCCTACGACGCCGCGGTCGACCGGCCGGTCGGGCTGAGCCTCGCCGCCAAGCTGGCGGAACTCGGCCGGGCCGCCCCGCCCTGGCCGCTGTTCGACGCGGTGGTGCGGCTCGCCGACACCTACCTGCAGCTCACCGTGCCGAGTTTCGAGTACCCGTTCCCGCGGCCGCCGACGGTGCGCTTCATCGGCGCCCTGCCGATCGTCCCGGGGCAGGCGGCGCTCCCGCCCTGGGCGGCCGACCTCGACGGCGCCCGCAAGGTCGTGCTGGTCACGCAGGGCACGGTCGCGAACCACGATTTCGGCCTGCTCGTCGGCCCCGCCCTCCGGGCGCTGGCCGACGAGCCCGACATCCTGACCGTGGTGACGGGCGGCGGCCGGGGGCTCGACGCCGTCCCGGGCCCGATCCCGGCCAACGCGCGGCTCTCGCCCTACCTGCCCTTCGAGTGGCTGCTGCCCCGGGTCGACGCCATGGTGACCAATGGCGGCTACGGGAGCGTGAACCAGGCCCTGAGCCACGGGATCCCCCTCGTCGCCGCCGGCCTCACCGAGGACAAGGCCGACGTGAACGCCCGCATCGCGTGGTCGGGCGCCGGGATCGACCTCGCGGCGAACGACCCGACGCCGGAGGCGATCCGGCAGGCGGTGCGGACCGTGCTCGACGCCCCCGGCCATCGCCGGGAGGCGCGGCGCCTCGCCGCCGAGTTCGCCACGTACGACGCGAAGGCCGAGATCCTGCGGATCCTGTCCGGCCACGGCGGCCGCGCGCGCAGCGCCGCCTGAACCGCCCACCGCCCGCGACCCCGTGGCCGTCCCGGCGGGGACGGCGCTCCGCTCGCGCCCTTCACGGCACCCGGTCCGGCGGACCGGGTGCCGTTCGCGTGTCCGGGCGACGCGCCCGGCTCCCGGCCGCGACCGTCCCGGCAACGATCCCGCGCACGTCCGTCGATCGCGCCCCATGTCTGCTGTCATTGTTTTCCGATCTGCTGAAATCGCGGTGAAAGATCGGATTTTTACTTTGCCTGCTCCACCACGAGGAGCACGAGATCATGATCCTTCACCGTACACGCGCCGCCGCGGCCCCCGCGATCGGGACGCTGCTGATGGTCCTGGCGGCCCCGACCGAGGCGCGGGCCCAGCCGGTCCCGCGCTTCGCGCAATCCGACGTTCCGGGCCTCGCGGCGATCATCCCCGCACGCCCGTTCCGGACGGGTCTGGACCTCCGGACCCCCGCCGTGGAGCGGGAGCACGCCCGGGCGCAGCGGATCATCGCCCGCGTCTGCACGGGATGCTGATGCCCGCGATGGCGCTTCGGGAGCCCGGCGCGGACAGGGCGGAGGCCTGCCCCGGGCTCGCGGGCAGTGCCGGGCGACGGGCGGCGGCCGCCCCCATCCGCCGCGGCCTCGCCGTCGCGGCGGCGCGGCGCGGCCGGCTCCTCGGGGCGGC